>CAYRBI010000135.1:0-8886 GCA_964422415.1 uncultured bacterium | reverse complement strand
TTCTCGCTAATCAGCCGTATCTCAACCCGTGTAAAGCCGAGACGGGCCTTTCCGGCGCGCACTCCCTCGCGGCAGAGATCATCCACTGTCTCCGCCATAGCCAATTCCAAGGTCACTTGATGAAGATCCGCAAGCAGGGCATGGAGACGTTCTTCAATCTGTTGGGCATGGCTGAGGGATTCCTCCAATCGTTTCTGGGTCAGGAGGTGACCGAGAACATTGGCATAAACCCCAAGAAGCTGTAGTTGGACAGGGGATATAGGTTTTTCAGAGAGAAGGTTATCCGTCGTGATTTCACCCACCACGGAGTCCCCATCCCATAAAGCGGCTATTGCATGGTCACCCTTCCCCACAATTTCACCTTGATGATTCCGGAGCGGAGAAAGACTTGTGCGGATTAATGGTTTGCCGCTTCTGAGGATCTCCACCTCGTTGGGATGATGATTGAGGAAAAGGAGCTCACTGTTGCGCTCATCGCGGATTTGGCCGCTCTCATCCACCCCATAGGTCCCATAAAGCTGCCCTGTTTTTTCTCCAAACAGCCAGATTCCCAAACGGTCAAAACCCAACTGGCAACGTCCCAACACCACCGCACGACGGCAGAGGTCATAAACACCAGTGGATTCCGAGAGGACCATGGTAGCTGCATTAACCGCCTCCAACTTCTCGGTAAGCCACCGCGCATCATTCCGCTCGGTGATCAGACCATCTTGCAATTGGGCGCGCAACCGCGCGTCCTCTTGGAGGGTGGCGCTCCGGCGTTCCGCCAAGTCAGTCATTTCCCTAAGTGTTAAGACTGACTTCGCGAATGCGAGAAAGAAAACAAGAACCCCGGTCAATTCAACGGCCGTTTCCGTGATTCCATGAAAGGCTCCCTCGCTACCCAACAGCGGAACATTCCGTAGAAAGGACATCCTCTCCATGAGATTCAGTCCGTTAGACAGGAGCCCCAGGCCAATCCCACAGATAAACCACCAGATCACACGCCGGGAGGTCACCACTTTATAGAGGATGATCAAAGCCGCCAAAGATAAGAGAACAGTTGGGAGGGAACCGAGTATGACCGATACTAGTTTATTATGGCGGGTGATTTCATCATTCCCAAGCATTCGATCATAAAAGGCACACAGGAACGCCACGCCCAAAAGAGATTGAATGAGCCACCAAGTACGTTTGAAGGAAGCAGAGGGGTACATATCGGCAATTACGGAATCAGGGGTTGCCGGTCTGGTTTGACCTGTATCACGAGTATGTAAATCCACCTGACGGATGCCGGGGGATGTCATGGGGGGATCCCTTTTTTTAGATTGCGATCAAACCGGATTGTAGGACTCTGGTTTTTTTGAGTAAAGATTTTCGGCCGGAATGAAAGTTGACGAAGCGCCTGTGACTACACAAGACCGCGGTAATGGATACACTAAAAATGATGAGAGAGCGGTGAATCATGGATGGGATCAACCTTCGCCTGACAGTAATCCTCTGTAGCTTTCTGCTGGGGGGAGCCATCTCTGCCCAGGTGGAATCGTTTGAGCCAGCGCTCGATGAGGGCAGCCTTTTACCGGGGAAGGATCCCATACTCCATTCGCCCCTGACTGGTTGGGAGTTACCCAGTTCGCCAGACATTATCTCCATGACCGCCACAACAAGCTTACCTCCCTCGCTGACATCACGGCGGACAGACTCAACAACCAAAAAGCAGGACCAGGAGGTTTCCAGGTACCCAATCGAGGGAGCCACTAGTGTGGGACATGAACCCGGAGCCCGGTGGGAGGAACGTCTGAAAACTCTCGGTTCGCGTGGGAATGGCGAGGAAATCTTTTCACACCTGCCAGAACGCCGCGCACACGCCGCGCAGGCAGCGATGTCGATTCTTTCTTCCTCTTCCACCGCATGGGAAGGATCTGCTATGGGATGGAATGGACTCAGCCCTGTCGCTCCGGGTCAATCGGTGCTCCAAGTTCCCAAGTTACCCGGAGGCTCAACAGCTCTCCCCCAAGCCATTTCTCTCAAGGAGTCCCAACAACTGTCCAGTCAGAGATTAATGAATAGCCAGGATCTGGGTTCAATCCCCCGTGAGGATGTGACCAACCCCAGCCAACCCACCTCGAGCAAACTCTCCAGCCTGGGGAAAGAAAAGGCTGTACAGACCACCAAGTCCAAGGGCCAATACTTGACCACGGGACCCACGGGAGAAGGGATTGGACCGCTCATCCCTTCTCAATCACGGAGGACATTCGGCAACACAGTCTCAAGCCGGCTTGAGAGTCAGAACCTCTCAAGTTTGGCGGGTGTCGTATCAACACAACCCAAATCGAACCGCTCTTCGGGACCTAGTGGTCTGTCGAAAGGGATTGCCGCTACGGTTCCCACACTTCCCTCCAAACGGTTCCATGGAGGCACTCCCGGTGATGCCCAGCGTCCCGATTACACCTACCAGTATCAAGGTACCCGGCGCTACTCGCAGGGTGAAAAGGAGTATGGTACCGGAAATACATACGAATCATTGCCTTACTATCGCAGGAAGCGGTAAGCCTTCCGTAGTGGTTGATTGACTGTGGTGTAATGAACGCAACCCCGTTCAAACCATTGCCCTTTCTCAAAGGCCCTCACCGGCAAACCTTTGCTGGATGGATTTCGCTGCCAGAGAAACCTCTGCCCGGTACACAGGTGGTCTCGATCCCATTGGGAGACCATGATCAGACCACCCTGCATGTATCTGCTCCGGGGCAGGTCAGCCAGAATACTCCTACGTTGATTCTGCTGCATGGATTGGAGGGTGATTCGGAAAGGCCGTACCTGCTCCGCACCGCGCGGAAAGCTGTGGCGGCGGGTTTCCGGACCGCCCGCCTCAACATGCGTTGTTGCGGCGATGCCGAGGAGCTTTCAAGAACTTTTTACCATGGCGCACAATCCGGCGATGTGGCGGCGGCCTGCCAGTGGATCCAAACCTCTTTTCCCGAGTCCCCTGTTTGTCTGCTGGGGTTCTCTTTGGGGGGGAATCTGGCTTTAAGGGCAGCGGCGGTCGAGAAGATCTCCAACCTTTTCGGTACAGCGGCCATCTGCCCACCGGTCGATGCCCATCGTAGCGCCCGGTCTTTAAGGAATTGGGAAAACCGTCACTACCACTACCGCTTTGTCAGTAGCATGGTGGCTCGAGTCCAACGTCTTCAGAAAAGAATAACCACCCACCATCACTTTTCACTTTCCAATGGGATGACACTTATGGAGTTCGACACAGTTTTTACGGTCCCGCATGGGGGGTTCCAAAGTCTGGATCATTACTATGACACCTGTAGCACGCGGGGTTTGCTGGAGGGGATAGAGACTCCCTGGCTCATCATCGCTGCCCGGGATGATCCGATGGTTCCCTTTGTGTCCTTTTCTGGCTTGGAGGATCACCCCAACCTGTTGGCGCCCAGCCATGGCGGACACTTGGGTTTTGTCGGATCAGGCGGACTCGCCGATCCTGACTGGCGCTGGGCGGAGAACCGTGCAATTGAATTCCTTATGGGACTGAGGGGGAGTTCATCATTCAGAACGGTATGTAATCACCGATGATATGGGGAGTTCCCGAAGGAGCGGAGAAAGGAAATGGGGTGGGAGATGGGACTCGAACCCACGACATCCAGGACCACAACCTGGCGCTCTAACCAACTGAGCTACACCCACCACTATGAAAAACGTCTTGGATGATTTCACCTGATCCCTATCGCCAAGTCAAGCGGTTTGGCTGAAGATGGCCCTTGACCGGTATGCGTTCCCATCACAAACGCCACTTTCTTCTGCTCTGTGTGCTCCAGCTGCTCCCAGTCCTGTGGCTATGCCGTGACTTTGTCTTCCAGGGGAAAGGCCTCATGTCGCCCGAGATTCTCGACATGTCGCTCCCTTGGGCGCGCCATCTGGATGAGGTGGGTTGGCATTTCGAGGAGGCGTTATGGGACCGGACCTCCTTCTGCGGGATTCCCTTTCTGGCAAACCCCGCCGCACGGACCTTCTACCCGCCCGATCTGGTTCTACGCTTGCTCACACCCCTCTCTCCGGAGGCGTTGTTCAGCTGGTTGATCTTCTGCCATGCCTGGCTACTGGGATTGGGAGGCATGGTCTGGGCGCGTGGCTTTGTGCGCTCGGATGCCGCAGCCACGCTGGCTGGTTGGCTGCTTCTTCTCAATGGCTACCTCACCTCCCGGACCGGCCTGGCTGATCCGGCTTTTCTCTTCGCCACCGCCTGGATGCCCTGGATCCTCCATTGTTTGGGGAGACTGGACCGCCGTTCAGGGCGCACGGGCCTTGTGTTTTTCGGTATCATGGAGGTCCTGGCCGGAAGACCCGACCTGACCTTTTACCTCGCCAACCTGCTTGTGGGATACCTGCTCTGGAAATGGGTGCCGCGTCTGAGGTTTAGGATGGGAAGGCTACGTGCTGGCAGGGAGCTGGCCGCTCTCGCCGCCGCCGCATGGGTGGTAGGGCTGGTGACCGCCATTCAAACCCTACCCACCGCCGAGCTCCAGGCCCACACCGTGAATCGTTCCGGCAAGGCCAATTTCGAGTTCACCTCCATCGATTCTCTCCCGCCGCATCTGCTCCTCGCCAGTCTGTACCCCGGCTCCATGGGCAACCCGGCTGGGAGAATCCCTTCCCAGGTCCTCGGCGCGCCGGGGAGCTTCTGGGGGCAGGGAGCCGGTTTCCATGAGATCTACTTCCACATCGGAGTGGTCACACTCTTGTTGGCGGTGCTAGGGCTGGCTTCCGGACGCTCCCGTATGACTGTTTTCTGGTTCCTGGCCCTGTGCTTCTCGATCCTCTTGGCGATGGGAAAATACTCCCCGGTCTACACCTTCTTTTTCGGCTGTATCCCTGGCTGGGACCGTTTCCGTGTACCCGCACGAGTTCTGGTAGTGGCGCTCTTGGCGGTGACCTTTCTGGCCAGTACGGGGCTGGACACCCTCTTGCGGAGACATCGTACTCAACAGCTTCAACGGGTAGCACTCGGTTTTTTACTCCTCTGGTCCCTCTTGGGAGTCCTGGTTTTCCCGTGGTCTGGATGGACACCCGAAGGGACTACGAGCGGAATGGGGATCTGGAAGCCACCACCAGCGAGTCCAGAGATCCAACAATGGATGGTGGGAGTGATCCGGAGCGCGGTGGGGATGGGCCTGGTGATGGGGCTCGTGGGATTCCTAATGGTGCGGTTTGCCTATACACCTCTCCCCTTGACTCCTTCCCATAAAGGGAGAGGTGTCTTTCCCTGGTTGCTGCCGGTGTTGGTCCTGCTCGAACTGGGGTGGACAAATGGCCACTTCTTACATGGGATGACACGAGACCAGATCCAGGCCGAGTTCCCGCCGGATCCACTCATCGAACAATATCAATCTCAGCTCTCCGGGGGACGCCTACTGCTCAATGGGTATACCATCGGCCATGAGAAACGCGCGGTTCATCCCTGGTTTTTCCCCGGACGGCTTTACAATTATGGGGTGGAAAATGTGGGGGGATATGGTCCCTTCCTGTTGGCGGACTATGTGGAGGCCTTTGTCTCCATCGATCCCAACCAACGGATCTACAACAATGGGCTGCTGCTGTTCCTCTTCGACCTGGCCGGACGGAACAAAGCACTCTTTAACCTGTTCCAGGTTTCGGCGGTCATTTCTCCGGACTTTCCTGTTCCAGGGATGAAGGTGATTCAAGTCCAGGAGTACGAGGGGAAGAGAGGCAACACCTCGCGCCTGTTTCTGAACCAGGTGCCCGGCCTGTATCCACGTGCCTTTTTGTATCAGGACAAGCCCGGTGGTGAGCTCCCCGCGCCAGAACCCGCTCTCGGTTCCGCGCAAGTGGTTCAAGCCGAAGCCACCCACCTCACGCTCATGGCGGAGGCCACGGCTGCCTGCCGTCTAGCCTTGCTCGAAACCAACTTCCCGGGCTGGAGGTGCCGGGTGAATAATACGGAAGTCTCCATTGAGCCGATGGCTGGAACCTTCCGTTCAATCCCAATCCCCGCTGGTCACTCAGAAATCCTCTTCAATTACCAGCCCCGGTCCTGGTTTTATGGCAAATGTCTCTTGCTTTTGGGTCTCGTCCTATTGATAGTGTTCCCCTGGATACCTTTCTGGCAGCGGCAATATAGTGTAAGATAGATACGTGCCAGCAGAATCCCACCCCAGGAGATTGCTTTCCCGTTCAGATTCTCCTCCTGCCGCCGAAAATGACTGAACAGGGAATTCTTTGAAGGGGGCAAGTTCCACACGCTCAAGGACTGCCTAGGCCTCGTTGTCCATACCCTTTGAGATCCCTTTTTTAGACCATCATGAGCAGGAAAAACAACAGACTTCCAAAACTTGGGCTCTGTGATACCGAGCCGGTGGCCCCCTCAGCTCCGCTTCCAATTGCTCAGGCCTGGGCCGGGCTCGAGGACCAACGCCGGAGAGAGATTTTAGGAGTTCTCTTCACAGCGGCGGCCTTGGCCACCTTTTTGAGCCTCATCTCTTTCCCAGCGGGAGTCACCGATGGGTGGCGTGAGATCTGGCAGAAGGCCTATCCCAACTGGATGGGACGTCCCGGCAGTATGTTGGCCTGGGTGCTCTTGTTCCTGACTGGTGTATGTGCTTACCTTGTTCCAATGTTGCTGGTGAGTTGTGCCTGGCAGGTGCTTTTCCGCCGTCAGGATTCGGAGCAATTGATTCCAGGATTGGTGCCTTTGTTGCGCCTCATCGGGGGGATTATCCTGTTGGCCTGTAGTTGTGCATTGGTTACATTGAGCGGGGCGCAAGAAACGAAAGCGAGCTGGATCGCTGGCGGGTTAGTCGGGACCTGGCTGGCAAATGCCATGTTGAATTTTGGCCGGGTGGGGGCCTATGTCTTTCTCTGTACCATTATTGTCCTGACACTCCTTCTGACCACCAACTTCCTCTTTGCCACCTTATTTCATTGGATAGGGGGGAGAATCTGGGCGATGCGTGACTGGTGGGACAAGCGTGCCTGGATCGCGGAGTTTGAAGAGATTCCGGATTCCTTCCATCCCATGGAGAGAAATCCTCCCAAAGCTATCGAGCAGGTCCCTTCACGCAAACGTGCCAAGACGGAGAACAGGGAAGAGCCTCAGATTGCGGTAAAGGAGGAGGACGGCTTCGAATTTATTCCCGCCTTGGGTTTGAATGGAGATGATCCGGTCCTGCCTGTCATCGAGATGGATGAAGACTCACTGGAGAACCTCGCCATTGAGGAAGATGACCCAGAGGATGATACGGAAGAGGTCATTGAGGAGGAGATTGTCCCTGAGCCCAAGATCTACACTCCGGATGCGTACACCCTCAAGGATATCCAGAAACAGAAAACGGTAGCCAAGCGAACCGGGGTGGTGGTGGAGGTTGGGGAAGAGCGCCGTCCCTATCAGCTCCCTTCACTCGACCTCATGGACATGCCCACCACCACCTTCAATGGCCCCAGCGATGAGGAAATCCATGTTAACATGGTGAACCTCGTGAAGACGCTGGGGGAATTTAACATCTCGGCGAATGTGGTGGAGGTACACTGTGGGCCGGTGGTGACCCGCTATGACCTGAAGCCCGCGCCGGGAGTGAAGGTGCGTGGGATCACCAATCTACAGGATGATCTCGCGTTGGCGCTGGAGGCCTTATCGGTCCGTATTATCGCACCGGTTCCGGGACGTAATGTCGTGGGGATCGAGATTCCCAACCGGAACCGTCAGGATGTGTTGATCCGGGAGGTACTCGCCTCCGAGGAATACCGGAGGCTCGAATCCAGCCTGACCTTCGCCATTGGCAAGACGATTTCCGGGGATCCATTCGTGGCTGACTTGGCCAAGATGCCCCACCTCCTCATCGCAGGTTCCACTGGTTCAGGTAAATCAGTGGGGGTCAATTGCCTGATCACCTCCTTGTTGTTCAACTCGACTCCCCAGGAGGTCCGCTTCTTGATGGTGGACCCCAAGCGCGTGGAGCTTTCCCTTTATCAGGACATTCCTCACCTTCTGGCTCCTGTTGTGACCGATCCCAAGAGTGCCGCCGTAGCCCTCAAATGGGCGGTTGATGAAATGGAGACTCGTTACCGCTACCTTGAAAAGGCAAAAGTGCGTGACCTTCGTGAGTATAACGAACGCATGAAACAGTGGGCCAAACGCTCTCTGGAGGATGGCAACCTGGAGGAACTCCAGCTCCCTGCTTTTCTGCCCTACATTGTCATCATTATCGATGAGCTGGCCGACCTGATGATGATCGCCCGCGCCGAGGTGGAGACCAACATCGCCCGGTTGGCCCAGATGGCCCGTGCAGTGGGGATGCACCTGGTGCTGGCCACTCAACGTCCGTCGGTGAATATCCTGACGGGTGTGATCAAAGCCAATTTCCCCGCGCGCATTGCCTTCAAGGTGGCGCAGATCAATGACTCACGAGTCATCATCGACCAGAAAGGCGCGGAGTCTCTGTTGGGGATGGGGGATATGCTCTTCGATGTGGGAACGGCCTCCAAACCAGTGCGTCTTCAGGGCTGTTATATCTCCACGGGTGAAATCGAACGGCTAGTGAAGTTCATCAAATCACAGCAGCCCCCCGATTACCTGGACATCGACTTCTCACCCGAAGAGGAAGGGGGAGAGAATGGCTCCTACGACGAGAGCGAGTTGGATGGGATGTATCTCTCGGCGGTCGATATTGTCATGGAGGCCGGGCAAGCCTCGACCTCACTTCTGCAACGGCGCCTCAAGATTGGCTATGGCCGCGCGGCCAGAATCCTCGATATCATGCACGAGCGGGGTCTCATTGGACCTCCCCGCGGCAGCAAGCCCCGCGAGGTGATTGTCTAGAGTTTTCACTGCTTCAAAAATAGAGCCATCGTGTCCTTCATTCCGTTGTTAGCCGGGGACAAGGCAACGGT
>CAYRBI010000134.1:0-16860 GCA_964422415.1 uncultured bacterium | reverse complement strand
GCTGACGGTAAGCCACCGCCTGCTTGGAAAGATCGTCATAAATGCAGAGCACATGTTTGCCTTTGAACATGAAATGCTCGCCCATCGCGCAGCCGGAATAAGCGGCGATGTATTGGATCGGGGCTGGTTCCGAGGCGGGAGCCGCCACCACCGTGGTATATGCCATGGCTCCATGGTCCTCCAGCGCTTTCACCACCTGGGCGATGCTGGATTCCTTCTGTCCGATGGCGACATAGATGCAGTAAACCGGGGAATCGGTTTGGTGAGTCGATTTCTGATTGATGATGGTATCGATGGCCAGAGCGCTTTTGCCGGTCTGACGGTCGCCGATGATCAACTCACGCTGGCCGCGCCCGATGGGGGTCATGGAGTCGATGGCTTTGAGGCCGGTTTGGAGTGGCTCCTTGACCGGCTGACGGTCCACGATACCGCGCGCCACCATCTCGATCTTGCGGTATTCCGCGGGTGCGGGATGAATCGGTCCCTTCCCATCCACTGGCTCGCCGAGAGGATTCACCACCCTTCCCAGCAGACCCTCGCCACAGGGCACCTCCGCCACCTGCCCGGTGCAACGCACCGTCTCGCCCTCACGAATCCCACGTTCCCCGCCGAGCAGCACGATACCCACATTGTCCTCTTCGAGGTTGAGCACCATGCCCTTGACCCCATTCGAGAACTCCACAAGTTCACCGGCCATGGCGCGGTCGAGGCCATATACACGGGCGATACCATCGCCCACCTCAATCACGGTACCGATATCCTCGGTGTGAGCCTCCGCGTCAAAACCGCGGATCCTCTGCTCAATCAGGGCGCTGATTTCATCCGGTCTGATCTGTTGCGACATCTCCGCAGTATCCCGCTCCCGTTTAGTTTGTTTCGCCAAAAGAATTACTCGAGGGGTCGGTCAGTTTTTCGCGCAGCCTCTCGAGTTTAGTTTTAATGCTGGCATCCAGCACGGTATTCCCCATCAATATCTTGATTCCACCAATGATCGAAGGATCGCGCCGGACCGCCAGTTCCGGTTTTTTGCCGGTGATCCGGGAGACCACACTCTCCAACCGTCCCCGCATGGCTGGATCCACTTCCTCGGCCACAAAGACCTCAGCACGGATGATTCCCAGCTCGGCACGGTAACGGTCATCATAGGCCCGGATCATCTCGGGCAGATGTTGAATGCGGCGTTTGAGGATGAGGAGCCGCAGGAAATTGATGGTTTCATTGGATAAACTCAGGGGACCCACCAAGGCCTCCACACGCTCACGCCGAACATTGGCATTGTAGGCAGGATTGAGCATCACCTCGCGCAGATCGCCACCCGCCTCGAATTGCTCGAGAAACGCATGGAGCTCCTGTCCCACCTGCTCAAAACGGCCGGTCGTGCGGACTACGCGCAATAATCCCTCGGCATATCGATTCGCCAGTACGCTGGTGTAAGCCATTCTATCTTCCTGATTCCTTATCCAAGGCTTCCATCCGGGCGGTCTCCTGGGAAAGCCGAATACCGTAGACCACAATGACTCCGAGAAAACTCACCGCATAGGCCACCAATGCGGAATCAATACGAACCCTCTCCCAGAGGAGACCCGCTAACAGAAAACCTCCCACGGCACACATCCGCCATAGAGAGGAGGCCTGAGCCAACATCGCTGAGGGCTTACCACCGGCTACCCGCCGTCTCTCAATCGTCCGCCTGAGGAGGAGATAGTGGACACCTGAAGCCGTTAAGCCCCAGCTTACGCCCAAGAGAATCGGCAGGTTCACGTTACGTTTATCCCTCGATCCCGGAACAGGCGAATTGTCGGGAGTGTACATTCCCTGTCAACCCCCCGCAACGCGATCTCTTTCCGAATTACGTTAATCTGTCCCTCCCCCCTGAGCGCCATGTCAGGTAAGTTAGGCAGCATCATTCCTTGATTCGCAATGCGTATTTTCAGCCAAAAATCCTGCAAGATCAACCAGTCGCATTGGAATACGTCCTCCCATGGAGGGACCCGCTCTGTCGGGTCCGTGACCTCCACCGAATCCATAGGGACGCAATGGAATGCGTCCCTCCATTGGGTCAAATGGGAGGAACCGTATTCCGGCAATACTCCACAACCCATTTCAAACGCCGGATGCCCTCCTCATCCGCTGCCATCGGGATTTCATCTGAAATACCCAGCACCAACCTGGGCCCGAAGAGTTTGATAATCTTCTCGACACAGGCTTGCACATCCTCAAGAGTGAAGGGGGGGAGGAAGAAGACCGCTGGGATACCATCCAACAAGACCTTGCCGTTCATATGCGCACCCAGCTCCTCCAAGGTCACATCCCCCATCGGTCGTGGGGTTAAGGCCTCCAACCCGTCAAAGGGCAGATCCGCAAAGTAGGGCAGTAGAGTCCGCAGGCTCCCATCCAGATGGATGGTGGTGAAGATCCCGGCCTTGCGCAATGGCGTGGAACGCTTGTGGTAATAGGCCAGATGATATTTCTCGAAGAAACGCGGAGAGAGGAGCTGGCAATCCACATTCTCGCCGAAGTTGATGATTTTCGGCCCCTCGGAGGTGGCGAGCTGAGAAAACAGGTCATCATAGGAATCATCGATGGCCTTCATTACCGGCTCGAAATCCTCCGGGACATCCATCAGCGCCATGACGAAATCCTCGAATTTCATCCAGTCCAATGCGAGGGCCTGGTAAGGACAACGTGGCACCCAGAACTGGGGCTGGCCACGGTCTCCGAAGTAATCGGAACCGAGCTGGAAGTTCTCCGGGCTGTAGGAGTAACGGGTGTTCTCAAAGACCCACCTTAACTTGCGCAAGTCTTCCGGCCCCTTGACTGGGAAGTCGACGATCCGCCAACCCGCGTCATAGGTGATGTGATAGCGTGTCACTAACTCTCCATAGGGTGTCTCGATCACGTTGACCATACGATCGGAGGTGGACTCGGTCCGGCATTTCACGGCGGGGCTGTAGGTCCTTTGCACTGGATCGGGCTGCCCGGTGAAGTACTGTGAGTATCGCATGGAGATATCGAGCTGGTCATAGAGCCCACGGACATCCAGCCCCATAAATTCCTCCGGCAAGGTCCCCTTCAGTTTGTGCAGCTCAAACCAGGGTTCGATCCGGGGTTGGAAGAAAACCTGGGGAACCGGTTTTCCCTCAAAGATCCGAAGGTTCATCTCACGTTTGGTCATGGTTTCTCCCTCTTATATTAGCCATCTGCTCAACCCGGATATGGTGCCGCATTGGTACTTGAGCGGATAGACCACCCCTACCGCCAATTGACTCTTGCCGGAGGGGAGCTAAAATAAAATCCTCAATGCAGAACATGACTCAGGCCATAACCACGGACTCAGACTGCCTTGCTCTTGCGGATCAAGCGGTCAGAGATAGTCAGTTTACCCAAGCACATGAACTTTATTCCCGCATTCTGGAGGAGGATCCCCTCTCTTTGGATGCACGGGTGGGGTTGGATTATGTTTCCTATCTCTCCTCGGGCTCCAACAAGCGGTACAACTGGGGGGAAAAGGAAAAAAACCCCCAGCGGGAGGAGTCACGTCAAGCGAATGTCACTCTTTTGTTCGAGGAGTTTGGAAAGAAAAAGATCCGCCTCTGTTCATTGCCCTCCTCGATTCTCATCGAACACTCCACCCGCTGCAACTTTTATTGCGCCCACTGTTACAAAGGCTACGATCCCTATTTCGCGGAGGATATGTCTGACGAGGTGATGAATCACATCCTCGAAGAACTTCTGCCCAGCATGATGTGGGCCTGCCCAACAGGATTTGGTGAGCCAACCGTCAGTCCACGCTATTCAACCCTCATGACCAGATTCGTCATGGGCGGCGTGATTCTCCACTTCGCCACGAACACCTCCACGTTAACGATTCCTCACATTGACGCACTTACGCGGGCTAACGCACGAATCATTCTCTCCATTGATGGCGCCAGCCAAGAGACCTTCGAGGCCATTCGCCGGGGGGGAAAATGGGAACGGCTTCAATATACACTTCACGCTATCCGGCGCATCCGGCGGATTGTGGGAGGAGAGAGTTGGTTCACCATAACCTTTGTGGGGATGCGGAACAATATCCACGAGCTTCCAGAAATGGTCCGGATGGTGCACCGTTTCGAGTTGAACCACCTCAAGGTTCAGGATTACCTCGCCTTCAGGCGGGAATACGACTGGAATTCTCTCCGGAACGATCCCGAGCTGGCCAATCGTTATCTCGATGAAGCGGAGCATCTCGCCTACGAGTTGGGGGTTACTCTCTATCTTCCACCACGCTACGAAACCAACATGCCCACACTCATCGCCGACAGGAGCATCTGGCGGAGGATAAAAGACACGCACAGGTTGTTCCCTGTTCGCAAGCGATTTCCACAACGTTGCATGATGCCCTGGCAGGTTGCCAATGTGCTCATGCATGGAGAGGTCACCCCCTGTTGCAACAGCCAGCGCATCATGGGGAATCTCACCCGGACACCGCTTAAGAAGATCTGGAATGGCTGGCGTTACCAGCTCTTCCGCCTCCTGGTGGACTCACCTATCCCGCCCCTGGAGTGCCACAAGTGCCACGTGTATGAGGGCATTAACCAAGGGAACCCGGGCAACAGCATTGCCAACGAAGGCTTCCTGCTCAGGTTGTTCTATTGGTGGTGGCAGTCCTGTTCAAACTACTGGAAACGGAGAAAGGCCGTAGCGGCTCCACCGCCCGCCCCCAACTATTATATGGGCAAACCCATCCATCCACCTGTTGGAAAAGGATAGTAATCGTCGAGCCGCTTTCACGGGCATCCACGTTTCTCTTAAATCTGAAAAGGAAACATCATCGGGAAAATACGTTTGTATTCAACGGCCTCACTCTCGGAGATGTTACTCAAGTCGAGATCTCCGGGACGGACTGGTTCGACACGCACTGGGTGGTTGCCGCGATGCACTTCGTTCATTTTGGTTCCGATGATGTTGATGTCTCCACGAAAACCCCGGCGCCCAATGAATAGGGTGCTTAGAAGCTTCTCCAGCGGAGACATGGCGCTTGCGTAAGGGTGATAGACCAGCCCGTTGGGTGTGGGGATGAGTCCCGCGGAACCCCCGGCGGGCTCGATCCTGAACCGGTCGGTTACCGCCTCCATCCACTTCTCAAAATCCGTCCAGGTATGCACAAAATGGGAGTCCGGAAGCTTTTCAAGGATTTCAGCTCCTTTTGATGCGGGCTGGGTGAGTGGTACTCGCTTGAGATAACCTTTCAGGATATTCCGGATCGACACGCATGGTTCCGCGGCGATCAGGATCTTACCGCCAATCCGCGTCACCCGGAAAAGCTCACGGACTACAGATGCGGGATCCGAGGAATGATGGAGGGCTTGACGACAGAATACGACATCGAATGTATTCGAGCGGAAGGGCAGCCATTCCATGCCCGCCAGAGCAAGGTCCACATCCATTAACCCGCGTAGACTCACTTCTCCCACCTTGAGCAGGTGGGGAACGATGTCCACAATGACAACCCGTGCGTTGTAACGTTTGAAGAGATAGGCCCCCAACCCTGATGAACCGCCGACATCCAGGACAAGAGGGGATTTTCTGAAATGGACCTGGTTGAGCAGACGGAGAGATCTTCCCGCCTCAAACCGGTTCCTTTTGATATGCTCGGAAAGCGGCAGCTCATCCACTAGCTCCCGTTCGCCCTCGGCTTCAGTTTTATTGGCAGCCCAATTGCTGTCCTTGAGCAAGAGGAGAGGAAGACCCGCTTGGATGTCATAGACATGAGCACATTGACAACACCGCAAAGTCCCCTCGGTGACCGGTTCTCTCCAACACTCATCCAGATGAAGGGGCGCCAGGCACACCGGACAGGCAAGGATATGGGTCAGATCTTTTCGCATAGCACGCATTCATCCTACGTTGATATGTGGAAACTTTCGTAAGATATTTGTAATCAGCATAATCGAATAACAAACCCCTTTATTCCTGATAAAGGTTTCCCGGTTCGATTGATTGGCTATCTCAATTACATCACATGCGGCATGGAGGATATCGAGTAGGACCGACTCATCCCTGGGCATAGACTGTCTCCGCTGACTTCAATACCAGATCCCGGCGTATCCAGTTCGTGCTCCTCTCTACTGAGGCACGCGTGAAGATCTCCACCCTTCTTCCGACCTTTGCAGCAAACTCCTCTTCCATTTCCATACAGTCAAAGATCGTCCAGCTGGCATCTTCGCAAAATGTGACCATAACATCGACATCACTGCCGGGACCGAAATCATCTCGCAGGACTGAGCCGAAAAAGGAAAACTCCTGGATCTTCCACTTCCGGCAGAACTGCTCGATGAATATAGGATCAACCGTTATTGCTGTCCTCATGTTTCTACCTCAAGTCCGGTGGGGTTCCTGACCTCACCGCATTTCTGGGTGATCGCCTGGTAAGAACCCTCACCTTATCATTCTAATATATCACACCGCTCCAGAACTCCCTTGTCCGTCTCCGCCCGTACCTTGGGCCACTCCTTGGATTCCGTGAGGTTCTCCACCCCATCCTCCGTGACCAGGAAGGTGTCCTCGCACTTGGTGCCGGTAATGGTGGGATTCCAGGCCACGGCGGTAGGCGCGCACAGACGAAAGCCATTGTCTATCGTGGCGAGGAAGTCACGCCCCTCATAACCTGTCACCCCCCCTTGATGGTGCAGCTTCCATTCTCCTGGAAAGCCTTCCTGCGCATATTGAGAAATCCCCTTTTTGAGGATGTTCCCGATGGTGTTCCCGTGAGTGCTATGAAGATTGAGGACGGCATCAATCCGGCAGACGGCATCATGCTTACGGCGTAGCTCTCTATCGATGGGACCAAGAGAAACCATACGCGAAAGGCTGACAGTCAAGCCATGATGTCTGGCTCCGAGAACCACCAGAGCACGTTTATCCAGAGTCTTCGAGGTGGGAATGGGGTGACGGAAACGGTCGATGCGTTCATCAAAGGCCACCAGCCGGACCGTGGTCTCGATACCCCGGTCAAGACATTTCCCGGCAAGTAGTCCCGCTACCTGGTATTCGGACATCCCCTTCCGAAGCTCATGACAGGTCTCGGACATGACACTTTCCGCATCCTCACCGAGCCGGCGGTAACGTTCCACTTCCGGGGGCAAAAGAGGATGACGTAAGAGGATCAACATGCCGGTCAGATCCACTCCGGACCAGGGGCCACCATCGCATCCATAGGGCAGTTCCTTGAGTACGCTGGCCTTGAAGTCCGCTTGCGCATGGGTGTCATACCAGTCATAAACCCAGGGCACCAACGGCAGTCCCGCGCATTCCTCCTCCAGCAAACGGGCGCTTTCAATGTTGCTGGAACGAAGCAGGACCCGGTCCGGCTGGATGATCAGGCTGCCCGCTCCAAAATCGGTGGCGACACCCACATGGTTCTGTCCCCCGCCGGTCAACCAGGCGAAGTTACTACGCCGGGAGAGGATGACTGTCCCGAGTTTGTAGTTTTTCATCAGCTCCCGAATTTTCTGGAGCTTGACCTCGAACTCCTGGAGACGATCCATACGGTTATTCCTTCTCTTCTTCCGGTGGCTGTTTTCCGGAGGCCGCCTTCATGGTTCGTGCGATCTCAAGGGCGCGTTGGTTGATGGTGGCCCTGGCGCCCGGATGAAGGCTTTCCAGGTACTCCAGAATCGCGGAGAGGGTCACCATATTGGCTAACACCGCATCTTGAACGCGAACCTTACCGGGTATCTCTTCCATCAGTTGTCTCCTGCTTCCTTTCGATGAGGCAAATGCTCAAGCGGACACCCCTCACAACGGGGTATAGGTTTACAGTACCGGTTACCCGTGGCCACGATCTGCGCGTGAAAATCATTGTACAAGCCGGTATCCGGCGGGCATTCATCTTCAAAGAACCTTTGCGCCTCCGGGTAAGAGGGTTCTTCCGCGAAGTAATGGTGCCTTGTGAAGATCCGTTTTGTATAGGCATCAATTACAAACACCCTCTTCTCGAGCGCATACAGAAGAATGCTGTCGGCTGTCTCCGGACCGATGCCCTTGACCTTGAGGAGCTCCACACGCAAGTGCTCTAAGGGGGCCTCCCTCATACGCGCGAGAGAACCTCCATAGTGATGATCGAGGAATTCGATGAAGGCCTTGATCTTCTTGGCTTTCTGATTGAAGTAACCGGAGGGACGCAACCACCCGGCCAGCTGGGCTTCCTCGACTTGACGCAGGCGTGAGATCGAGAGGGCATGGTTCTGTTTCAGGTTCCCGATGGCCTTTTCGACATTCTGCCAGGCCGTGTTTTGAGTCAGAATAGCGCCCACGATGATTTCGAGGGGGGTGTCGCCAGGCCACCAATCACGGTGCCCGAAATGGGAGAACAGGAGTTGGTAGAGCTCAAGCAAGGGGATTCTTCGTACAGGCATAAGGGGAGAATCCTACCACAAGGTCCTAGTGCTTGGGTGGGTACAACCAGAAACCTCACCCCTTGATCCCCCTCTCCAACTTGGTGAGGGGGACACTACCCCTTTTCCCTGGACTGATAGGCCTCCAGAGCGGCACCCCGGGCGATCGCATGGTCCACCAGGGGATGGGGATAGGTCTTTCCCAAGCAAACTCCAGCCTCCGCAAGCACCGGAGCGGGAGCCTTCCAAGGTTGGTGGAGCCACTTTGCTGGCATCTGCACCAGCTCCGGCACCCAACGGCGGACATAAGATCCCTCGGGATCGAAGCGTTCACCCTGAGTGACCGGGTTGAAGATTCGGAAATACGGGGCTGCATCCGCCCCACAACCCGCCGTCCATTGCCAGCCGAAGGTATTGTTCGCCAGGTCCGCATCCACCAGAGTGTCCCAGAACCACTTCGCGCCCTCTTGCCAGGGAATCAGGAGATCCTTGACCAAGAATGAGGCCACCACCATACGTACCCGGTTGTGCATCCAGCCCGTGGACCAGAGTTCACGCATTCCCGCATCCACAATGGGGTAGCCAGTTTGCCCCTCTTGCCATTTTTTCAACCAGCCCTTGTTCCGCCTCCAAGGGAAGGTACGGAAGCTGGACTGCAAGGGTTTCTCCACCGTCTCAGGGAAGTGATAAAGCAAATGATGGGCAAACTCCCGCCAGACCAGCTGCCGTAGATATCCCTCTCCGGGATAGGGGGACGCCTTAACCGCACTCCAGATCTGTCGTGGGCTCATCTCCCCCTGATGCAGGTAGGGTGACAAGCGCGAAACACCAGCGACTCCGGGAAAATCACGGTCCTGGTCATACCCTGGGAGTCCCTCCTTGAGGAAGGTCTCAAGTTGCTGTCCCGCCCCCTGCTCACCAAAGGTCCAGGCTGCATGGATCCATCCCGTCCAATCAAGGTGCGGCGCCAAATGAAGATCGCTTAGTCTGTCAGAAAAAGGCCAGTGATGGGGGGCGGCGATCAGACGAGGTGCGGGGAGTGGTTCACCGGGTTCCAGGTTCGCCAGGCAAGCTTTCCAATAGGGAGTGAACACCCGGTAGGGTGTCCCTTGCGAGGTTAGGATCAAATCTGGTTCAAAGAGTAGGCTGGCATTGAAGCTCCGGGTTTGAAATCCATGCGCGTGCAGTTCCTTTTCTACCCGCTGATCACGCTCCATGGCGGAGGGTTCATACCTTCGGTTCCAGTGTATCGTTCTGGCTCCTGTTTCCGCGGCAAGGGCGAGCAGAACATCCAGACTCCCTCCCGTGCGCACAATGAGACGTGAGCCTTTCTTGTGTAGATCCCGGTCAAGGCTGGCTAATGAGTGCTCCCGCCAGACCAGGCTTGCCGCACCTGGGGGCCAAGCACGCTCTTCTCCGGGAGCATGGATATACAAGGGAATCACGGGAATACCCAACAAAGAGGCCTCCAGCAGAGCTGGATTATCGGACAGCCGTAGATCCTGACGGAACCAGACGATCACCGGGGGCATATCCATGATTACTTCAGCATACCTTGTGAGCGGTCCATCTGTGAGGGAAGATCCGTTTCCAACCGTGATAAACTCAGCACGGACCAGAACTCTTCCAGCGATTATGCCACCCACACTTCTTCAACTCGTCTTCGCTTCCTCGCCGGAGATACAGCAAACTCCTGAGTACTTCACTGTGCTATCGGACGAATCCGGTGCGCTCTCCGGTATCACGGGAATGCCCTGCCGGGAGTTCTACGCGGAGGATTACGAGGAGGTGGGACGGCGTGTCTGTCTGTGGTGGTACCAGCAATTCTCCCAGCCCAATCAGGAGGGGATCTGCCTGCATGATCTTTTCGAGTGGGATGGTGTCAGTACTCTGTGGTTCACCAACATGCCGGTTCTGCATCCGGAGGTGGGACTCTTCTCCCGCTTAATGATCGCAATCCGGACCATATCGCTTTATGAGAGTGGAGAGATAACCGGGATCAGGATCATCGGAAATGAACCTGGGCTGGCCGCGCTTTTCCGCGCTAATAGGGTTCCCTGTGACCTCCTTATCCCGCCCAGCCAGGCAGCTTCTCCCTCCGGGTTAATGAGCAAAATCATGCACGGCTGTGTTCAGTTCCACCGGTGGTATACGGGGGCGAAAATTCTACGTTTTTCTCATCCCCATCAGCACCGGCCACACCAAAGAGACACTCTTTTCTATTCAGCCAGTCAGAACGAGTGGCGGATTCCTGGAGATGGGAAACACCGTTACCACATGGATATCCTGGAGGAGCTCCTCGCGGCTGGGATTGTCCAGGAGGTGCGTCCTCTTGTATCTGGTATTCCAAACAGTCAAGGGAATACCTCCACCTGGAATTCCTTAACCTCTCATGCTCTCGGCCCGATGCAAGGTTTCTATGCTCCCGGTTTCACCAGTCTTCGGGCGATGGTGAGAGCTTGGGTGTGGAGACATCATCTCCGGTCACGTTTGCCGTGTTGGCTTAGCCACCCGCCCGAGGGCTTTGGACGATGGAATCGATGGGACTTCCGCGCTTTGCTCAACGAACAATTGAACCTCGCCAAGCGTGCTGTAGTCCGCCTGGTGGTCCGTTATGAGGCGCTCAAGACAGCCTTCCGAAAGACCCGCCCCCAGGCCCTTCTTCTCAAGGATGAGGTCTACTCCGAGGGCCGTCTGCTGGTGGCCGCGGCACGGCATTCGGGTGTCCGGTCCATAGCCACACAACATGGATCGATTTATCCCACACACTGGTGTTATGTCATGGACCGTGAATCGGCAGGCCTTTCACGCCCCCCACTGCCAGACATCCTGGGTGTATATGGCACCGCAGTCGCGCGGTCATTGGTGGAGAAGGGTGGGATGCCAGAGGAGATCCTCCGTGTGATCGGCGCACGCCGGTTCCGCCGTCTGAGCCAGTGCCAACCCTCTCCGGAGATCACCGCTTTCGCGGGGACTGGAGGTAAGGTGATCCTCATCGCGGGGCAGATGCACCAGGATATGCCGGTTCTCTATGACTGGTGCTTTCAAGCCGCCCATGAGCTTCCGGAACTCCGTTTTGTGTTCAAGCCGCACCCACGGGACACCACACGTATGGAAAGCCTCGCGGCCCGCTGCCGTGAACAGGCCAACACGCAGTACTTCCATGGTCCGCTGGAGCAGGTGTTGCCCGCCTCCATGGTGACTGTCTCCTCGCATTCGACCGTGCTCCTTGAGTCAGTCTGGCTGGGCATCCCAGCGGTCTCGGTGCAGATGTCGGGCGAGATTCCCGGCGAGTGGCAAACAGGAGCAGGCATTCTACATATCGTCCAGACCTATGAGGACCTTCTTCAGAGCTTCAGACAATCTACCTCAGGAACCCTCATCGATGAGGCTGGACGCACGCGAGCCGCTTGGTATCTGGAGGAATACCTGGGGCGTAGCCTGTGCGAGGATCCAGAGGTGCTGCGGGGATTGTTTGGGTGATGATTGTATGTTGTTCGCGCTTTAGCGTGCCGGGACAACCTAAAGGTTGAACAAACCCGTTATGCAAACCAAACCAAAAAAAAGTCTTGACACTGTCCATGAACCGTACTAATACTACTAGTACAGTAAGGACGCTGCCATGCACTTCCAAATCGAAACGGCCAACCGCCTTCCCATTTATCAGCAGATCGTAAACCAGGTCCGCGAAGGAGTGGCGCGAGGATCGCTCACAGCGGGGGAACGGCTCCCTTCGGTCCGTGAACTCTCCAAGAACCTGGTGGTCAATCCCAACACCATCGCCCGTGCCTACACCGAACTCGAACGCGAGGGCACGCTGCTGACCCGCCCGGGCCTCGGGGTCTTTGTCGCAGAGCCGAACCACGACCTCACCCGCGAGGTCCGTAAGCGCCGCCTGACCGAGAGGATTGATCATCTTCTGGTCGAGGCGATCCATCTCGGCTTCGCCGATGTGGAGGTTCGCAACCTGGTGGCTGAGCGTTGCCACCAATTCTCGTTTCCCCAACCCGAAATTCTTACCCAAGGTGAAAGGAGCTGACCCATGGAAGCGGTCATTTCCACCCATCATTTGACGAAATACTTCAATGGCCAGAAGGCGGTGGACACCCTCGATCTCCAGGTCCCCAAGGGATGTGTCTATGGCCTGCTCGGACGTAATGGCGCGGGCAAGTCCACCACGATCAAGATGCTACTGGGGATGCTTCATCCTGACCGGGGTTCGGCACGGCTGTTTGGTGAGGATACCCGTACACTCACCCCGGAGTTGCGTTCCCGTATCGCCTTCATGGCCGAGGGGCATCCACTCATCAACTGGATGACGGTGGGCGGAATAGTGAACTTCAAGCGGGCCTTTTATCCCACCTGGAAGCAGAGCTTGGCTGAGCAGATCCTGGCCCACTTCGAGATTCCTTTGAAGAAGAAGATCAAGCATCTCTCGCGTGGACAGCGGGCGCAGGTGTCGTTGGCCCTGGCGGTGGCGCAAGACCCAGAGTTGCTCATACTTGATGACCCCACCCTTGGCCTCGATACCGTGGTACGGCGCGATTTCCTCGAGTCCCTGATCCAGATCATCCAGCGGCAGGGACGCACCATCTTGTTCAGCTCGCACATCCTGGGCGATGTCGAACGGGTGGCCGACCGGATCGGAATCCTGGTGGATGGAGTGTTGCGGGTGGACTGCCCGGCGGAGAGGTTCAAGGAATCGTTGCGCAAGGTGGTGCTCGAGTTTCCCGGAACGGTGCCTGAAGCCCCGGTGATGCAGGGAGTGGTCTCGTCACAACGTAGCGTGGAACGGTTGGAGCTGGTGATTGTCGGTTATAACGGGATGCACCGCGCGGCTCTGGATCAGCTCGGGCCCAAGCGGATCGAGGAGATCGAGATGAACCTCGAAGATGCTTTCATCGAATATACACGCGGGGATAAACCGGCGTTGCCAGTGTTTGAGTAGGGGTTCACTCCCCCCCCACCCTACCCTCCCCCCTTGCGGGGGAGGGTAGGATGGGGGGGAGTAGCGCGAGAGATTGGGAAACTAGATGACATCCAGGAGGACTGCCATGTGGCTGGCGTTGTTGCGGAAAGAATTGACTGAAACGGCTCACTTGGGATTGTGCGCAATGGCGTTTCTTTTAACCTGGGTGGGGCTGGAGACGAATGTGGAGGTTGTCACCCTGTTCCCCTTCTGGAGCTGGTTCGGAATACGTCCCCAGGAGATCAACTCGATCCCGTTTCTCGATACCAAAATACACACCCCCTTGGCCATCGCGGCGGGTTGCCTGGCGGCGGTCCTGGCGGTCCGTCAGGCCTTCTTCGAGGAACAGAGCAAGGCCTATGCCTTCCTGCTTCCACTCCCGGTGAAACGGTCGACCCTGTTCCTGACCAAGATGTTCACGGGGATGCTGGTCTACTTTGTGGCGCTGTTGATCCCCATTCTGGTGTATGCCCTGTGGGCTGCTAAACCAGGACACCACCCCAGTCCTTTCTTCTGGTCGATGACCTGGCTGCCCATCAGACTCATTATCGTGTTGTCAGTGCTCTACTTCGGTTGGTTGCTGACCTGGCTACGTCCGGTGAGCTGGTTTGGAACACGGACATTGCCGCTCGTGGCGGTGATCGCGCTAGCCTTCATGTGGGCGGAGCTGATGGACTGGCTGTGGTGGGTGGTGTTCCTGGTGATTCTCACGGATGCGCTACTGGCGGTGAGCATCCTGTGGGTGGCGGAGGAGAGGGATTACTGAACCTCACCCCCCAACCCCCCTCTCCCATGGGGCGAGGGGGGTGGTTCGTGTACGTTGTTCACGCTTCAGCGTGTGATCGTATGTTGTTCTATAACTCAGCATGCTTCGCACTTCAGTGTGCTGGTCCACGGCATGATTGAACTGTGAGCCAGGCCAACATGCTGAAGCATGAACAACCTGCAAGAAGAAAGGAATTTCAGACATGTCACCACGCATTTCATCATTCGCGGTGCTGTTGAATGCCACCCTGATTGGACTCGGTCTGGCGTTGATTGCCGGAGTCATCTGGGTGGGTGGGGTGGGGTATCTGAAAAGTACCATGAAGGACGAATCGTCTGCTCCCTCCAGTGAGACTTTTACCGGAGAGACAGTCTATTTCCGTCGTGATGGATCTCCGGTGATCTATGGAACCTATCCTTCGCCACGTGGACATGAGGTGATGCAGTACCGGGATCTGGATGGCAAGGAAGTGGTCTTCGATGAGAAGGAAATCCTGAGATCATGCGGGCTTTTTGCGGACCGGGGGAAAACCCATTGGAATGTGCAGTGGCGGGATCGTGTGTTGGCCTTCAGCGACCAACAACTGACCCCCACCTTCTGGTACTTTGTCCATGATGGCCGCAAGGAAGGGCGCGGGTATTTCGTGGGATATGAAGCTTCCGCCGATCATGAAACAGCCTTTTCATCAACGAAGGAAAAACGGGTTGGTTTCATCGGATTGTCAGGTTTCAGACAAGATAGTGTTCCGGAGGATGAACAATTCCAGATTTCACCCATTACCTGGGGAATTAACAACCGTCTCCACTCCAAGCAATGGGCAGCATATCGGGGCCAATATCCCCAACGGTATCCGTTTACAGTACCCGGATCTCTCCTGACCCAGATTTTTATCATCGCGGATGATGGCCTATACCAGGTTGATCTCAAGGAGCGGACCTCCCAAAGAATCCTGGATCTACCCGCGAGTGAAATCCTGGATGTGGATTTTCTGACAACAAGTCCCAATGACCCACCTAAAGAGATAAATGAGGGAGTGCCTTCTCAAGTCCTGGTCCGTACTGATAAGGAGATCCTCTTCCTCGATCCCCTAGGCACTCTCCAATCTCACCTGCCGTTGCCGGAATCCTTACGTGCTGCCAGGGAATTGATCCTCTACGAGCCGGTGGGAGACAAATACTATGCCGTGGCCACCGAGAGGAAGTGGGAGGGACAGCAGTTCCACTTGAGGTGCTTTCCTTATTGTTTTGATTCACAAGGGCAGGTTCTCTGGACCAAGGATGTCGAACTGACGGCACCTGTACGACATCAAGACCATCGTCTGGAGGCGGCCTATTTCTGGGCGGTTGGTGCACCCTTGTCCGCCGATTTCGCATTTTTTGTAATTGGACCGTGGGAGGGTCTCCAAAATGGGAAAACATATCTTGAGAGCTTTATTGCTTCCTGTGACGACTTTTCTCAGAGCAACCTGGGTAACCCTTATCTTTTGATTCCCCTGATGCACCTGTATGCGTTCCTGTGGGCTGTCCTCGCCTGGAAACGCGAGACCCGTTATGGCTCCAGCGGTGGTCAACGTTGGATGTGGACCCTCTTCGTCTATCTCCTTGGGTTGCCCGCATTGCTGGGGTACCTCACGCACCGCCAGTGGCCAAGGTTGGAGGAGTGTCCCAGCTGCAAGAGATCTGTGCCGGTGGACCAGGACAGCTGCACCCAGTGTGGAAGTGAATGGCCCTCGCCAGCGAGAACAGGGATCGAATTGATCGAGGCGTAAACCCGTATGTTGTTCATGCTGTAGCGTGCGGGTTTCTCGCATGGGTGAGTTGTTACCGAGGCCAACATGCTGAAGCATGAACAACATACGGGGATAAAGGAGTTTCATCGTATGCCTTCGCGGCTTTCGTCTTTGGGCGCCTTGGCGACCGCTACATTGGTGGGAGTGGGATTTGCGGTTGTGGCCGGATTTATTTGGGTAATCTCCGTTGGTTATTGGACCATGGATCTACCGTCCGGTGAGGGGGCGAATTCCGCGGGTGAGTGGTTACCATCGATCTATGATTTCAAAAAGGATGGAACACCATTCTTACGGGGGTGGCGCACTCAAAGTGATGGGAAGTGGGTGAAGGAACCCCATGATGTAGATGGCCAAGTGATCGAGGATTTCAAAGAATCGGACCGCCTTCCCAGGCATCTCCTGTGGGCCTTTTCTCAGCCTTCCGCATGGTGGCTCCGGCAATGGTTCGATCAGCCGCTGATTACTAGCGACGGTCAGGAATCCCCCACGCTCTGGTACTTCATTCATAATGGTCAAACCCAGGGAAGGGGTTACTTTGTAGGATATGGGAGGGAAACCAGACAGCGGGTGGGTTTTATTGGAACTGCTGGGTACAGGGAGACTGAAATCCCATCCGAAGAATGGTTCGAAGTTCCACTGAATGACAATAACCTGACACATAGAGTGACAGCCTCCTATTCATCCCGGTATCCCACTGTGTATGACACCCGCGCAACGCCCAGTTGGTTTGTCTATGTTTGTACCCCTCAAGCCCTGTACCGTGTAGACCTTCGTGAAAGAACGGTGAAAAACCTTTATGAAACCAAGGGCTCGATCATTCTTGCTTTCAGTGAGCCTCCTGCCCGGAGTATTCCCCCCGATGATGCCAACAGTCTAAAACTGACGGTGCGGACAAAGGAGTACATCTCTTGTTTCAATGTGGATGGTTCTTCTCCGGAGACAATCCACCTTCCCGCTG
>CAYRBI010000133.1:0-17165 GCA_964422415.1 uncultured bacterium | reverse complement strand
ACTTTGTCTCTGTGGTCGGACCGAGTGGAAGCGGGAAGAGTACACTGCTCCTCATCTTGGGAGGGATGCTTTCGCCTTGTTCAGGTAAAGTCTGGCTGGAAGGTGAGTCCCTATATGACTTGGATGCGGGGACGCGAGCGAAGGTTCGCCGTGATAAGATGGGTTTTGTTTTCCAGACCTTTAATCTGGTTCCGTATCTGACCGCGTTGGAGAATGTCCAGGTTCCTCTGTTCCTCTCCGGGGTTACAGAAAAGGACCAGAAAGAGAAAGCGGAGTCTTTGCTCAACCGGGTTGGTCTGGGTGACCGCCTGGATCACAAACCCTCTGAGTTGAGTATTGGACAACAGCAACGGGTTGCGCTCGCAAGGATGTTGGCTAATGATCCGGCGGTGATTCTCGCGGATGAACCTACCGGCAACCTGGATCCGGCAACCAGCGCGTCGGTCATGGATTTCTTGGAGGAACTCAACCAGGAAGGGCGGACCATTATCATGGTCACCCATGATCCGAATGTTGCCAATCGGGCTCGTAGGACTCTCCGGCTGGTGGATGGGTCCTTTGAGGAGGATATTCAGCGTGAACTTCTACATGTGATCAGGTAGAGTCCATGAGGTGGAACAGGCCATGAAAGAATTTATGCACATCGCGAAGGCTCTGGCGGATGAGAACCGTGTCAGGACGCTCATGTTTCTGAGGAGTGGCGAACTCTGCGTCTGCCAGATTATTGAGATGCTGCAGTTGGCTCCCTCCACAGTTTCCAAGCACCTGGCGATTCTGCGCCAAGCTGGTTTGATCGATTCACGTAAGGACGGACGTTGGATCTACTACCGTCTGCCGGAGGGGGAGGCCAGCGAGACAGCCACCGCCGCCATCGAGTGGATCAAGAGTTCTCTGGCGATCGATAAACGTATCCAAGCCGACGATCTGAATCTCGTCCGGGTCCGGGCCATGTGCCTGGATGAGCTCTGCAACCACTATGGAACCAACCACCATGGAAATAGCTCGAACGGCATGGAATCCAATGAAATTCTGGAAGAGGCTGCGCTTCCGGTCTGAGGTAATCACTGAGTGAATCAACGGCGGCACCCTGAGAAGGCATGGATGTATTGGAAGACTGTTTTATATGTGGCGAAGTATCCGTATGTTGTTCACGCTTTAGCGTGTGGGTTAAGTACACAATTCAATCTATCGTTTGACTCAACACGCTAAAGCGTGAACAACTTACGAAGACACGAGAGAGGAAAAGCTAGATGAGTTCTGAGTTGCCCATGAGTCAGCAGGAAAGCATCCGAATCGCAGTCCGGGAAGGTTATGGAAAGATTGCGGGGGGGATTTCTCAGGGATGTTGTGGACCATCCTCGTGTTGTGGATCGGATCCTGGGGATTCCGCTATGAAGCTTGCTGAAGCTGTCGGATATGGGCAGAACGATTTGTCCATCCTTCCAGATGGCGCCAACATGGGGCTCTCCTGTGGAAACCCAGTCGCTTTGGCCTCGTTAAGTCCTGGAGAGGTGGTCCTGGACCTTGGGAGCGGAGGTGGATTCGATGTCTTCATCGCCGCACGGCGGGTAGGTTCCTCTGGGCGAGTGATTGGTGTCGATATGACTCCCGAAATGCTCTCCAAGGCACGGCGGAACGTGGACAGTTTCCGTGAGAAGACTGGCCTGGACAATGTGGAATTCCGTCTGGGAGAGATTGAGCATCTACCCCTTGCTGATAACAGTGTGGATGTGATCATCTCAAACTGCGTCATTAACCTTTCGCCAGATAAACCACAGGTTTGGCGGGAAATCAGCCGTGTGCTGCGTCCAGGAGGAAGAGTAGCAGTGTCTGATCTAGCCCTCCTCCGTCCACTCCCCCAAGCCATCCGCGAAATGATAGAGGCACTAGTGGGATGCGTTGCGGGCGCGGTTTTGGTCGAGGAGACTGATCGTATGGCCTGTGAAGCGGGCCTGGTTGATATCGCGTTGGAATGCAAGAGTGGGTACATCGATGCCATGACTGTCTGGGAGGATCCGCTCTATCAGAAGATTATCATGGCTTTGCCGGCGGGAAGCCGAGTCGCTGACTACATTACCAGCTTGGCAATCAATGCCAGGAAGCCTGATGCGGATAGGAGTGCTTAAGCATGAGCACCACGGCGGAAACCCTTCCAGCTCCACAGGTGGAGAAACGTTTGAATTCCTTTGAACGCTATTTGAGTGTGTGGGTGGCGCTGTGTATGGTGGCGGGGATAGCGTTAGGACGGCTGCTTCCTGGCTTGACCGATGCCCTCCGTCGTATGGAGTTCGGTGGAGGGAGCCAGATCAACATCCCCATTGCGGTCCTGATTTGGCTGATGATTTATCCCATGATGCTGAAGGTGGATTTCACATCGATTTTGGGAGTGGGAAAGCGTCCGGGTGGGTTGATCATCACCCTTGTGATTAACTGGCTGGTGAAGCCTTTCAGTATGGCCTTCCTGGGCTGGGTTTTCTTCAAGCACCTCTTTCTACCCCTCATCGGCCCGGAGCTGGCGGATCAATACATCGCCGGAGTCATCATCCTCGCGGTAGCGCCCTGTACAGCCATGGTGTTTGTGTGGAGTTACCTCACTGATGGGGATCCCGCTTACACCCTGGTTCAGGTGACGGTTAATGATCTCATCATGTTGGTGTTGTTCGCTCCGATAGTAACCTTTCTTGTGAGTGGGGCCTCGGCGCTGACGGTGCCTTTCCTGGTGCTGGTGTATGCAGTCGTGCTGTTCATCGTAATCCCCTTGGCGGCGGGAACCATCTCGCGTGTCTGGCTGATCCGGAGTCGTGGAGAAAAGTGGTTCAATGAGGTCTATATGGCGCGTTTTCATCCCGTGGCGGTGATCTCATTGTTGGCCACACTGACTCTCATCTTCGCTTTCCAGGCTGATAACATCACCGGACGGTTTCTGCATGTGGTGTTGATCGCGATTCCGATTACCATTCAGGTCTATTTCAACTCCTCGCTGGCCTATGGGCTTATGAAAGTCTTCCGGATTTCACATAACGTGGCTGCACCAGGAGCGCTCATTGGAGCGAGTAACTTTTTTGAGCTGGCTGTGGCAACTGCAATCGCACTGTATGGTCCGGGCTCAGGAGCTGCTTTAGCGACGGTGGTCGGGGTCCTCGTGGAGGTGCCGGTGATGTTATCGGTTTGTGCCTTCTGCAACCGGACAAAGGGGTGGTTCGAACCACTTATATGATGCCTTTCGCTTAAGATCCTTCTCACAGGGGGTCCCTTTTTTTTAATTTCCTATGGTCCATAGGTGGACACCACCTCGGTTTAGGCATAAAATCTTCCTAGTTGTCATTTCGTTTTCCTCTCATATCCGCCCATTGCTTTTCATCAAGGAGAAGAACTATGCGTAGTTTACGCTATTCTCTTTGTCTGCTTGTATTCATCCCAAACCTGCTTGTTTCTAGGTCCTGGTCCGTCACGGTGACTCTCCAAGCAGGGGAGTCTGTCCAGGCGGCGATTGATAGTGCCACGGGCGGGGATGAGATTGTCCTGAGTAAAGGGATGTATCGAGGCGGTATCACCTTTCGTGGGAAAGCGATGACTTTGCGGTCGATAGATCCGAATGATTCGGGTGTGGTAGCGGCAACGGTGATCAATGAGACGGGATTTAACGAGACAGGTTTCGACGCGGTAGTCAACTTTACGAGTGGTGAGGGACGTAACAGCCTGCTCTCTGGAGTGACAGTTACTGGATTATTACATACAGGGAAGGGAATAACCCTTGTAGACTCCTCACCCACGATTGACCGTTGTCTGATCAAGGAGAATGGGTCCTCTCAAGGCGCGGGTGGGGTCAACTGCGATCATGCTTCACCCCTCATTCGCAAATGCGTTATAGCGCGCAACAGTGGTCCTGTGGCGGGCGGGATTTTGCTAACACATAATGCTTTCCCAACCATTGAAGATTGCCTTTTCACCGGTAACACGGGAACTGGTGATGGTGGAGCGGTCTCGATTCTCATCAACAGCTGTCCTTCGTTTCTACGTTGTGAGTTCAAGGGAAACACGGCGGTACGTGGTGGCGGGATCTTTTCCAACGGCAGCGGTACGATACTCCGGAATTGTTATTTTCATGGAAATAATGCGAATTTTGGGGATGCAATTCACTTTTTTGAGGGTGTGAACGGCCGGGTTAATAATTGTATTTTCACATCGGATCCCATGGGGGCAGCTACCAATATCCCGATTGTGTGTGAAGCCGCCTCGCCGATCTTCGTCAACTGTACCTTCGCCGCGAATAAACATTATTCCGGTACCTCTGTAGTCAATGCATCTTATGGAACACATCCCATTTTCAAGAATTGCATTCTATGGAATGAAGGGGAGGAGTTTGGCGGCGAAGGAGATCCCATTGTCACATATTCTTGTGTCGAAGGTAGTACCCCAGCTGGAACTGTTATCAATGTCAATCCAGCTTTTGTGGATGTAACGAATTGGGATTTCCATTTAAGCAATACCTCCCCCTGTATTGATACCGGCAGCCTGGTCAGCTCGGATGCGGATGGATGCCTTCCTCCCGGACTCGGAACCAGCCGGAATGATATGGGGGCGTATGGTGGGTCAGGGAATTGTTTGTGGGATAAGTATGATCCAACAGGAGAAGTCACCCCAACTCCGTCATCATCTCCCACATTAACATTGACCCGCACAATTACTAACACCCGACTAAATACTAAAACGCGAACAATCACTAGGACGCCTACAATAACCAACACGCCCACCATTTCTCAGACACCTACGATTACCAACACACCCACCATTACGAATACACCAACCATCTCCAATACTCCTACCATTACGAAAACTCCAACGAATACCAGGACCCCCACGGACACAGTACTCTGTACACCGACCGCCACCTACAGGAAGTCTGTGTTTGATGTCTATACGGGACAATCTATACAAGAGACAGTCAATCAGGCACTCTCGGGTGATACGATTATTGTGCATCCGGGTATTTATGAGGAGTACATTAATATTCCTGGAAAGAACCTTGTTCTACGTTCGATTGATCCGAGTGACAGTTCGGTAGTTGCTAATACCATCATCAAAAATACTCAAAATAATGCCGTTATTCAATTTGGTGCTGGCTGTTCCAGAGATTGTGTGGTGGATGGATTGACATTTGATAAAAGTGATTCAGGAACATGGCGGGTGATGGAAATATATGGAGAGACAGTGGTCAAACATTGCCGGATACTGGGGGGAGGCTGTCATGGCAGGTACAATATTGATCCTTCATATACTGGTGGTGGAGTATATTGTACTGGAAATGCGCTCTTTATTGATTGTGAAATATCGGGGAATTTCGCCGGGCGGGGTGGTGGTGTCTATGTTGAATGTCCATCATCTAAATTCATCCGTTGCAAAATTTCAAACAATTTCGCAAAATCTGGCGGCGCGAGTGTGTATCTTTGTAGTGGATGCTCACTTGAGATGGAAGATTGTGAGGTCCAAAACAATACTTCAGCCAATGATGGGACTCTTCAACTATTATCGAATACTACTTTGCATTTGACTGGATGTAATATCTCTGACAACTATAGTTATACTGGTTACGGGGCTATTGGATTGAAATCTGATACTGAAGGTATTATAGATCGATGTGTTTTTAACCATAATTGGACTACTGGCTATGAGACCGGATGTGGGTGTATTGGTTTTGAAGGAAGTGGTTCATTAACAATTCTTAGTAGCATATTCCATGGTAATACTGCGAATTATCCTCCGACGATTTTATATTTAGAAGAAGGTACAGTGAATTTAACAAGATGCACTATTGTGGATAATCCGTGGACATCCGTGATCGCCACGAAACCAGGTTCTCAACTCAATATCAATAATTCCATTTTATGGGGTATGAACAAGGAAATCAATGCAAATGGAGCCTTTACAGCATCACACTCATGCATCCAAGGATTCTATGGACCAGATATTATCTCGATGGATCCCAAGTTTTTTTCCGACGGAGATTCTCGTTTGTCTCTGACATCACCCTGTATTGATGTGGGTACGATCAGTGACGCGACAATGGATGTGACCGGGACTTCAGGTCCCATTGATATCCCCGGTGTTGGTAAAGATGGAACAGGTGACGAGTATGATCTTGGAGCCTTTGAAGTTCCAATAAGTGGATATCCCACCTACACACCAACCATAACACCAATACCAACAGAAATACCAATAGTATTTGTTTCGAACACTGCCAGCGGCACACCGGATGGCTCAAGTTGGTTTTGTGCTTACCGGACTATTCAAGCCGCCATTAATTCTTCACATGGGCCTGCGGATATCTGGGTCCAAAAAGGATCTTATTCAGAAGATGTGATTCTGAAAAATGATATCGCCCTATATGGAGGTTTTACAGGAAGTGAATCAGAAACTGAATTTAGCCTTAGGAATCCAGTTCTTAATCAAACAAGTTGTAATAGAATAGTAGCGAAGTCTGTTAATAACGCCGTCATCGATGGAATAACAATAGCAAGACAGAGATATCAAGGATCCTATGTTTTTCTTCCAGGGGCAATTGAAGCCATCGATTCATTTATTTACATTAATAACTGTCTTATTTTGTCAAATGGTACCTATTGTTCTTGTTTGATGTGTCATATCTGTTATCCTCCAAATGGGGGTGGTATGGTACTTCATAATACTTTCGCAATAATAACAAATTGTATTATTGCTGGAAACCACGGAGATGACCACTTATCGGATGGGGGAGGGGGTGGTTTGCTCTGTGATGGCGAAACATCGGCTCTCCTTTCACACTGTGTTTTCTATGGAAACTATCCTTTTGAAATAGTCTCCATGAATGATAGTTCAGTAGAGATTTCCAACAGTATTCTATGGGGAAATGAGAATCCGATTTTTGGAGATGAGATCGATATGCAATACTGTGACATTCAGGGAGGGTATACAGGCATTGGAAATATCAATTTGGATCCTGGGTTTTTCGATATCAATGGTGATTATCGTTTACATGGCAACTCTCCTTGTATAGACGCTGGAGTAAACACAAGTGTTGTGGTAGACATTGAAGGAAATCCTAGACCTGTTGATCTACCAGGGATAGGAAGGGACGGTGATGGCGAGGAATTCGACATGGGAGTGTATGAGATTCTTCCGCCCGCACCGGCAGTAACAGAATCGCCGACGAACACAAATAATCCAACCATTACAAATACACCAATGCCATCAATTACTTTCACTATTACCCCGAGCAATACAGACACTCTGGTGGTAACAGAAACACCTTCGGCCACAGTGACCCCATCCATCATATTGACATTGACCGGAACCCCAACTGTCTCCATGAGCCAGACACCCACGGAGACACTGGCTCCATCCATAACTCAGACTGTCATGGATACACCAACTCCCTCTATCACTCCGACAGTGACGGAAATTCCAACTCTCTCCAAGAGCCAGACATTCACTGAGACACCAACGTCCTCCCTGACTCTGACACCTACTCTGACGATCATGCCCACACCTGTTCCCACTATCCCCGGTGATGTCAATACGGATGAGGAGGTTAATGCAGCGGATGTGGTGGAGATCCTGAACGCCTGGCACAAGGAAATCGGGAGCGCTTCGCCCGAGGATCTCAACCAGGATGGTGGATTGGATCTGGAGGATCTGGTAATCCTGCAAGAACATTGGCACGCGGTGACCGGGCCCTGAGGTAAAAGAGGAAGCACCAATCCTGAGGACAGTGTATGTCCTCAGGCCTATACCCCACAAACAAAAAAAATTTCTGCAAATCCTTTCCGTGTCTTCGTTACCCCACTGGGAACAAAAAAAGGTTCCCCAAGAAGACACAGAAAGGTGGACAAGAAAATGAAAAACACTCTCCTCACAATCGCATTAGCCCTGGTGGCCGTCCTCACAATCGTGGCAGCACAAGAAAGTCAAGCACAGTACTTTCCGTTCCCTCCCCCTCCTCCTCCGGTGTTCGCTCCGTACCCAATGGTTCCCCCCCCGCCGCCTCCGTTCTGGCGCCCGCCACTGCTTCTGCCCCCACCGCCTCCATTCGCTGCTGGCCCCTTTTTCCCTGGCCCCTACCGTGGTCCCTTTGGCGGTCCGTGGGGTCCACGTGGTCCCTGGGGCGCTCGTTGGTAAATGTAGAATGTATGCCAATCCAGAACATATGTAGACTCTCCACCAAACTCCATACCCCCACAATAAACCTCATCCCGATAATCCCCCATTCTCACCAGACCTCATCCCCCCCACCCCCTTCTCCCCCAAGGAGAAGGGGGTGGGATTGTTTTCTTGCCCTCTTGTATCGCATGGGGGCGTAAGATTGGGAGATGGGATCAAGAGGTGAGGTTTTTCAGTTGGGGCTTCCTTGATGTCGTTGATAACTGTGACCTGCCCCCGTTTCGACATTGGTCAGATAGATCCTGAAGGGTGCATCCTAGTTTCCCCTGTGACTTGCAGATAATGATCTCTGATCATGCAGGCCAACATTCTCATTGCTCCATCATCTCCCAAGTCAACGTCAGCCGGTGAGGAATTGTGTGAAGAGATTTGACCTGCTCCCCAGAGAAAAGAGAACGCCGTGACTGATCCGGAGTATCCCCTCAAAAAAAAAACTTTTTTCGCAAATCTTCTCCGCGTCTTCGTTACCCCACTGGGAACAAAAAGAGGCTCCCCAAGAAGACACAGAAAGGTGGACAAGAAAATGAAAAACACTCTCCTCACAATCTCGATTGCCCTGGTTGCCGTCCTCACCATTGTTTCGTCCCAGCAGAGTCAAGCACAGTTCTTCCCGTTCCCTCCTCCTCCCCCGCCGATGTGGCATCCTCCACTGCTTCCCCCTCCGCCTCCGCCAATGTGGCATCCCCCCCTGCTTCTGCCGCCTCCGCCAATTTCCGCTGGTCCCTTCTTCCCTGGTCCTTTTGGATTCTATAAGCCATTTCCCCATCCGCCCTTTGGATTTCCCCACCCGCCATTCCCCCATCCATAAGTGAAAGGTAGTGGAAAGAAACAGGTAGCGGGGTTGGAGCCCATGGCTCAACCCCGCTCCTGCTTTTTGCTCAAAGTTTTCCTTGACAAGGGCGTTCAGAGTGATTACTGTTATACACTAGTAGTCACTCATTGGGGGCCTAAACGATGTTTATCCGCATCGAAAGTTCATCCGGAGTTCCCCTTACCCGCCAGATCATGGACCAGATCCGTGCGCAGTGCGCCACCGGCGCACTCCTGGCCGGAGAACGCCTTCCTAGTGTCCGTGAACTTGCGAGGGAGCTTACTGTCAATCAGAACACCATCCTCAAAGTCTACGAACGTCTCACCGCCGAGGGGCTGCTCGAGATGCGCCATGGCTCCGGAACCTTTGTCGCGGAAAATGGACAACCGGGACGGATGGAGGAGGAATACCGTCTCCTGCAGGCCGATGCGGAACGTTTCGCCCACCGAGCCACCGCGCTCGGACTGGATGCCAGACAAGCCACCGAGCTGGTGGAGATGGCTTATCGATCAAGCGATGGAGTAGCGAGTTCAGTCGCGTCGTCGCATTACGAGACTGAAGTCTCTACTCCGATGGATGCCTCAAATTCGAAAAACAAGGAGGAACCTACACATGACTGATCCAACGATAGAAATCCGATCCGTCCGGAAGCGCTTCGGTAAGAAAGAGGTGCTTGCCGATGTGAACCTGACTGTCCAGAAGGGGGAGATCTTCGCCTTTCTCGGACGTAATGGAGCGGGAAAGACCACCACCATTCACATTCTCCTCGGCCTGCTCAAACGGGATGGTGGGGAGGTACGAGTGCTAGGGCTTGATCCGGCGAAGGATGCGCTGGAGATCCGCCGCCGGGTGGGATTTATGGCGGAGGACCAGACCATGTTCGGCTGGATGCGGATCGAGGAGATCCTTGGGTTCCTCGCCCCCTTTTATCCCACCTGGGATCCGGAGACAGTCAATCGCTATATCCAGGCCTTTGAACTCCCGCTCAAACAACAGATCAAGCACCTTTCCAAGGGGCAGAATGCGCGCCTGGCTCTACTCTTGGCTCTCGCGCATAAGCCCGAACTGGTGATCCTCGATGACCCCACGCTCGGCCTCGATCCGATCATGCGCAAGGAACTCCTGCGTGATGTCATCGACCACCTGCAGGGACGCGGGGTGACGGTCTTTTTCAGTTCGCACCTGCTCTACGAAATTGAACCAGTGGCGGACAAGGTGGCGATTCTCGATAAGGGCACCATTGTCTGCCTTGATGAGACCGAGCGTCTGCGGGATTCTGTCAAACGGCTGATCCTCTCCGACGATTCATGGAGCAAAGTCCGGTCATTACCCGGAGTACTCGATGTGCGTCACAGCGGGGACCGTGTGGCTGTTGTAACGAGCGGCGTGGAGGAGTCTCTTGCGCAGTTGCAGGGGCAGGGGATTACCCCGCAGGTGGTGGATCTGAACCTCGATGAAATCTTCGAGGCCTATGTGATCGGCAAACAGGAGGCGGGCCATGTGGCGGAGCCTGTTCTGGAAAGAGTGGCGTGAGCAACGCTGGAAGGCGGCGTTTAATACGCTGCTGGTGACAGCATTTGTGGCGGTGGGATTACGAACGAGAATCTCCGAGGATTACAATATTCTCATGTTTGCTTGGACTTTTGCGGCAACAATACTTCCCATGTTTATCTCGATAGGACTTATAACAGCGGAACGGGGTGAGGGTACAGCGTGTTTTCTTCAGGTTCTACCAGCCCGGATAGATCAAGTTGTTTCTGTTAAAATTATTATTGGTCTAACCGTAATCCTTCTTCCTTTTCTTTGCTCTGTATTAGTAGCGATCTTGATTGCAGGGAATAGAGAAAGTTCTTTAAGTGAGTTTTCACAATTAGCTCTCAACTATTCCTGGCTTGCTGTCCAAACTCTCCTTTGGTTCTTGGCATTGACAGTCCAACAGCCTGATGAGGCACATGCCGGTGTAGCCGGACTGGGTATTGTAGTCATTATGTATGTCTTTTATTCCCTTTTGAGCCTATTTGCGAAACTTCAACAAACGTATTGGTTGATGCTTCTTCCCTTAGGGTATTCGGTTTTTATAGGACCATCCGTACCATCTCAGAGATACTTAATTGTGGCGTGCCAGATTCTGATTCTCATAGGTCTGGTTTCTGTGATATTGCGGTATATGTGCAAGCGTGCGGAGGTGAGAAGATGAAAATCCATAAATGTCTGGTACGGCTTGCATGGAGAGAGATAAGGACTTTATCTATCATAGGATTATTAATATTTACACTTCTCCCCTGCCTTTTCATGGTAATACAAAAATTGGTCGAACCAGAAGTGGGTGACTCTCTTTTGGGAGAAGGTGTAAATGAGTCTTTGGGTTGGTTGTTTGCTCTTTTAGTCGGCATAACTTTAACATGCCCAGATCAGAAATCCCAGTTACGGATGTTCTGGATGTCTCGTCCCATCCCGATTCTGGACTTTATATGGAGCAAATACCTTCTAGGATTGTGGATTGTACTGTTTGTGCCAGCCGCCACATTTGTAATCGACACTTTCTTTCTTGTTATTGTCTATACAAATGAAATTAACACTGGGTTTCTTTTTCATTTCTTGAGAATGGTTATCTGCTATCCATTAGTCCTTTGTCTTCTATATAGCATAGCTTTTATGTCCGGCTGTCTCATTGGAAAAGCAGTAGAATCTGCTCTTGTTTCGCTGGGATTTTGTATGTTGGTTTACTTCCTTCCACTTTTTTTTCCTCCACTAGATTGGTTATCTGTTATCAGTGTCGCCCTCTTGCGACAATCATTCAATTTTGCCACTGTGATCTTTGCACTAATCATGTTGGCGGGATGTGGATTGGCTTTCCTTGTAGCTTGTCTATCCATACGTAAGGATTTGATCCTTCCAATAAACAAAGAAGCAATTCTATTCGGCCTGGGATTTGTGATCATATTGATCTTCACCACCGGCGCTTATCAATATGGTTCTAATTTAGACTGTATCCAAATTCTCTCTATCTCAGATTCACAATGGAAATTCACAAAAATGGCTGTGAGCGAAAACTCTGTCATAATACAAAAAAATACCTTCTCGGCGGAGAGTTTAGTAAAGAAAGAAGTGTGCCGATACAATATAAGTTCAGTGACAGCTGGGCTTATTTCAGACCCAATCGACAAGATTTACGTGGATGTTGTTTCAAAGAATGTCAGAGAATGTAACAAAATAATAATTCCAACCGAGAATACGGGTGTAGCCTATTTGATTGTAAATGGCACCTCTCAAATTGCGCACAAACGGTGTTCCGACCTTTGTATCATAAGAATCCAAGACTCATCGCCTATGCAGGTGGTAAATCGGTTTGATCTTTACCCATTTTTTAATAATCCACTAGAGGGGGCAACTTTCGAGACAATTAGTCAAGCAGTGAATCGGGAAATAAAGAAAGAATTTCCAGTATCAAAGAGGGAAAGTGGATATTATACTTCGGTATCAATTCCATTTTTCTCAAATTGGGTATGCTATGATATTTCCTCGGCCACAGAGATGCCATTGATGCATTATTGTCCCGGTAAACTTATCATCCGCTTTGGTGATGAATTGGGTTTTTTCAATACTTCAAATCCCTTAGCCCCCACATTTGAAAAAACAATCCCCTATTCCGCAAAATCTTTCACAACACCAGATAAAGAAAAACCCGTTATTGAATTACCCACAATTCCAGACCTTTCTCCCAAGGAACGTTTTCTGGTATGGAGGGATTTCAGCATATTTGGTTATCTTACATCTCTAGAAGGTGATATTCTCGCATGGACGGATTTGAATCGGAAGAAGATTTTTATCTATCGAGTAATATGTTATGACGAAGATAAAATCCATTTGGAGGAATTATGTACTCTCTATCGAATGTTTCCTGAATACATTCTTGAAAACACGATAACAAAAGTTACAATCCATGATGGTCTCCTTTATGCTTATGCTAATAAAGGGATCTCGGTCTATGACCTTCAGGACCCCAGAAATCCACGCCGAGTGGGACACTTTCGTGTTCCTAACGAAAATTTATCTTGTATCGATTTTCTTTCAAATGGTAATGTCCTCTTAAGTGGTTTAGGTGGCAACAACATCTATGTGATCGCCCCGCCGAGGTAAAGGACCCTGGATTCCCAACTGCGCGGGAAAGACAATAACTGGTTCCCAGAGTTCAAATCCGCCAGTAGAGACAGGGCCCACGGGTGCAACTCGTGGGCGAGCTGAAAAGATACTCGTTCCAACTGCCCCGGACCCGAACGAGCGGGTCCCTCCATGGAGGAACGCATTCAATTGCGTCCCCATTCAATTGCGTCCCCTTGGGAGCGAGCTATTGAAATATTGATCGCTCCGCCAAGTTAACCTCTTGATAATGTTCATGTTCAGTCCTTGTACGAAATTATCCGTTGACATACGAACCGGTTCGTATTATGAATTAATGCAACCTCACCCCTAAATCCCCTCTCCCCATCGCACGCACTCGTGCGATAAGGGGGGCGAGGGGACTTGTGGCTCCCCCTTCGCCCACTGGGAGAAGGGGGCGGGGGGATGAGGTCTGTATAGAGGAGGTCCGTATGGCTACGAAAAAGCTTCCCAAACCGAGCGAACGGGAGCTCGAGATCCTGAGAGTCCTGTGGGACCGTGGTGCTAGCACGGTCCGCGAGGTGCATGAGGTCCTCTGCAAAGCGCAGGAAAGGGCCTACACCACCACCCTCAAGTTCATGCAGATCATGGCGGAAAAGGGGCTGGTTATACGTGATACCCGGCGGATCCAACACCTGTATGAAGCCGCGGTCTCGGAAGGCTCCGCCCAGAAACAGATCATCGCCGACCTGCTGGGGAGCGCCTTCGGCGGTTCCTCGCAAAAACTCATACTTCATGCCCTCTCCGCGAAGAAATCCACGCCAGAAGAGATTGCTGAAATCCGCCGGGTACTCGATCAGATGGAGGAGGCGCAGAGATGACAGACTTGATGCAATCCCCAATTAATGGGTGGGTGTATCCACTCGGATGGGCCTTGATCCATTTCCTCTGGCAGGGAGCCCTGGGAGCGCTGGTGCTCTCCGGTGTACTCCGTGGTTTAAGGGACCGTCCGGCGGAATCCCGGTACATGGCGTCGCTGCTCTGTCTGGTGCTGTTGGCCATCGCACCATGGGTGACCGCGGTTAATATCCCATTACCTGTGACCCAGGGTGTCATGGAAGTGGTCACTATACCGGTTACAGAAAATCAAACGGGACAATCTTCCATAACCAGTTCCGGTCCCGCGCCATCGATGGCAGCGCCCTCCCCGGCAGTGAATGAGAATGTTGCCAGAGGCAATGAACTGGAGCGGCAGGCCCATATCAGATCAGCGAATGCGCGGTATCGTTTGGATCACACAAAAACCCTTCTGTCGTGGGTGGTGTTGGTGTGGTTGACTGGGGTGGTCCTTCTGTCGATCCACCATCTGGCGGGGTGGCTTGCGGTGGAGCGGTTGAGGAAACGTTATGTTGAACCCGCCGCCATGCAGATAGAACGTATAGCGGCCGATCTGTGTGGGAGATTGGGGATCTCCAAGGCTGTTCAGTTGATGCATTCGGCTGTGGTTGATTCACCGGTCACCATTGGCTGGATCAAGCCTGTCATCCTGTTGCCCGCCAGTGTCTTGACTGGTTTGACACCCAGGCAACTCGAAGCCGTGTTGGCGCATGAGCTGGCTCATATCCAGCGTCATGATTATCTGATCAATCTGCTACAAACTGTGGTTGAAACAGTGCTCTTCTATCACCCGGCGGTGTGGTGGATCTCGAAGCAGATCCGTATTGAGCGTGAGCATTGCTGTGATGACATTGCGGTTGTGGTGTGCGGCGATGCGGTCACCTATGTCCAGGCCCTGGCGGAGATGGAGCAGTTGCGGATGTCGGCTGGTTTCGCCATGGCAGCTAAGAGTGGCTCGCTCCTGGAACGTGTCCACCGCTTGGCCACAAGAAAGCCGATAACTCATCGGACCGCACGGGATGGCTGGTGGGTGGGGATTCCCGCCATGCTGTTGGTGATGGGTCTTGTGGTCATACAATTCATGCCTCTGGCTCAATCCACGGCGGAAAAAGAACAGATCAACCCGCGTTGGTGCAAAACGCTTCCCTGTGGTGTTGTAGTGGAGTTGATTGGAATCTCTCCCCATCCCTCGAATCCGGACTCCTGGTGGAAACCGGATGAGACTCCGTTAATCCCAGCGCCTTACATGGAGGATGGTTCACGGGTCTCTCCACAAGAGAAGGAGCTGGCCTTTGAGCTTGCGGTGCAACTGCGTAATTTACCTGAAGAGTTTGTTCCTACACGCATGGAAACCATTCCACGTGGGAGTTCCGCTGGGGGTGGTAGTGATGTGGATAATGCTGTGCTTCCCCATACCCGTGCGGTGGCGGTAGTGCTTACCAAGGATAGGCCAGACTGTGACCTGCGGGTGGAGGTTGCGGCGGGTAAATGGGAAAAAGAAATGGACTATATGAAGAGTGAAGGATCGGATCACTGGCCATCCAGTTCACACAATGGAGTTAGGGGTTCCTTCGCGTTTGCGCCACCGCTTGAATCCGGGGAGAAGACGTTTTTTACGCTGACTCATAGCCTCACCGATGTGGATTACCGTGTGGTGGCCATTGATACGAAGGGAGAGATCCATCAAACCGTCCGTTCCGAGAGCCAGAATGTGGGGCCGTTAATCCAAACTACGTCCATCTATGATATGCGGCTGATTGATATTGTCCGCTTTGAAATTCAGCAGCGTCCCTACGAAGAGGCGTTGTTTTTGGGTATTCCTCTTAAGGTGATTCCGCCGGCTTCCGTTGAGGAAACCATTCCCGGTAGAGTAAAACAAAAGTTTAATCCCAAGTATTTTCTATCATTTCCCCTCCTGGAAAGGCGTGCTCCCACTGCTGAGGAGGAAGCGCTCCTCACACGTATCCTCGACCGGCACCGTCAGATCAAGGATGTACGGGTCATATTGACTCAGAATTCCTTCTCACTGGTGACACGCCAGAAGGATGAAATGGCTCAACAACTGGGATTTCTTCCCATTCCAGAACCCGCTCGCTTGCATCTACCTGAAGATGGATTGACTGTTGCGACAATAGCCGGAGACATAAAGGAACACACAGCGCATTTTGTCCGTAGTGGAGACCATTGGTGGGCGGATATCAGTCAATTGATGGGAATGCCGGGGATAACACAAACGGGCTTTGATGGAAACATAGTGTGGTTCCGCTTTGGGGATAAAGTAGAAATCATCCCGGCCAGCAAGGTGAATACATTTAATATCTTTCTGGCCGCGCCGATGGGACTCAAGATGGAGGAGGGCGAGGCGCGCCAGAATACTGTTTATCTTGGTATGGATGATTGCCAGGGTCCCTGCCATGTTTTCGCACAAGGGGAAAAGGGGTGTTTAGGATCGGATGACCTAATTGTTCACCACTACTATTTTACGCAAGAGAGTCTAGTGCTCAAAAAAATCGAGACCTTCTATTTGATAACAGGACAAGATGGCCCGATTTATATTTCTCTCGTGGATGAGTACACATTTGATGAATCTCTCATAGGAGTTGATGAATCACTATTCCAGCCACCCAAAGAGGGAGTTCTTGAGTCCAAAGAAATCGTTTATCCAAAGCCGGGGGAGCTGACCGTGGGGTTAAGTGACGCGAGTAACGGCAATGTGCAAGCGTCCTACCGGTTGAAATATGAGGGGGGGACTTGGGGGAGTGGATTGTATTAAGGGCTATGGGGCTGGGTAAAATATGTTAGCCGGGGGTAAGGCAACGGATCCTCATCATTCGGATTGATTAAAATGCCGTCACCCCCGGTGTGTAATGAGGATCGATCGACATTCACCGAGTTCCGGGGGTGGCGGCATTTTCATGTTGGCGAACGATAGAGTGTTCTTGCTTTACCCCCGGCTAACAATTGAATGAAATACCAGGGGGCATGGTTTACACCTCCTTAATCAACGTCAGAATCATCTTGAAGGACTTGGTGGCCTTGAGAGCGTGGGGCGCATGCGCGGGCATGAGGATGGCCTCGCCCGCACGTAGGTTGAAGGGTTTTCCTGAGATGGTTACTTCAGCGGCGCCATCCAGGAGATGCACCAGCGCGTCATAGGGTG
>CAYRBI010000132.1:0-17275 GCA_964422415.1 uncultured bacterium | reverse complement strand
GCGAGTCTCTTGCGTTGCCCTCCAATTGGCCATTCCACCCTTCGAGAGCTCCTGTCACCAGATGGCCCACGCGTTCCCCCACACCTCCCGGCTTATCACTTACTTGGGCTGAGCCGCTAATGGCAAAGAGGCCCCCTTTCCCAACCTTTACCCAAACTCTTCCTTCCTCACTGCCTCATCTCTGTTGGGACAAGGGGGAGAAATTGCCAGAACAGGGGTGGAATCAGCACCATGTGAGGGAGGTAAGGTGATGACCGGGAGAAGCGAGAATCTGCGAAAAGGCCAATAAAACCGGGGTTTGGGATGGTGGGCAATGTGGGACTTGAACCTGCGACCCCCAGCCATTCATCAAGATCCCGTTATCATCTTTGTCTCCCACCTTATTTTTCTTCACGGGATATAATCTTCGAAATCTCTTTACCAGCAATCCTCTCCAATCTCTCACACTCCTGATCGGTCAACTCCTCAAACAGCTTTCGTTTGGCCCTGGAGAGATGACCTTTCCCCTGCAAACAGCAGCGGATGAACAGATCGAGGCGCCGGTCAGGCATATCAATAATACGGAGTATCCTCCGCCGTGCTGCATCGAAGGCTGCTAAGAATTCCAATTCGGCTACTATCTCGGTCTCGATGGTGTCCCGTATGAAGCCAAAGAGCGCCGTAGCCTGGATTGTCAGATCGGGATAGCGATAGAACGAGGCGGTATCATTGAGCACACGCATTCTCCCCACCTCATCGAGCTGCCACTCGACATGTTGCCCCACCTCACGGGAGTAGGCCTCCAAGGTGGCATTGTAGCGGCTGACCTGCTTGAGCATGGTGGCAGAGACTGGAAAGGTTACACCGGGTGGAATGAAGCCTCCCACAGCCAGCGCATGATGGACCAGGAAACGGTGCAGACGGCCATTGCCATCCTCAAAAGGGTGTAGGAAGACAAAACCAAAGGCGGCGACAGTAGCGCTCACTACTGGGTGAACCCCCGCATTACCAAGCCGCCTACAACAATCCTTCCAGCCTCGCATCAGGTCCGGTAGGTCTTCGGGCTTGGGGGGCACAAAATGCACCCACTCCCGTGCTGCCCCCAGGCTCTGACCGACATAGTTCTGGGTAGTCCGGAATCCATCGGCCCGATAACGTTCATCTACAATGATATGCTGCAACTCAGTCAACATAGCCTCAGAATAACAGTCCAGGCTGCCCGCCTGACGCAGTAAGGCCACAAAGCGTGCCGTCCGACGCTGATCAGCAGTCAGGTGCTCAATGGCGAAGGAAGACTTGGTTTCCTTCACATAAAGGTACTGTGCGGCACGGAAGAGGAGTTCCTCCGGGAAACGTTGGACTTGGGCCGCCGCCTGTTCATCCAGGCGCGCCTCTTCCCAACGCTTCAACTCCCCAGTACGGCGTATCAATGGGCAGTAAGCCGGGGTTCCGGGAAGATTGTTCACCACCCGCTGCCGTTGAACATTCAGTTCCTTATCAACTTTGGGGAGAGAGTAGTAGCCGGTCGCATCCAGCACTAAGACATAGTTGCCCTGTTTCACATCCGGGATCGGCAACTGACGGCCTGTTAACCACTCAAATAAGAACCACGCCACACGGGTGTAACGGCTGGTAGGCGAGTCTTGGATCCAGAGGATCAGTTCCTCCACCGGCGCAGTCCGGAATAATGCGGCCAGGATCTCCAGGTTGATCCCCTCATGCTTGAGTGCAAAGAGCAGGTGAGACTCCCACCGGTCACCGGGATCATAACGGAGTGGGTAGAGGTGTTCTTGCACACCCTCACGCTGGCGGATTTGGCGTTCACTACATGTGTGAAGCCAGGAGATACATGCTGGACGTAAGACATCCAGATGGAACCTCTCAACAAGTGCCTGGTACCCGGTAACCTTCACGGCTTGCGCACTCCCAAGGACAAAATGATTACAAAATTGGAAAAATGATTACAAATCAAATACTCTCCCGCAAAACGATTACTGAGAACAATGAGAACAGGTCAAGCCTATACGGAAAGTATGGTAATTTCCACAAAGAAGACCAACCAGAAGACAGAACCGGGTCAACCTGAGGAGGATATTGTGAAGTTTATAGATTCTCTCTGGGGGTTTGGGATGGTGGGCGATGCGGGACTTGAACCTGCGACCCCCAGTTTGTGATACTGGTGCTCTAGCCAGCTGAGCTAATCGCCCAAACCGGTGTTCAATATAACCGGTCTCGCCCTCTCCCGCAAGATCGTCCACACAGCCTCCCCCATCCGGTGGGGTTCTTCTTTCCCGCGTATCCGTTATAACTCTCCCTGTCACTTTTCGAGTATCCTTATGGAATCAGGAACACACCCATGGAAGCCTTTGAAGAAACAGAAGTCACCCTCCAACGCCTCACCGAGATCGAGCAACTCCGCCAAGAGGGGATCGATCCTTATGGGCAGCGGTACAACCGTACCCACCACACCCGCGCCGCCATCGACCTCTTCACCCAAGCGGAAGACCCCGCCGTGGAGAAGTTCCAGACCGGTCCGGTCCGTCTGGCTGGGAGGCTGATGACCCTGCGTCAGATGGGTAAAGCGGTCTTCGGCGATCTGCATGACCGCGAAGGCTCCATCCAGGTCTACTTCCGCAAGAATGACCTTCCGGAGGGCTGCTTCGACAAGATCGTTAAGAAGCTCACCCTGGGCGACATCATCGGAGTTGAGGGACCGCTTTTCCGGACCCGTACCGGCGAGATCACAATCCATGCCCAGCAGGTGACTCTCCTGGCCAAGGTTATCAACAATCTGCCGCCCCTCAAGGAGACGCTCGAGGAAGATGGCACTGTCCACCGTCACTTCCAGTTCGCCGACCTCGAGGCCCGTTACCGTCAACGCTATCTCGACCTCATCATGAACCGTGAGGTCCGCAACCAGTTCCTGCGCCGCAGCAAGATGCTCACGATCATCCGCCGTGAACTGGATGGGCGCGGGTATGTCGAGGTTGAGACCCCCATGATGCACCACATCGCCGGCGGCGCGGCGGCGCGGCCCTTCATCACCCACCACAACACGCTGGATCTGGACCTGTACCTGCGGATCGCTCCGGAGCTGCACCTCAAGCGTCTGATCGTGGGTGGCATGGAAGCGGTCTATGAGATCAACCGCAACTTCCGCAATGAGGGCATCTCGATCAAGCACAACCCCGAGTTCACCATGCTCGAGATCTATAAGGCCTACGGAGACCGTGAAGCCGTGATGGAGCTGTGCGAGCATGTAGTCTCCATGGTGGTCCTGGAGCTCGAGGGCGCCCTCACGATTGATTACCAGGGCACCACGCTCGATTTCAAGCGCCCCTGGCGGCGTGTCACCATGATCGATGCCATCCGCGAAGAGACCGGACTAAGCATGGATATACACGCGCCCATCGAGACGTTGCACCAACAGGCAGCCTCGGTGGGAGTCGACACGGGCGCATTCGATCTGCCCGGTAAGATTATTAACGCAGTGTTCGAGGAGAAGGTTGAGGCAACACTCATCCAGCCCACCTTCCTGATGGATTATCCCACCGAGATCTCTCCTCTCGCCAAGCAATGCAAGGAGGATCCAGCCTGGGTGGAACGGTTCGAGTTTTTCATTTATGGCCGCGAAACCGCCAATGGGTTCAGCGAGCTCAATGACCCCCAGGAGCAGTACCGCCGTTTCAAGGAGCAGATCGAGCAGCGCGAAGGGGGCGATGACGAAGCCCATCCGATGGACCTGGACTATGTCAACGCACTCCGGTGTGGCATGCCCCCCGCTGGTGGCATTGGTATAGGCATCGACCGTTTGGCGATGTTCCTTACCAACAGCCCCAGCATCCGGGATGTGATTCTGTTTCCGCTGATGAGACCGAAGGAGTAAGTCTGTCCCAAACCATCCCAACTCTTCCTTCGCATCATGCGCAAACGTATGAGAGCAAGGAGGGAGGGAGCAGAACACGCTAAAGCGTGAACAACATACAACTCCCGCCCCCCTGGCGGGGGAGGGTTGGGGTGGGGGGGATATCACAATAAAACTTCCAGGAGGTTCCCCTAATGTACAGGTTTCTCCGTAACACCTTCATTCTTTCTCTCTTCCTTGCAATTCATAGCAATGCAGTCCCCGCCAAGCCATTCTTTGAAAGTTCACTCGTCGAACCGCCCAACAAGGCCCACAACCATGGCTCATGTGTGGTGGAGCTGCCCAATCACGATGTACTGGTGAGTTGGTATAAAGGTTCCGGGGAGCGTAACGCTGATGATGTGAAAATTGTGGGAGCACGGCTCCGGACAGGGCAATCACCCTGGTCGGATGTTTTTGATATGGCCGACTTCAAAGGTTTTCCGGATTGTAACTCCTCGATGGTCCTGGATAAGTCCGGCAAGCTCTGGCTCTTCTGGCCTCTGATCGTAGCCAACCGATGGGAAACAGCGATCCTCATGTCGCGCAACACCACCAGGTACAGTCAGCCCGGCGCGCCAGTCTGGCAATGGCAAAGCCCGATCCTCTTCGATCCGGGTGAACAATTCGCCACGGCGGTTGCCGAGGGGATTGAGAAGATGAAACCCACGATTCCCAAGGAGCTCCTTGAAAAAAGAGGAGACGAGTTGGAGGGGCTCAAGGAGAAGGCCGCTGACAAGTATGCCCGGCGGATGGGGTGGATGCCACGCTCTAAGGCCACGGTGCTCGAGAGTGGCCGGATCCTTCTCCCGCTCTATTCGGATGGCTTCAGCTTCTCGCTGGTGGCCATCAGCGATGACGACGGGACGACTTGGACAGCCAGTGGTCCGATCATCTCACTGGGTGGGGTCCAGCCGACGATCATCGCCAAGAGGGATGGAACTCTGACCGCCTTCCTGCGTGACAATGGACCACCCCCCAAGCGGATCATCCGCTCCATTTCAACAGATAACGGGATGACCTGGAGTATGGGCGAGGATACTGATCTTCCTGATCCTGGGGCTGGTGTCGAAGCCTTACGGCTCGGTAATGGAGATTGGCTGCTGGTGAACAATGATACCGAGGAGGGACGTCACAGCTTGGCGGCACGGATCTCCGGGGATGAGGGGGCTACCTGGCGATGGCTGCGCCATGTCGAACTCTGGGAGCGGGACAAGGGCTCCGCCTGTTACCCTTCCTTCTCACTCGGATCGGATGGCACAATCCATGGGTCTTTCAGTTATAGTTCCCAGGACCAGCCCGGAGAGACCATTAAGTATGTCCATTTCAACGAGGACTGGATCAAGCAAGGGGATGGACATTGAGCCACGAGAGGATGCGGAGACACAATCAAGGAATTGCCACACGCGTAAATTGATCCAATCCAGAGAGGAGGAATCACCATGTCAGCAGAGGGAGTTACACGCCGTGCTTTCATGGCCAGCGGAGCGGCTGGTTTAGTCCTGGGAGGTCAGGCCACCTTGGCGGCCGAGACGGGAGACCGGAAGGGAAACCAGAGGCTTTCCCTGGAACGCCTCGCACAATGGGAGAGTTTGAAGTATGGCATGTTCATCCACTTTGGGATGAGCACCTTTGTGGATAATGAGCTCCCCGATGGAAAAGCGCCCGCGGAAACCTTTGCCCCGGACCGGCTCGATGTCGACCAGTGGATTTCGGTGGCACGCGATGCCGGGATGAAGTACGCCATACTGACTACCAAGCATGTCGCCGGACACTGCCTCTGGCCCAGCGCTCACACCGATTACACTGTCGCCCAAAGCTCCAACAAGACCAATGTCGTCGAGAAGTTCGTGGAAGCCTGCCAGAAACACGGGCTCTTGCCAGGGTTCTACTACTGCTCCTGGGATAATCACAACCGTTTCGGGAGTAAAACACCCTCCGATCCCGCTGGAGACAGCCCTCCCTTCACTACCTCTCTCTATCAGACCTTCCAGACCAAACAGGTCACCGAGCTGCTGACCCAATTCGGTCCCATCGCCGAGATATGGATCGACATCCCTGGGGTTCTGGGGCGTGGGTACCGCACCTTCCTTTACCAGCATATCTCCACGCTCCAACCGGATACCATCATCATGATGAACTCCGGTATCTCGACTCAGGAACAGTACGATGTGGAGTATGCCTGGCCATCCGACATCATCGCTATCGAACGGAGTTTACCGCCAGAGGGTGGACATCAAGCCTGGCGTACCATCGAGGGAAAGGAATACTACATTCCTGGCGAAATCTGTGACCCAATTGGAAAGGAGTGGTTCCATATTAACGAGGACCAACCCCGCTCTAATGAAGTCTTGCTTGGGATTTATCAGGCCAGTCACCAACGGGGAGTAAATCTCCTTCTCAATGTGCCTCCCGACCGTCATGGGGTCATCCCTGACAAGTACATCCGGTCTTTGGCCGAGTTGAGAAAGAGCGCGGGAATTTAGGGGAACCTCTTAACCTGAAATCAAAGGCGGCTAAGCACGTATCGGTCAATCAGTTTACGGTCATCGGATGCGATCTCGGTAAAGGTAATCGCCACGCCATGACGGTAATCCTTACCAGGCAACTGCTTTTCTATCCAGACGGCCTTTCCGATGGCGAGGATACTGTCAGGTTGAGTGGGGATCGAAATCTTGAGTTCAATGGGTCTTTTAATGAGGAGGTAATCATCCACCTCGTTCTCATCCTGGGTTGTCAGATGAGCGCCAGCTAGTTCGATGAAGACCCCGCCGGCACTAATGTCACGGGTCACTGCCTCTTTATATGGAGGCTCTTCGCCCTGTGTGGCAATGCGGAACTGCACTCCCACCCGGGTTTGCAGACGTTTGTGTTCGCGTAGATCCTCGTTAGCGGCCATCTCAACCCCATCTGCGTCACAAGTCAAATAACGCAGCCTCGTAGTATTTATAATCTCATGCATTCCGAGTTGACATTAACAGATTATCATGCCTAGATTCTGGCCACAAGATGACTGCCATGGGACATACCAGGAAAATTAAACCTCCATCCTATCTGAACATCGCCAACTTGGTTTCTCTGGTACGGTTAATCCTTTTACCAGTCTTTTTCTACTTCCTGTTCTACTACATCACCTGGCGCGACAAGGGGGAAGATCTGGTCTTCCTGGCGCATGCTTATTATTTGGTCACGGTGGTGCTTGTACCGATAGTACTCCTGACAGACTATCTGGACGGATGGTTGGCGCGGCGGTATCAGCTAGAGAATCCCCTCGGAGCCTTCCTGGATCCACTCGCTGATAAGTTTTTCGCGTTCTGCTCCATCGCGCTTCTGGCCTGGGCAGGAGCGCTCCCTGTGTGGTTGGCGATGGTAGTCTTCTTCAAGGAGCTTTTTATATTGTGTGGATGGGTTCTGTTGTTTATCTTGGGATACAACACAGAAATCTCCCCCTGCATGACGGGGAAGGTGGCCACAGTCTGCCAAGGGACAGTCATCTTCGCGGCGTTACTCACCCTACCCGGGCATGAAATCATCGAGCTGTCCTGGTTCCCCCTCTACACAATCGCTGATTGTCTTAATCGCGCCTGGTTCCATATCATCACGGCGGCCCTCACCACCCTGGCGGGCGCCTTTTATGTGTTGGAGGGATTACAGCGTTCACAGACCGTTACTCCAGTCGCCTCTGAAAAAGTTGCCGTACTCCAAGTGGGAGATACACCGGGACATCCTCACGAACACTGACCTCCTGGCAACCTCATCTCCCCAACTCCCTTCTCCCCCAAGATGAAAGGGGAGCCGGACATCCCCTCTCCTGAAGGAGAGGGAAAAGACCGGTGTGGTTAAGAGGGGAGATGTTGTGTCAAAACCATGGTTCCCCCGAGGCTCTGCGGATATGAATGTCATCCACCACCCCCGAGCCACGATTCTTTAACAGAAAGATTACCATTTCCGCAATGAAACAAGGATCGATCATGCCCGCTGGATCAAGGTCAGGACGCATCTCGCGGATCATCTCGGTGGCCACTGCTCCAGAATTGATGGTATGGACCCGGATGCCATACGGTTGAAGTTCCGCCGCAAGGACCTTGCTCAATCCCATGAGGGCATGTTTGGATGCCCCATAGGCTCCTTGACTCAGATAACCCTTGTGCCCCACCACGGAGCCGATGTTGATGATCGCCGCCTGGGGGGACTTACACAGGAGATTAAAGCATTCGCGGGCTAGAACGAACGGGGCGGTGGCATTTACCGCGAAGCACATCTCCCAATCCTCGTCCGTAGTCTCCACTAAGGGCTTGCGGACACTCCAACCAGCGTTGTTTATAAGGATGTCCAGCCCGCCATAACACTCAGCCACCTGAGAGATAAAACCTGGTAGTCCCGCCAACCGTGTCAGATCACAGGCCAGACAGGTGGCCTGTCCTCCCTTCTCCTGAATATCTTTAACAACCACCTGGAGGGGTTGTTCACGTGTGGCTGTCAGAACCAGATTCACCCCTTCCTCGGCTAGCCGCATCGCGATACATCGTCCAATCCCCCGGCTGGCGCCTGTAACCAAGGCGGTTAGTCCATTCAATTCAGTCTGCTTCATTAATATGAGAACCCCTTTCTTGAGTTCAAAAGGTTAACTCCATACCCTTCCCCACGCGAAGTCCCCCCCGGGCGAATTAAACTTCGTAGAAACTGGGGTAACCAATCTTGACACTTCAATACTGTCTTCCCTATCGTTATGAGTGGTAGTTCGTAAAGTCTTTCCATCGATTGTTTTTTTGCCAGTGCACAGTCCATATCGACAATGCCTCGAATACCAGCTGGCATGTTGGGTGTTCGGCTTGAGTAAAAGGGTTCTCGCGTATGCGTTACCACATCCAGGAGTATGGCCATACCTCGGTTCTCTTCCTGAAGGATGATCTAACCTTTCATGACATCCAAGACCTGGGGGCTTTGCTCTACAAGGAAGTCCGTGAAACCAATGGTGCTTTGATCGTTGACATGCGCAATGTTCCCACCATGGACATCACGATCACGGGTCAGTTTGTGGCTGCCCACCGGGAGGCCAAGAGCCATCGCCGGGAATTCGTGGTGGCCAATGTGTGCCCATCGGTCTTGAATACTCTCATCGCCGGGCAGGTGAATAACCTGGTCCAGATATATCCCACCACTCAAGAGGCGATCGCGGACATCGAGGAACGCGCTCGAGGCGGGGTCGCACGCAAATTCATCCCCGAGATTAAATGTGGGCATGATGATTGTGTTTATTTCACCTATGCCCGTTACCGGGAACAGATCACCCAGGCTTGCCAGTACCCCTTCCCGGATGAGGTCGTCAACGACCCAACCTGCCGTTGTTACCGCATGAACTGGAACCAGCGGAAGAGTGACGCTCAGAATGTCGAGATCCCCCTACAGATGGGGAAACGGAAATCGCTTTATGAGATCCGGGACAAAGCGAGCCGGGAGACCGCCTCCAACGAGGAGAACGAGGCCGTTGAGGAAAAGGTCTCACCAGCCCCGGAACCCATTCCCTTGCCCCAACCAGTTCCTCGGGTCGTCCCTCGGGGCGCAAACAATCATCCCGTCGAATCACATCCAGTCGAGTCCCATCCGGCTCATCCAACTCATCACCATCTCCCCCACGCGGCACCCGCAACCATTCCATCCGCCATCACCACACAACCACTCGCTCCCGATCCTTTTGCGGATGATAATTTCCCTTCCGCGCGTCAAGCCGGTTCCTCCTCCAAAGCCTCAGCTCATGGCGCTCCGTTGGCCCCCAAGGAAGCGGAGGTTCACTCCCCCCATGCCATCCATGCACCCAAGCCGGTAACCGAACCCAAAAACCAGACTCCCGAGGAGACAGTGCGTCACTATGTGGAGAGCTGGAATGATGGGCGCTTCGCTGCGGAATACCGTTCGCTTTCCAAACGCAGCCGGGTACTCCCCCTCGAGGAGTACTGCCAACGCCGGCGTTCTTTGCAGGCCCAACAAATCCAGACCCATGGAAAATCCACCCGCCAGGAGATCGGCAAGTTCGACTCGATTGCGATTGATGGGGAACATGCCCATGTCGAGATCACACGGATCGATCGTGCCCCCAATGGAACTCGTTGTTACGCGGAATACTTCACCCTAATCCATGAGGATGGTGAGTGGAGAATCAAGACCCTTCAACAGGGAGAAGAACGCCGGAATCCGATCGCCCCCCCCAAAAACCGGGTCATGAAAGTGGATGACTTTTCTGGCCGGGGACAACACCTCAAACATCACCATTCAACGGGATCGGAAAAGGAATAGGCTTCGGGAAGAAACTCCCCCCCACCCCCACCCTCCCCCGCCAGGGGGGAGGGGGCAAACGCACACTAAAGTGTGAACTCCAAACAACTCCCTCTCCCCTGGCGGGGGAGGGTGGGGATGGGGAAAATCTTACGTGGTGAAAGTCTTTATAAACCAGCCGTAGTTTCCAGCACAATCTCCCGGAAGACTTGAAGCGCCTCCTCCAAGGCCTCGGAGGTAATACATAACGGCGGGTTGATCTTGACGGTCGCGCCACCCGGCCCGACGGGTGAGAAGGTCAGAATCCCACGTTCGTAGCATCGTTGGGTGATCTGGTGCGCCAAGTTCCCATACGGTTCTTTGGTCCCGGGATGGACAAACCTCATTCCACGCACCAGGCCTTTCCCATGTGCCGCGCCGATATAGGGAGACTCATCACAGAGCGATTCAGCCCACTCTCCCAGGCGTCCGCCCAGTTGCGCTGAATTGTCTACAAGTTGTTCATGCTCAATTACCTCAATGCTCGCGAGAGCGGCCCGGCAACAGACGGGATTCCCCGAGTGGGTGCTGGTCATCTCTCCATGGCCGAACTGATCCATCAGCTCGCCACGCCCCACCACCGCCGAGAGGGGCATACCACTACTGATTCCCTTGCCACAGCAGATGAGATCTGGTTCCACGCCGTAGTGTTCAAACCCAAACCACTTGCCGCACCGTCCAAAGCCAGCCTGGACCTCATCCAGGATCAAGACCACCTGTTTTTGGGTGCACCAGGCGCGCAGGGCTTGCATGAAGTCTACTGGAGCAAAGGATGCGGTGGCGCCTTGATAGGTTTCCAGCATAACTCCGGCCACCTCCCCGGGACTCACACCGCGTGAATGCAACGCCGAGAGGAAACCTTCGAAACTTGTGTCCTCATTCTGAAAACCATCTGGAAATGGAACCTGGACAAAGGTCGGATCTTCTTGATGAATCCACTCCTTGAGCGTGGGGATGCCACCGGCCAGCTGTGATCCAAGGGTTCGTCCATGGAAGGCATTCTGGAAGCTAATGATCCGCTTCTTGTTGTCTCCCCCGGCGGTGGTTCCATGCTTACGGGCGATCTTGATGGCGCATTCGGTGGTCTCCGCGCCAGTGGTCAGGAGAAAGACCTTAGAGAGATGTGGGGGTGTGATCTCGATGATCTTTTCGGCCAGCGCCGCGCGTGCGGCATGGGGGAAGCAATAGCAGTGGTGCAGCCCACGATCCAATTCATCCACCATCGCAGCCCGGATCCAATTCCTCCCATGGCCCGCATTGGCCACCAGAACTCCAGAAGAGAGATCAATCCAACGGTTTCCATAAGGGTCTTCCACTGAGAAGCGGTGAGCCTTGTCCCAAATGATGGGGGGTTGCCCCAACATGGCCCGGGCCTCGTACTTGACCAGATTCTCCAACAACGGGAGCGAATCCGGGTGCGGAAGAGAGCTCTGGATATTCCGGAACTCAGTAGAAACCGGGGAGACTACCTGAGGTGAATGAGGGTAATGAGCTGGAGGCATGATTCTCTTCTTGGAATATAGATTTATGGCAGTGCTTTATTTAGGCGGTTCAGTGTACGGTTCCAGTCCGCCATCCTTACTCATCCATTTCCTGACATTATCAGATTTACGATGCAATAAGATCCGTGAATTTTCTTTTTCGATCTTTTCTAATACATAATCCGCGGTGGTGCCCGGAGCCTTGGGGACGGGATTGCCTATCATATAGGTTGCCGTCTTGCCATCGCCGAGGGTAATTTGGCACATCTTGTTGTTGGGGATGTTTCTGACCACCCATTTTTCTGCGAATGGCATCTCGGTTGGAGTCGGTGTAGGCAGGATGGGTTGTGTGGGTGTTGGTTTGGGTGTCACCAACAACGAAAAGAGGTCAGAACGATCTTGAAACACCCCGATCGCGGTTTGAATAGGAACAGGCCCGTCCATGGCGCCATCAGGAGCCTTCAGGTCTTCCTCATCCGGTTTCGTCAACTCGGTGCGTTCAGCCTTAGCCTGCATAATATCCGTCACCAGCAGCAGGCTCAGGCAACCCGCGAGGATGATGAGGATCAGGTAAACCAATAGTTCAGAATATTTTTTCATCGCCTTTTCTTGGTTTCTTTCGTAGCTCTCTTGGACTCGATGATCCGTGAAATATCAACATCCGCTTTAATCGAGTTCAGAGATGAAACTCCCGCACCCCTTCCCCGCTGGACACTGAGCTTGTTGATTTCGAGCACAGCTGGATTGTTTTCCACCTGATAGAGGAAAGCAGCAAGGGTTGGCCAGTCGGTTTCGATAGTTTTGAGGGAGTAAGAATAGATCTTGAAGTCATCATCGATCCACTCCGCCGGATTCTCGCTTCGTGAGCCTTGGGTGATGCCGCATTCATTAGTGAGTTTAGTGAGTTCATCGCTGATGCGGTTCTTTTTATCCTGCTCAGTCCCTTCAATCGAGAGACTTTCCCGGATCCGGTCAAACTCCGCGCGGTATTGTTGCGAACGGACGCTCTGCTCTTTAGTTTCATCCAGGCTCTTCTTGAGATCGGCGATCCGGGCATCCAGATCCTGATACTTGGCCATAAGGGGACGGTAAGCGACCAGATAGCCACCCCCAAAAACCACCGCCAGGGCGGTCACTCCCATCAAGAAACGTTCACGCCGGGTTTGCAGCATCGGCATCGTAGTAGTCCTTTATTGTTGTTGCAGTTTCTGGCTGGATTTGAGTGTGCACTTGGTTCCAGTCACCTTTTGGTAACTGTCGACGGCATAGGACCCTTTCCCCTTCTTAGAGAGGTCCACCGTTTCCAGCCGCCCACTCTCAATGGTGCCCGCGAAGAATGGAGAATCGCTTAGAATCTTGACATACCCATCCAAATCAGCGGGGCTATAGGTTTCCAGGTTCATGACCACACTGTCGGATTTAATGAAATCGAGCTGCAAGATCTTGACGCGGTCGGGGGTACGCGTGAACAGGTCCTGGAGAATCTTGAAGGCCGAGTTGTTCCGGTCAATGTTGGAATTGATGACCTTGAGCTTCTTGTCGATCTCGTCGATGCCTCTGATCTGCGGTTGGATCTCCGCGATCTTGTTCTCGTAGATTTGGATGATCTGTTGTTTATTCCAGAATTGATGCCCCACCCAGCCCCCCAAAAGGATCAGGTTGAACACCATCAAGATGGTGGAGTTCACCAGAAACTGCTTCCGGCGCGCCACGGCGCGTTCGTGGTAGATCTCTTCGGGGACCAGGTTGATGTGGGTTGGGCTCTCAATTTCCTCGAGGGCCAAACCAATCGGGCAGGAATAGAACAACAAGGGTTCGGAGAGTTTCCCCGGGGGAACCGGGAGCCGGTGTATGACTGGAATCGAGATCTCTCTCTCCAGGGCTTCACTGATGCCGGGGAGTTCACTCCCGGGTCCGGAAAGGATCAAACGGCTGGGCTGAGCTCCAAGTGGTTCATGAGAAAAGCCCGTCAGTGAACGCTTCAGGTTCCGTACCAGCCCCCCCCACCACTGGCTCTGATTCTCTGGCCAACAAGAGGAATCACTCTCGAAGGTCAAGCCAACCGCCGAGGTGGCGAGATCATCGATGGCGATGGGAGTTGCACGCGAGAAACGTAATTGGCGTCCCATGACCAACCCCACCAACGAGCTCTGCTGGTCGAGGTGGAAGACGGCGAAGGGTTCGCCATCCGCCTCCCCGGTGCTGCGCGCGAAGGCATAACCACACCCATGAACCTCGACATCGAGGCGTAAGGGTTCCACACCGGCTTCATCCAGTTCCTCGAGGACTTGATAAAGGTCTGTACGCCGGGCGGCCACCATCAAAACATGGGATTCATTCGCCCCCGCTTGCTCCAGGATCCGGTAAGAGATCTCGGCCTCATCCGGTGGGAAAGGGAGATAACGTTCCACATCGAAGAAAAGCATCTCCCGCACTTCAGCAGGATCGGCTGAGGGCAGACTGACCAGCCGGGCGATCACATCCTCGCGCGGGATACCTACAATCACATCGCCCTGGTCCTTGGTATGTTTTGACAGGGCTTCCTTTAAAGCGATCTGACGTCCTGGCGGGGTGTCTTCTTTCGCGCTAAGGCGTACCGGCGGTACAACCGCTTGGGTCAATCCACGGACAGTCACCTTGCCGGAGCGGCTAACAGAAACAGTGGCGATACGTACGACCTTTTTGCCATACTCAATCCCCGTCACTGTCCTGGCTTTACGAGATGAATCAATCTTTGCCATCAGCCTTGTTCCTCAAAACTGATGACCAGGAACTTAACCTGCTCCTCGGGCACCCGGTCTCGTTTGAAGGTTTCTTTCGCACCATCATTTAATTCCGCCTCTTCCGTAAATACACGGAGTAAGGTCACATTGAGAGTCTTCTTCACGTCGTTGACAATACCTGTAGAGTGGATGATAAAGTAGTCCGAGGCCACTCCGAACAGACTGGCGGCGCGGGAAACATCACTCGGATCCAAACCCGCGCTGTCAATGCCTTCCTTGTTCTCATCAGATTGAGGGAGTGTACGGAACTTCCGGTCATCATCAGATCCAAGGACATCATCGCCTCCATTGCGGTATTTGACAATCTTGTCGGCCACTTCCTCGGCCTCATCGCCGGATTCCTCTTCGCCCCAGAAAAGGGCTTGGATGACCTCAAACGGAGCTGCATTCAGATTCGGTTTACCATTCTTTTCAGTAGATAAACCCGATTGAACCGTCAAGAAGTCCTTGAGTCCCAGTTGGAGCTTGCCATCGCCATTATCATCGGGAGGCGATTCATCTCCATCATCCTCATTGTCATCCAGTTCCCCGTTGTTGTTCTCATCCTCCCCGTAATAGATCAGGCTGGTCATGTGGGGCACCATCAGGAGCTCTTCGACCGCGGCCAGTGGTTCGTCTTTCATGGGATTGTTGGGGCCAAAGGCGTCGATTTCCTCAGGAGACTGGCGTCCATTGTAATAGTAATCTTCATTACCCTGGTCACCAAATTCCCACCCCGGGATGTCTGTCTCGTCGATCAGTGTAGGCTGATCATCGCTATCCACGAAATCGGCAATCGCCGCACCTAGGGCTTGGGCTTGTTTTTCTTCCACCCCACAGACCTCCAATAGGCGGCGGATCTGGGGGTAGGAGGCGGTGTTGATGTTCAACCGGCCTGACAGATCTTCAACCTTGACGAGTAGTTTTCCACGCGCGTTTTCTATCTCAGCGCCCCATTTTTCCTCTTTCTTACTGGGGTCGATTCCATAGACATCCGGGTTGAAGCCCCACGCCTCGGAGGGGGCATCATAAAGGTAGTTCTCGTCTTTATCATCAACCTCGATCAGATCCTCCTCACCCAAGACCCCTTGATCCTTGAGCTTGTCCTCGCGTAGAAAAACCATCGCGCGTGAAACCCCCGCTTTGGCCAGGTAGTAGGCACGGGCACTGTTGATCTGATATCCCGTCATGCGCAGTTCCATCTGACACTGGCGCGCATAGCTCCAGGCGATCACAGTCAAGATGAGGAGCACCCAGATCACGGTGACCAGGATGATGCCTCTCTGTTTATCTCCCCCAAGGCCCCTACTCATCGGCGGCGGCTTCTCCTCTCATGATTTTTTCGAGAGGAAGATCCCGAACGATCACCATTCTTGAGCCGTTCAAGGCGGTTGTAGCTGGAGCGGTAGGCGGTCCCGAAATCACTCTCGCTCGCTCGTGCACTGACAATGTTAAGGTCAGCTGTGGGAATCTCGGTGGAGGTGCTTAATTGGACATCACCACCAACCTTGACATCACAACGTACCAGTTTGGGTAATCCGACCTTCTCCTCGTCCTCATCAGTCAACTCAGATTCATCCAGATCCCGGCAAAACTCGTTCACCACTATCTGCTCGGAGTCCCAGGAGTCCTTCCAATTCTCACCATCGAAAAAGGCGAATTTTACTTCCTTCACACCCTCGCAAATGATTTGAACGATCGGTTTTTCGAAATAACCCTGGTTTGCTTGGGGAACAAAACGGCGGCCCCTACCTCCCGACCTGTCCGGTTCAGCCCCACTCCGTTCTTCCAGACGCCGCGCCATAATTTCCGCCAAACGCGCCTCGAGTAGGCTCCGGTAGATCTCCTTGACCAGGTTGCTTTTGCTATCCAATTGGTAACGCACCTCGCGGATGTCCATCTCTGGTCCATCTTCCTTCTGGAGCTCCTGGCGGATTACGAATTGGACTTGTTTGGTATCCCCCTTAAAGGTGACATGCAGCTGCTCCTGTTCATCCTCCTGCATGTAATACTCATCATCCATCATACCGGGATCCTCCTCCTTATCATTAAAGGGGAAGGAGGCGGGCGCTAAGGCCTTACGAAAATCGACCATCATCCGGTTCAGACCAGCGCGGCTGGTTTGGTACAATTCCATCGACGCCCGGCCCACTACCAAGGCCTGGGTCGCCGCACGCAACGAGGCATATACGCTTCCGATGACCAGCACGAAGATGGAGATCGCCAGCAGGAGCTCGATCAATGTAAAGCCCGCACGGGTGGAACGAATGGAGACCGGGAGGCTCATTTCTCGTAGTCCTCAGGATACCGGGGAAGAGGTACTTCAGTCACAATACGGTAGTAGTTGTTCATGTCCTCGTCATATAGGTTACGTGCACTCTCCGCCCAGATCACAGTGACCGCGATACGCCGGATCCAGAGTTTCTTATCAGTGGTCAGGGAGGCTTTCCAGCGGAAATTCGGGGCATCATCAAATTCACCACCGCTGGGGACATCATAATCCTCATTCATTTTAGCGCGCGACTCGAACTCCGACATGAGTCTCTGGGAAAGAAAGAGCGCCTGAGTATACAGACGTGTATCGGTGGTGGCGCGCAGAGAACTGAAGATGGCATTCAAGGCTGCGGTCACACCGACCGCTAAGAGCGTGGTGGCCACCAGGACCTCGATGAGCATGAAACCGGAGCGCGAGTGACGGGAATATTTATGGTGTTGCGGAATGACATTCCCCCCACCCCAACCCTCCCCCACAAGGGGGGAGGGGGAATAATGCTCCCTCCCCCCTTGCGGGGGAGGGCTGGGGTGGGGGGATAGGATACTCCAGTAAAGACCTATCC
>CAYRBI010000131.1:12326-17384 GCA_964422415.1 uncultured bacterium | reverse complement strand
ACTCTATGCGGGAGCCTTGTCGAATGAAGGTGACAATCTAGCCCTCTATAATGCCGCTTCGGGGGGAGACCTGATCGATGGCTCCCTTACAACCGCCTTCCCCAACATTTGTAACAAGGGGGAGTCTCTTGAAAAAATCGACGAATATTTCCCTTGGGGGGACCGGGAGACCATTTCATTCAATTTCCGTGCCGCTGAGGTACGAATCGGTTTTACCACGAGCTCATTCGACGGAAATGTTACAATGAGCGATAAGGCCTCTCCCGGCCGTGAGAACGGAACCGTGTACCCATCCCGGGGTTCGATGTGGGAGATCTATTAAAAGGGGTGTCCATCGCTATTTTGGGTTGCAGTGAATTACGCACCTTAAGATGAGTCCCCATCTTTACTTACACGTTAAGGCGTGTTAGAAAAAGATACCGGCCCTTGAAGGGCCTTTACGCGAAGTATCGCGGGAGTATCCAAGGAGTCTTGAGCAGGGATACTCTCAGCCCATGGGAGACAAAACACTCTCGTATGGCAAGAGGAAAAAGCAAAACGGGTACAAGACCGGCTGATCTTGAGACGGTCCGCGAGTCTATTCCAGCGCCTGTCGTCCTGGAATCAGATCCGGAGCGCTTTTCAGCATTGGAGTACCTTGTTGTGAACGCGGCATTCTGGTTGTTCTGTTTAGTGAATCTACTCGTGGCGAAATGGTTCATGGGAGAAGCCACCGGCTTGTATTTCTTTTTCGGGATTATGGCTCTCGGTTTTACCGTCGCATGCGTTCTCTCCTATCTCCATGATCGATTCTATGAGGATGATTTACCTGGACAAGAATCACCTTGAAAACGGTCCCTTGACCGTTTAAGTCCGTTCTTTTTTTCCCTCCTTTCCTTAAGCCTACGCAAGAGTGGGTAGTCTCGCTATTTCCGGCTGTGGGTGTCTCTCGCTGATGAGCGCATGAGGATTGTCACTGGCCGGGTCATGGCTGCCATTGACCGTGCCTCCATTCAGGAACGGGGAACACCCTCGTTGGCCTTGATGGAGCGAGCGGGATGGAAGACCGCCTCCCTGTGCCACCGTCTCTGCAAAGATCCGAGGACACCCATCCTGATCCTGTGTGGACGGGGGAATAATGGGGGAGATGGATTTGTGGTGGCGCGTCACCTCTTGGGATGGGGGTACCGTCCTCATGTCCTGATGACCCATGCCTCGGAGGCCCTGAGCCCGGACAGCCAGGTGAACTGGAAAAGGTGGACCTGCTCTCCTTGTACCTCCTGGAAGGTGTGGAACCCCGGCCAATCCACGGATGGATTCGAGGGGAATCCCGTGGTTGTGGATGCGTTATTGGGTACCGGCAGCCGTGGTGCTCCGGACTCCCCTGTCGCGGACATGATCCAGATGGCTAAAGCGCGGGCCCGGTGGATTCTCGGAGTTGATATTCCCAGTGGCGTCGACTCAGCCACCGGCGAGGTTGCTGGTGAAGCCATGTGTTGCCGTGCCACCGTGACCTTCGGGCTCCCCAAACAGGGGCACTTTTTGCGAGAGGGGTTGGACTGTACTGGGGTACTGTATGTGGCCGGGATCGGTTTCCCAACGGATCTGCTTAAGAGTGCGGAATCGGAAGCCGAACTAGTGACACCAGGTTGGATCAAGGGGGTGCTCCCGCAGTACCCGTTATCGGCGCACAAGGGGATGCGCGGACGGACACTCTTGGTGGCGGGTTCGGCGGAGATGCTTGGGGCGGCCCTGCTGGCCGCGCGGGCCTGTCTCAAGATGGGGACCGGATTGCTTACCCTCGCACTTCCCGAATCGTTGAATCTGGCTGCCAAGGGAGCGATACCGGAATGCATGACCCTCCCCCTACCAGAGTCTGCCCCGGGCCGTATCGGGAGGGGAGGAATCAGCCGCCTGATGGAACTGGGAGCGAATGCCGATGCAGCGGCTATTGGGCCGGGGCTGGGAAGGGATGCTGAGACACAGGCATTGGTATTGGAGTTCCTAGGACGATTTGAAGGACCGGTCGTGGCCGATGCGGATGGATTGAATGCCATCGCACAGGCTGGAGCGGAGAAGGTATTACCGGGACGCAAGGGAACCACGGTTCTTACTCCGCATCCAGGAGAGATGGGGCGTCTGCTCCAGATTCCCTCCGCCGGACAAGTGGAACAAAACCGCTGGACTATCGTGCGGGAGGCGGCCTCACATTGGGGCTGTACAGTCCTCCTCAAGGGCGCGGCCACGGTCATCGCGACACCGGGGCGGCTGCTATCGGTCAACCGAACCGGACATGCTGCCATGGCGCAAGGTGGCATGGGGGATGTTTTAACTGGAATGATCTTGTCCCTGTTGGGGCAGGGAGTGGGACCCCACGAGGCCGCTGGAGTGTCGGCGTTCCTTCATGGGCGGGCAGGAGAAAACGCAGCAACTAATGGGGGAACACTCGGAATCACCGCGTCTGCCCTCATCGACCATTTGGGGGCATCCGCCATGGAGCTGACCGGCCCCCTCCAGGCCACCAGCTGGTTGGCCGAATGAAGTAAGGAAATCAACTAGAAAGGAAGAGAACCGGATGGGAATCTTGATTTACATCCTTCTGGCCGTGACCTTTGCTGTGATCGGCCTGGCGGCGGGTTACCTGGCCCGTCAGATGATTTTTGAAAGGGACATTGAGAGCGCGCATCGTCAAGCGCAACGGATCATTGCGGAAGCTCAAAAAGAAGCTCAGGCCCGCCGTCGCGAGGCGGTGGTCGAGGCCCGTGAGGAACTCAGCGAGGAGAAGCGCTCTTTTGAAAAAGAGGCCCGCGAAACCCGGCAGGAATTGATCCAACTTGAAAAACAACTCGCCAACCGTGAGGAGGCCCTCGATAAACGCGCCGAGACCTTTGATGAGAAAGAACGTGAGTATGACAAGAAGAACAAGGTTCTGGAGACCAAACTCAAAACCGTCGAAGAGGATGAAGCGGAACTCAAGACCACTCTCGTAAAACAACGTCAGATTCTCGAAACCATTGCCGGAATCACCGAACAACAGGCGCGCCAGCTGCTTCTGGATAACCTGGAGCAGGAGATGCAACGTGAGCAAGCCCTCATCATCTCTCGTTACGCCGAGGAGACCAAGGAAATCTCCAAACGTAAGGCCCGTGAGATCCTGGTAAGCACCATACAACGTATCGCCTCCGAGGAGGTTCAGGAGACCACCGTCAGCACCGTGCCCCTGCCCAGCGATGACATGAAGGGGCGGATCATTGGACGTGAGGGACGTAATATCCGCGCCTTTGAGTCCACCACCGGAATCAACCTGATCATTGATGACACCCCCGAGGCGGTGGTGCTGTCGGGCTTTGACCCAATCCGCCGTGAAGCAGCGCGTCAGACCCTCGAAAGATTGCTCGCGGATGGACGTATTCACCCCGGACGTATCGAGGAGATCCACCACAAGGTCCTTAAGGAAATGGATGACACCATCAAGGACGCTGGTGAAACCGCCGCTCTGGATGCGGGTGTTCCGAACCTGAACCCCGACCTGATCCGTCTCTTGGGAAGAATGAAGTACCGGACCTCCTATGGCCAGAATGTTCTGGCTCATTCAGTTGAGGTAGCCCACATCGCCACCATGTTGGCCAACGAGCTGGGCGCCGATCCTACCATCGCCAAGCGGGCCGGCTTGCTACATGACATTGGCAAGTCCATCGACTGGGAGATGGAGGGTTCACATGTCACCATCGGTGTCCAGCAACTACGCCGTTGCAAGGAGAAAGATGAAGTTATCCATGCGGTCGAGGCGCACCATGGGGATGCCGAACCGAAGACTGTCGAGGCAGTTCTGATCCAGATTGCCGATGCTGTCTCCGCCTCCCGTCCAGGCGCACGGCGCGAGACACTGGAAACCTACATCAAGCGTCTGGAGCAGCTCGAGGAAATTGCCACCTCCTTCAAGGGCGTGGATAAGTCCTTTGCGATCTCAGCTGGACGTGAGGTCCGGATCATCGTAGATCCCGTCAAGGTGGATGATCCGGGCGCGGCCAAGATGGCGCGGGATATCAGTAAACGGATCGAGGAAGAACTCCAGTATCCCGGCCAGATCAAGGTCACTGTCCTGCGGGAGATGCGCGCCACCGAATACGCGCGGTAACGAACACGGATACCTTTGATCGAACTGGACACAACCGCTGGAATGGGATTTCTTTCCTATTCCAGCGGTTACAATATGTGTAGAATCGTGGAGGAGTGTTCCCATATGACAAAAACCTTCACAGCCTATGTGGAATTTGATCCCGAGTCAGGTCTTTATATTGGATCCATTCCATCGATAACTGGAGCGCATACCCAGGGGGCGACATTGGATGAGCTCCAATCTAATCTTCAAGAAGTACTCGAACTGTGTCTGGAGGAGATGGAAGCCCATGGGGAGACTGTAGGTGATGACACCTTCGTCGGAATCCAGAAAATCGCGGTTAACCTTTGACTCATTTCCCGGTCTTGACTGCTAGACAAGTTGAGAAGGCCCTACTCAGATTGGGTTTCGAAATAGTGCGTCGTAAGGGGAGTCATGTTTTCTATCGGCACCCAGATGGACGTACCACAACCGTACCGCATCACAAGGGCCGGGATATTCAACGCCCGCTCATGAAGGATATTCTTCGCGAGATTGAACTCACTCCTGATGTTTTTTTCAGGATTGTTGATGAATCTTGAGAACAACTGGAATGTCATCTAGCTTTACCACTCCACCATGAATCTTCGTTGTCTCCTCTATTTCCTGGCTGGTGTGGCGCTGGTCTTTTATGTTCATGCACGCCATTTGAATGCGCAGTGGGACCTGACTGCATATTTGAATGCCGCCAAGTACCTCCACCTGGGAGAGAATCCTTATCCCACCCCCAATGAGGACGCGGAGGTCGTCATGACCAATCTGACGGTTTATGTCTATCCGCCCCTCCTGGCTCGTGTCCTTTCTCCACTAGTGGAACTGCCTCAATCGATCCTCAAGATAGGCTGGTTTCTGTTGCAGTGTATCGCTTTCGAGAGTATTTACTGGCTGGGATTACGGCTGGTGGGACGGCGTTTTGAGCG
>CAYRBI010000131.1:8423-12226 GCA_964422415.1 uncultured bacterium | reverse complement strand
TCGACCATGGCCTGCTCCAATCCTACCGGACTTTCCTCCACACCAAGACCTTTCAACGCATCATGGATGAGCACACGGTGGGGATCTACAACAGCGCGACCGTTTCGGTCGGTTTCCGTCTGTTCACCGATCAGACCATGTTCAAACCCATCGCGGTCATCCCGTCACTGGCCTATCTCTTCACCTTCCTGGTGCCTATCTCCGTGTGGCTGGCGGCCTTTTCCGCCTGGCGGCGCATGGAGGAGGTGCGCCTATCCCGCGAGGAACAAAACCGGCTTGGATTTTACCTGCTCCTGCCCACCGTTCTGCTGACCATACCGCGCGTGGCGGATTACACCTTGGTGTGGTTGCTGGTTCCCCTCTTCTTTGGAGGCTGGGAGGCCTGGGAAAGGCGGATCTGGCCCGTCTTTTCTCTCTATTGCCTGGCGGCGTTGGTGGGGAATCTGCCGGTTCATCCGGCGGAACTGACGGAACTCACCTTTTCTTACCACCTGATGCACTACCGTTATGTTTCCTTGATCCTGTTCTGGTGGTCGGGTTGGCTCTTGATCCGGCGGCGGGTGAGCTCGGTGAATTGACTCTAGTGAATCTCCCAGATTATCCTTGCCAATCAGGGGAGATACACTTTCGACTTATGTCTCAAGAACCTATTCGCATACTCCGGCTGATCGCACGCCTTAATGTTGGCGGTCCCGCGATTCACACTCAGTTGCTCACGCACTACCTCAAGGACCGTGGCTATGACACCCGTCTGGTCACTGGCCATGAGGAGAACCGCGAGGGCAATATGCTCTATATCGCCAAGGAAAAGGGGATCGAGCCAGTCATCATTCCTGAACTGAGCCGGGAGATCCGTCCTCGCGAGGACTGGATCGCCTATAAGAAAATCCGCGAACAGATCGAGCAGTTCCGTCCCCATATAGTGCATACCCACACGGCCAAGGCCGGGGCCTTGGGCAGGATTGCCGCGCACAAGTGTGGCGTACCGGTCATCGTGCACACCTTCCATGGTCATGTCCTGCGTGGTGAGTTTGGCCCGGTCAAATCGGAGATCTTCCGGCGGATCGAAAAGTACCTGGCGCGCTTCTCGGACCGGTTGATCTTCATCAGCGGCACCGGACGCGATGAGCTCATCCAGATGGGTGTGGCCCCACCCGAGAAGTTCGAGGTGGTTCATCTCGGGCTGGAGCTCGAGAAGTTCCGCGATGCCAAGAAGAGAAGGGGCGCGATCCGTCAGGAGCTGGGGTTAACCGAGAATGATTTCCTGGTCGGCATGGTGGCGCGTTTGGCCTCGATCAAAAATCACTCCGAGTTTCTGGAGGCGGGCGCACGGATCCTGCCGGATCACCCGGACATTCACTTTGCTGTGATCGGAGATGGTCCCGCCGCCGATGGCATCATCGCCAAGGCGCATGAGATGGGACTCGAGGGACGGATTCACTTCCTGGGCATGAGACAGGACATGGTCCAGGTTCATGCCGACCTCGATCTGGCGGTGTTGACCTCAAAGAATGAGGGACTACCGGTGGCCTTCCTGGAGTCGCTCTCGGCGGGGAATCCGATCCTGGGTTCCGATGTGGGCGCGACCCATGAACTCAAACGTCCGGATTGGCCGGTGGGGATCTATCCGCTGGGGAACCTGGAGGAGTTCATCGTGGGTGTTCTCGACATCCACAAGAACCGCGTGATCTATGCCAACCAGGCCCGCCATGTGAAGGATGAGATCATCCGCCGCTTCAGCATCAACCGGCTGGTGGATGATCTGGATGGGCTGTATCGAAGACTGCTGGCCGAGAAGGGGGTCAAGATCTAGCGGACTGTATGTTGTTCATGCTTCAGCATGTGGGGCTCGTACTCAATTGGATCCTGATGTCAGCCAACATGCTGAAGCATGAACAACATACAGCGCCCTCCCCCCTTGTGGGGGAGGGCGGGGGTGGGGGGTGACATCACCCCATCGATGCCCCGAACAGTTTAAAGATCTCTGTCAGCAACTGGTCACTTTCCTTGATTTCGGGGAACTGACGGGCCGCGCGGTTGACCCAGTCCTCGGCTTCGGAACGCTTCTTGCCGATCTGTAGCAACACCTCCACCGCCTCCGCCTTATAGTTGGTGACCATCGGGCCCGCCGCTAGGGGTTCCTCCTCCGGCATGAGCATGAACTTCACCAGTTTTCCCTTGAGCTCGGCGATGATCCGTTTGGCGGTGGCCGGGCCGACCTCGGGCAGGCCCCTTAGTGTGGGGATATCCTCACTTTCAATGGCCCGTGCGATCTGGGAGACCGGCAGGATCATCGAACCCAGCGCGGTCTTCACTCCGATGTTCTTCACCGTCCGCAATAGGTGGAAGAAATCGCGGTCGAGTTCATTGATAAATCCAACCAGCCGGGGAATGGGCGCGGAGGTCATTCCTCCTTCGAGGTAATGGAAGGTGTAGAGACGGACCGGCTTTTCCGGATTGTGCATGTGCAACTGCTGGTAAGCCCGTGCCGGGAGCAGGATCTCATAGGTCAGCCCCCCCACATCCAGTTCCACCCGGTTCTCCAGCAGCCGGCGTATCTTCCCCTCGATCTGTGAAATCATCGTCTTTTCAACGCTTTCTCTATCGCTTCTTGGAATGCTTCGTTTCCGCCGGTCTTCTTTGTGCCTTGCTCGATCAAGGCCGCGAGAGCCTCAGGGAGTTCACCGCGTTTACGTTTCGTTCCCAGATTTCCCCGGCTGATCGCATTGGCGTGACAGAGCGCGATCGCCAGCGCATCCGCCACATCCGCCGGCGTGGGTGGGGCTGGGAGCCCGAACACGGATTGAATCATCTTCTGCATCTGGCTCTTGGTCGCGGCTCCACGACCGGTCAGGGATTTCTTAACACGCGCGGGTTCATAGGCAAAGACCGCCAGGTGATTTTGCGCCGCCGCGAGGAGCAGGACTCCACGGGCATGGGCCATCTGCAGAGCCGAGGTGGGGTGCTTGTAGTTCGAGAAGAGAGCTTCGATCGCAACGCTGTCGGGTGAGCCGCCATGGATGATCTCGCTCAAGGCTTCATGCAAGTTTTGCAGGCGTTTCTCCAGGGGCAGGGTACTCTGTCCCTTGAGGATGCCCGCCTCGATCAAGCGTGGGTTACCCGGACCGGTTTCGATCAGCCCATATCCTGTCGCGGAAAGCCCTGGGTCCAGACCAAGAATGCGCAGGGGATTACCTCAACTTCGCCATCTTGCGGATTTCCTGGAGCCGTTTGGCATCGGCCCGGTTGCGTTGGACACGGTCTTCCTCGGCCCGTTTGCGTAGAGCACTAAGGTCTTGTTGAAGCGAATGGATCAGCTCCTCAACCCTGGCCGGGTTGGGCGATCCCACCGTCTTGCGTGCCGCCAGTAACTGTTCCGGTGAATCAAAGCGTTTAGCCAAGGCGGCGGAGACACGGTACTTGACCCCGCACTCCTGGAGCGCGTCATTGACTACCCCACGGGAAAGTCTTCCCACCCCGCGCGCATTGTCCACCGCGATCCCAATGGCCCGGTAGACCTGCCGGAAGGGCAAACGCGATTCCTGAGCGATGGCATCCGCCCACTCCGCCGCTTCCAGGAAACCTCCCTGGGTGGCGGCGCGCATTTTCTCCCGGTCAATCTCCATGGACTGGATGACACTCTCGAGTACGACTGGGATACCCATGACCTCGCGCCAAATATCCTGCCCCAGGGGCTTTGAGATCTGGCTATCGCGGTGGTATCCGGAGGGCTGGCCCTTCCCCAGCGAATGTAGGCCGGAGAGCGCGCCATGCACGAAGGCGGTCTTGCCCTTGATGACCTC
>CAYRBI010000131.1:0-8323 GCA_964422415.1 uncultured bacterium | reverse complement strand
GAGGCAAGCATATGCCCAAAGGTGGTCACGAAGGCGCGCTGATGATGAGTGAAGCCGGGCAGGACTGTTTCTTTCTCCGCCAGACCTCTCTCTAGGAGGACCTCCAGAACACAGGCCAGTCCCTCCAGGTGCGTCAGGATCTGATTGCATTGCCAGAGACGGATATCGCAGGCCACCTGATCATTGCGGCTGCGGCCGCTGTGGATCTTTCCCGCCACATCCCCCGCCCGCTCGCGTAATGCCTCCTCGATGTTGATATGGACATCCTCGAGTTCTGGGTTCAGTTGGAATCTTCCCTCTTCGATTTCCATCCGGACCGAGAGGAGCGCCTGTGCGATGGCTCGTGCCTCCTGGGAGGTCATCACTCCAGCATGGAAGAGCTCCAGAGCGGAGGCCTCATTGGTGGCGAGATCAGGCGCCGCCAAGGCCAGATCACAGGGAGGAACAACCGTGGTGTCTCTCCCGGCGCAGAAATCCACGATCACTTTACGGACCGAATCCTGGGCCACCGTCGTGTGCGCCCAGACTGGCTGAGAGGCCGGTGCTTTCTTTTCCTTGGCGGACTTGGGAGGCATGATCTAGAGGACTCCCTTAGTCGAGGGGATCTCGCTTGATCCGGTCAGAGTCACCGCTTGGCGGAGTGCCTGGGCTACCGCTTTAAATGCTCCCTCCAGGATGTGGTGTTGGTTGACACCATAGCGTAAGTTGATGTGGAGGGTGAATTGGCCACTTCGTGAGAAGGCCAGGAAGAACTCCCGCGCCAGTTCCGAGTCGAATTCGCCCACCTTGGGTTGGGTAGTGGGGACGTTATAGACCAGGTAACCGCGCCCACACAGATCCAGCGCGGCCTCTACCAACGCCTCCTCCATGGGGACTGTGGCCGACCCATAGCGGGTGATGCCCGCTCCATCGCCAAGGGCTTTGTGAAGTAGTTCACCGAGTACAATGCCGGTGTCTTCGACCGTGTGGTGGAAGTCCACCTCGAGGTCTCCCTTGGCTTCAAGGCTCAGACTGATACCGCTGTGTTTGGAAAGATGATCCAGCATGTGGTCGAAGAATCCGATCCCGGTCGAGATACTTCGTAGCCCTCGGCCATCAAGGATGATCTCCGCCTGGATATCGGTTTCGCGTGTGGTTCTGTGTATTTTGGCTTGACGTGGGTTCATGGTCCTAATCATCGTCAAAAATGGGGGTAACGAAAGGGGGAGGTGCGGAAACCACGCCCGGCATCTTTACCCAGTGGTCACTTCTTCTCCTTCTTGATCCGTTTCCTGTCGGAACTGAGCACCAGCCTGAGCGCCTCGAGCTCCTTGCGTCTATCCTCATCCACCTCCGGGAAGGCCAGATTCATCTCCTCCAGAGCATCTACAACCGCAGCGGCCACCACCAGGCGGGTGAACCACTTGTGGTCGGCGGGAACTACATACCAGGGCGCGTGTTTCGTGCTGGTGTTATGGATCATCTCCTCGTAGGCCTGCATGTACTCATCATACCGGTCGCTTTCGGAGATGTCGGCGGTGGAAAACTTCCAATTTTTGGCTGGTTCTTGGATGCGTTCCAGGAAACGCTTCCTCTGCACCTCCTGAGAGACATGCAGGAAAAACTTCCGGATGGCGATGCCATTGCGGGTCAGGTAACGTTCGATGGCGTTGATGTCCTCGTAGCGTTCCTCCCAGACACGTTTTGTGACCAGATCTGGGGGGATCTTCTGTGCCTCGAGGATATCGGGATGGACTCGGACCACCAAGACCTCCTCGTAATAGGAGCGGTTGAAGATGCCGATCCGCCCGCGTTCAGGCACTACCTTGAGAGTCCGCCACAGGTAGTCGTGATCCAGTTCCTCGCTCGAGGGCGTTTTGAAGGAGTAGACCTCGCACCCCTGGGGATTGATCCCGGACATGACATGTTTGATGGTGCTGTCCTTACCGGCGGCATCCATGGCCTGGAAGATTAAGAGCAGTCCCCAACGGTCCTGGGCGTAGAGCTTCTCCTGGAGTCCGGCAAGTTGCTCAATTCCCTGTTGGAGAAGGTCTTGGGCCTCTTCCTTCCGTCCTGGTTTGAACTGGCCTGTACTGCCGGGGGCATGATTCTTGAGATGAAAGCGTCCACCATCGGTAATCTGGTAGGGTGTGATCAAATCCTGGATTTTTTTGGTCATGGATTCCTCCTGACCGGGCATGGTAGAGGAGTGGGTAGGCCAGTACAATCGAGAAAATGCGTGCTGGGCGCTCAGTCTTGCAGAGCGTGAGTCTGGTGTTATAGTTTATAGGTTGTGCAAAACTCCTTTAGGGTCGACCCCATCCCTTGCGATGGGGTTAATTTTGAGGAGACATCCGACAGGGACCCCCGGGAGTCCCGAAGGAGCCCCGCGTAGTTCCCCTCGTCTTTTATGGGAACTCACCAGCTTGGGTGTGACCGCATGGCGGCGCGCCACGGGATGGAGGCGGGAGAACAGAGAGAGTAGTCAACCCAGGAGTTCGATATGGCCGACCAACCCAATCGGCAAGTTCAACAGGAAGAAACATTCGAGGAAGATGGTATAAGTATGAAGCAGCTGCTCGAGGCGGGTGTCCATTTTGGCCACCAGACCCGGCGCTGGAACCCGAAGATGGCCAAGTACATCTTCAATGAACGGAATGGGATCTACATTTTGGACCTCAAGAAAACGGTCCGGATGATCCACGAAGCTTGCGAGTTTACCAAGGAACTCTCAGCCCATGGCGGACGGATTCTCTTTGTCGGCACCAAACGTCAGGCTCAGGAAAGTGTGGCGGAAATCGCCAAGAACATCTCCTGCTTCTATGTCACCCACCGTTGGCTGGGTGGTATGCTGACCAACTTCAAGACCATTCGCAGCCGTGTCAACCGTCTGATCGAGCTGGATCGTATGCGCGAGGATGGAACCCTGCAGTTGCGCACCAAGAAAGAGCAGATCCTGCTCATGAAGTCGCGTGACCGCCTCGATAAGTATCTGGCGGGTATCCGCACCATGGACCGCCTTCCGGATGCCCTTTTCATCACCGATGTCCGTAAGGAAAGAATCGCGGTCGAGGAAGCCAACAAGCTGAAGATTCCCGTGATCGCCATTGTCGATACCAACTGCGATCCCGATCCCATCAATTATGTGATCCCGGCTAATGATGATGCGATCCGTGCGGTCCGTCTCATTTCCGAATTGATCGCCAATGCGTATGTGAATGGTCAGAAGCTGGCTCAGGAACGGGCCGAGGGAATTGAGGCGGATCTTGCGCAGGAGGCCGTAGTACGTACTGTTCCGCGTCCCGTGGGTGGCGCTGAAGTAGGCGAATTTGATGATTACCAGGATGAGCAGGAGGATGAAGCATAATGGCCGAAATTTCCGCGGCTGATGTCATGAAGCTCCGGGAGAAAACCGGAGTTGGGATGATGGAATGCAAGAAAGCCCTCGTGGAGACCAAAGGCGACATGGAAGCCGCCATTAAACTCCTCCGCGAAAAGGGTGCTGCTAAAGCTGAAAAGAGAGTGGGCCGGACCACCTCCGAGGGAACTGTCCATGCCTATATCCATGGCGGTGGCAGAATTGGTGTTTTAATCGAGGTGAACTGTGAGACCGACTTTGTAGCTCGTACCGACCAGTTCAGAACCTTGGTGAATGACTTGGCCATGCAGGTGGCCGCAAATCCTCAGACCCGCAGTGTCTCCCGCGAGGGTCTCCCGGCGTCCGTGATCGAGGCTGAACGCGATATCTACCGTAAACAGGCCGAAGCCTCCGGTAAACCGGCCGCTGTCATCGAGAAGATGGTCGATGGCCGTGTCGCCAAGTTCTATGAAGAGGTCTGCCTGGTGGATCAACCGTTCATCAAGGATGACAAGAAGAAGGTTGGCGACTTGGTCAAGGAAGCCATTGTCACGACTGGCGAGAACATTACAGTCCGCCGTTTCTCACGTTTCCAGCTCGGTGAAGAGCTGGAGGGTGAGTGATTATCGAAGAATAAGTAAAACCTCCCCTCCCGGTTCTTCATGGACTGGGAGGGGAAGGGAATCTAACGCGGTCAACATCCGTGTATTTTTGGGGGAAACACCTTCCCTCTGAGGAGACTAAGGTTTCTTGTCATACCGGCGGGTTCTGTTGAAATTAAGTGGTGAATCAATGGGCGATCCTTCTGGCCGGGGGATTGACACGGGTAGAGCATTTTCCATTGGACGGCAGATTGCGCATGTCGCACGTATGGGCGTGGAGATCGGAATCGTGATCGGTGGTGGTAACCTTTGGCGGGGCGCTACCAAGATGGAAATCGACCGGACCACCTCCGATACCATTGGGATGTTGGGAACAGTGATGAATGGCCTGGCTCTCCAGGCGGTCTTGGAGCAAGAGGGCGCGGTTACCCGCTTACAATCAGCACTGAGCATGGACCGGGTTGCTGAACCCTATATCCGCCGCCGCGCCATCCGCCACCTCGAAAAGGGCCGTGTGGTTATCTTCGCCGCTGGAACGGGAAATCCCTTCTTCACCACCGATACCGCCGCGGCTTTACGTGCCAATGAAATCAACGCCGAGGTTCTGTTGAAAGCCACCACTGTCGATGGTGTCTATGACAAGGATCCCAAACGTCACTCAGATGCGGTCTTTCTCGAACACCTCACCTATCAGGAGGTGGTCGAACAGGATCTGCGTGTGATGGATATGACGGCTATCACCTTGTGCCGTGAAAATAACCTGCCCGTGATTGTGTTCAACATGGACCGGCCTTCTGTAATTGAGGAAGTGGTCTCGGGAGCACGGATCGGGACTTACGTGGGAACATCCAGGCCCGCCAACTGGGCTTAGTATGATTTGGTTTTATGGGAGGCCATGAAATGTCGACCAAAGACATACTCAATGAAGCTGAACAACACATGAAAAGCGCGGTGCAAGCTATGCAGCACGAGTGCCAGAAGGTTCGCACGGGACGTGCGAACGCCGCCATCCTGGATGGGATTGACGTGGACTGTTATGGAGGCAAAAGCCCCATCTCACACTTGGCGAATATCTCGATCCCCGAATCCCGGACCATTGTCATCCAACCGTATGACCGCTCCCTCATCAAGGCCATCGATACGGCCCTTCAGAAATCTGATCTGGGACTGACTCCGCACAACGATGGATCCGTGATCCGTCTGAATCTACCCACCTTGACCGAGGAACGCCGCAAGGACTTAGTGAAGGTGGTCCGCCGTGTGGGTGAAGAGGGCCGGGTTTCGGTACGGAGTATCCGTCACAAAGCTATCGACAAGCTTAAGAAGGGCGAGAAAGATGGCTCCATTCCAGAGGATGAGGGCAAGCGCACAATCGATGATATGCAGAAGCTGACCGACAAATTCATCGCCGACATCGACAAGATCCTCAAGGAAAAGGAGGATGAGATTCTTCACTTCTGAGTCCTTCTCTCATGAGTTACCAACCAAGCAGTGAAGCTCAGGAATGGATTGACCGTCTCCTCCAGATCGCGCGAGGAAGCGAGGGAGGCGTGGGAGCCAAACCTCTTCCGCGTCATATCGCTATTATCATGGATGGCAATGGCCGCTGGGCCGGACAGCGGGACTTGCCACGCATCGAGGGACATCGCGAGGGGATTCAGTCCGTCCGCGCCGTAGCCCAGGCCTGCCGCAAGCTCGAGATCCCCTATCTCACCCTGTATGCTTTCTCCACTGAGAACTGGAAACGCCCCCGGACCGAGATCGCCGCGCTGATGAAGCTCCTGCGTGACTTCCTGCGCGAGGAGATTCCGGAGATGATCGAGAATGAGATCCGCCTGGAAGGGGTTGGAAATCTCAAGCAGCTCCCACTCTATGTTCAATACCAGTTAGAGAAGACACGCCGGGCTACCAGCGCTGGCAAGATGATGCAGCTCTCCCTGGCGCTCTCCTATGGCAGCCGGGATGAGATCACCAACGCGGTGACTGTCATCTCGAAGAAGGTCCACCAGGGCAAACTCAAAACCTCGGAGATTACGCAGGAGCTGGTTGCGAACCATCTCTATACAGCGGGAATGCCCGACCCGGACCTGATGATCCGGACCAGCGGGGAAATGCGCGTGAGTAACTTCCTGCTCTGGCAGCTTGCCTATTCCGAGATTGTCATCACGGATGTCCTCTGGCCTGATTTCCGGGACATCGACTTTTACAAATCCATTTCCGAATACTTCAAGAGAGACCGGCGTTTCGGCGCGGTCAAATCCCGTTAGCCCATTCTTCCCATCCAGCCAAGGAACCGATATTCTCTTGGGTGATGTCCTGAGGGGGGACTGTTGGGTGGTATTGTATCCACATCGCATGGAACGGAGGGTATCCAGGTGACGAAACTAACAGCACTCACCTCCTTGGGAGTATGTTTAGCGCTCGGTTTGGGGGCGGTGTCCAGTGGGGCGGCGGATTATTCCCCCACCGGCACGGCTAATCTCGCTATCTCCTCAAAAGGCTATTCGCGGATGACTTTCGACCCGACGGGAACCCGTCTGGCCGTCTCTCTCCGGAAAGGCGCCGACAATAAGTTCAAGATAGTCTTCTTGAATGTTCCCGACCTGGGGGTAATCCGCGAGCTCAACACGGAAACGGAACCCCTTTCCTTAGCTTACAGCCGCCAGGGCGACCTGTTCGCATTGACACTTGCCGAGGGCGGCGGCCAGAACCTCGCTGTGGTTTCAACCACTGACTGGAAACCAGTCCATTCGGACCGGGATATTCCGCCCAATCCCTCCGCCATCGCTTTCGATCCGGTGGGAGATTTCCTCATGGTGGGTCACTCGAATCCTCCCGGTATCAGCCGTTTTGTGGTGGGACCTTGGACGAATGAGAAAATCCCCTCGCTGGAGGTGGATGTTCCCTGTGTTTCTCTGGCCATTTCCCTGGATGGCCGTTACAGCGCGGCGGGTGGGGCCAACGCGAAGCTGGCTGTCTGGCTCAATGATGACTCAGCGAAGGCCCAGACACGCGGCTCGCTGGAATTCAAGGGCCCCGTCAACGCGGTGGCTTTCTCGCCCGACTCGAAGCTTCTTGCGGGGGGTGACTCCGCGGGGAATGTCGTGGTGTGGTACTTGGCTCCGGATGGAGTGTGGGCTTTGCAGGCAGCCTTCACTTTACCCAGTGGGGGCGTGACCGGCGTGGGATTCCTGAACGATCTGAGCCTGGCCACCGCAAGCTCCGATGGCGTGGTCGCGCGTTGGGATCTGGCCAATACCGCCCAGCCAGTCGAAGCGGTCAATGTCGCCACTCAGGATTCCCAAGCTTTTGCGATCGATCCCCGTGGCAAATGGATGGTGGTGGGTGGAGACAAGATCTCCATCTTCCCCCTCGGTTCGCCGGTGCCTGAACCGGTGACCGAAATGCCCTCCGCGCCCTTCACGATTGTGGAGACCTCTCCTCCCGATAAGGCTCCCCCTGTTCCACAGGTCACTTCCATCGAGGCCTCGCCCTCCGCGGTCATTCCCGAACCCGCCACGGAGGATCATGGCAATTTCTTGTTCTGGCTGGCGCTCGGAAACAATGGTGGCGATGGGCAAGACTGGATTCAAGGCTGGGCGGGTCAGATCGATGAGGGACGTTTCAGTCCTCTGCAGCTGGTGCTTCCCTTTGAATCTCTGAACTCTGGGGTCATGCTGTCCAATCTGGGGAACATCGGTAAGGTCCTCAAGCCGCGCGACTTCAGTGTCTTTTACGCCTCGGCGGTGATCGTTCCGGCCAAGGAAAAAGACAAGGAAAAGAACAAGGGGAAAGAGAAAGGTAAAGATAAGGACAAAGAGGAGTTTACCCTTGCCTTCGGCCCCGGCTTGGAACAACGGACCAGCATCAACGATTTGCTACATGGATTTCAGACCGCCGCAGGGATCGCGCCCTCGGTGTGGTTCCTGGATCTCAAACCCTCTCCCACGCTTACGGATGAGCAAACCACTACTCTCTTTGGCAAGATCGCGGCGAAGATCGAAAACAACGATGATGGTACCCCAAGGTCTCCCCTTGGGGTGGGCTTGTTGGTGATCTCGAAAGATGGAGCGTATCCAGAAATGGCGGCGAGTATCTCCGATGGATTGGCGGGCCAGGCGGACACCGACCAAGATGGCAAGGTGATGGATATGGAGATGGTGAAGTATCTCGCGGAACATTGCCGGACCGCCATACATTTGAAGATGTTTGGCGCGGCCAAAGATCCCATCCCGGTGCTACCCGCGTTTAATTTGAAGAGGAACTGATATTAGGGCCGGGGGTAGAGGAGAACCTTCTCCCCCCCCACCCCAACCCTCCCCCGCCAGGGGGGAGGGAGCCGTTCGGAGTTCACACTTTAGTGTGTGTTTGCTCCCTCCCCCCT
>CAYRBI010000130.1:15475-17395 GCA_964422415.1 uncultured bacterium | reverse complement strand
AGCATGTCCCGTATGTTATTCATGCTTCAGCATGGTTGAACTCGATCACCCTAAAAAAACACGCTAAAGCGTGAACAACATACAGGGCTTACTCCGCCACACCTTCCATCTTCTTAACCTTGCGCTCCTGCATGGAAACCACGTTATCAGCGGAGGTTTTGGCCTTGTTGATACTGGAGGTGGAGGTTTTACTCTTGGACCGGCTGGTACCCTTATCAACCTTGAAGGGATTCTTCTCATTCTCGGGAACCTGCATGTCCATTTCCTGAATCCGGTCGAACTTGGCGGAACGGATTCCATTCTCATCAAATTCAAGCAGGACACTTTCGGCGGTCATGTGGCTGGGGGAACCATCCGGGGTCTTCTCAATGATCTTCGTCGTACGCGGACAATAGAGCTGACGGGTGAGCTGGTTGTATTCGACATAGGTGGTCTCAACCCGGTACTGCTTCTGATCATCGACCACGATCCGTCCCGAGGCGGTTCCGCTCTTCACATCATCATGCCACTGAATCTCATCAGCCCAGACCAGGATATCGGGACGACTGGTGCCATCCTTGGACTTGAACTTAATGTGAATGGGATCCTTTAAGCTCTCTTTGGGGGCGTTATAGGTGTAGGTGTTCCCCTTCTCACGGCGCTGCCAGCTAATGTTGCTCCCCTTGGGTAGGGTTACATTCTTCTTGATGTCTTCCTTGCCGGAGAAGGGATTAAAGTCTTGCGCCGAAACGGAATCGGGAACCAACCAACACATTAATCCCAGTAAGATGAGGCTTGGAAAAGCGGTTTTTAGCACGATAATCCTCCTGCCGGGATTCTTACCCGGTATACACGGCGGCTGTTCTCAGACCTTCCGCCCTTAACTCCCCTGTGCCCCCGCTCATTCCATTTTACCAGAACAGACACACCCTCCAAGCCGATTTGGCCAGACGGCTTTTGGAGTTTACCTGGGGGTGCTCACATGGGAGATGGGCCACGATCCATCGCACCTCGCCGAGAGACCGGCGGCAAGCCGCCGGAAGATGAGGTGGATCTGGCTCCCCCCCTGCGAGCACCCCAGGCTTCGCTCACTTGATTCTCTGTTTCTTTTGTTTGACAAGAATATTCCGCTCTTTATTCAAGAAATCAAGACTACTCATGAGTTTACCCATGACACAAGGGGGGGTTCCCCCTCGCCCTGTGGGAGAGGGGGGCAGGGGGGTGAGGTAAAACGAAGGGCGCACAAAAAAAAAGGAACACGATTGCGTGTTCCAAAGTGGTGTGGAGTTGTGTTGTGTGCGGACTTTTAGCAGATCCAGGTCCTGACAGGTGCCAGCTGGTGTAAGGGATGCTTGGGAGCTGGCACCATCTGGATTGGATACCTGAATCCACTGGAGGCGCTGAGTATATGGGGGAGGATTCCTTCTTGGAGAGGTACTAAGATCCTCTCGATGAAATCCCTGAGGCCGTATTTCGAGGCTGAAGAGCAGGTGGTAGATCCGGCGAGTCTTTTCTCAATCTCAGGTGTTCTCATCTTCCAGGACCTCCTTGTCCCACGCCCTCTTAAGATACAAGTTCCGTACCACTTAATAAAATCTGCCCCTCAAGTACCATAAATACCAGCGCCAAAACACAAATCGAATACGCAACTTAAGTCAACAAAGTATGATATGAAGAGTGACAGAATGCTGCCGGATTGGGACACAAGTCCCAATTCCCGTTTTTTCAGGGCCGATGTGGGGAACGAAATGATACGCCATGGGACAGAATTGGCTCAGAGCGGGAAGTTGATGACCGCTGCGTGGACAGCCTCTGCTACAGACCCTGAGAAAGCTGGGGTAGGAGTTGAACTCCTAACCCCAGCTCTTTGGTTGCTTTCGTTTGGAGTTCAACCTTCAGGTTGCCCCACACGCTAAAGCGTGAACAACTTACACGTATGTT
>CAYRBI010000130.1:15310-15375 GCA_964422415.1 uncultured bacterium | reverse complement strand
TTCAACCTTCAGGTTGCCCCACACGCTAAAGCGTGAACAACTTACACGTATGTTGTTCAACCTTC
>CAYRBI010000130.1:0-15210 GCA_964422415.1 uncultured bacterium | reverse complement strand
AGGTTGCCCCCACACGCTAAAGCGTGAACAACTTACACGTATGTTGTTCAACCTTCAGGTTGCCCCCACACGCTAAAGCGTGAACAACTTACACGTATGTTGTTCAACCTTTAGGTTGCATGACACACTAAAAGTGTGAACTCCAAACGGGTACAGCAAAACGAAATGAGGGCATCCGTTTCCGGATGCCCTCGCAAGGTTCGAGCGCCGCGATACTAAGACCGGGCTATTCCTGTGAACGCCACAGGTCGCCAGCCGACTTGGTGCCGTTGGTCGGGGAGTAAACGCAAATCCCGATCCGCAACGCATCGGCTACACTCTTGCATCCCTTGGCTTGGGCGGTCAGGCAGAACTCGGCCAGCGGAGTCGACTTCCATGCATCTGACTGATCCACGCAGATTGTGCCGCTGGTGGTTCCACGCTTGCAGTTTTTGCAACGGAAACCATCAGTTCCGCAACCGACTTGAGCGATACCATCGGGGCCCAGACTACGGAAGACGAAGGTATCACGCAGGTTCACGCCAAAGTAATCATACTGAGCGTTAAAACCGCCATCATTCTTGAAGGGATCCAGAGGAACAGAGGTAAGGGCCTCAATCGGGGAGGTCATAACCCGCAGGTCATAGTGATAAGATACGCCCGGAACAGTTTCCGCGTTCGCGGCTGCCGCGTCATCTTTGTCACCATAAAACGAACCGGTTACCCAGATGACTGAGCAGGCATGCATATTGTCGCCGGTGCCATTCTTCTGAGAATCCGTGGTGACTGAGTCAGTCCACGGCTTCCACCCGTTCTGAGCCACGCCACCACCGGGAGGGAAAATACCTTCCTTGCTGGCGCTGATGAGGGCGGTGTTGTAATCAAACACAGCGGTTGACAACGAACGCATTTCACCATTGGCCTTGGTGACGCGTGCACGAATCTGCGCCTCCAAGAAGTTCGGAAGAGCAATGGCAATAAGGATAAGGATAATTGCGATAACGATGAGTAGTTCGATCAGTGTGAAACCTTTGATTCTCTTTAACATTCCGAGATTCACCTCCATTAAAATCGCGGCCTCAGCCCGCACTGGCCGCCATGCGACCGGCACGGACTTCCCTCGCTATTGTCGACTATAGCCTTTTACTGGCTGGATTGTCAACCCCAAGAGAGTCGCTCCCGCCGCCTCTAACTTCTATGGCGTCAACCGGTTGTCTGTAAAGCATACGCATTTTGTACAGGACTTGTGCACAAGTGGTGAATAAATGAGAAGATTATTTGGAGTTCACTGGTATGTTGTTCATGCTTTAGCATGTGAGTCTCGTTCATATCTAGATCTTGAGTTTGCCCCACATGCTAAAGCATGAACAACATACCGGTTATTCAAACCCCACATTCCTAACCACCAAATCTACCTGGTCAGTTCTAAACAGTCTCAAGAGAACCCCTCCCTCGTTTCCGGGGTGTTCCAAGAGACCTGGTAAAGATAACTCCGTACGAACCCAATCAGAACCGGTAATCTCAAGGCTGTAATTTCTCCGCATTTCTCCATCCAGATCACCCTGGTACTCGACACCCAGGCCGGAGGGTCCACCATCGGGATACCATTCAACGAGCATTTTCCGGGGGGTAAGGGGCTTATTCTCGATCAAGTAGGATTCATTGACACGATACAGGAGCGCATTCTGCCAGCCTCTCAGCGCGGTCGAGACCCCCCATCCCTTGGGGGTCTCCCACAAACGCGGAATCATCCCCGCACTACCTGGGATCAGGCTGATATGAGCTCCCATGGGGGGTGGAAAAAAATCCAGACCCACTTGTTCCCGACGCCACTTGGATTCGAGACGCAGTGCCGCCCAGCCTTCCCGCAAACTACAGGGCATCAGGAAGGTCCGGACCTCGCTGAGCGAGATGGGGGGTGGAGTAGAAGGGGGAATCCACCATCCATCCCCAACTGGTTTGGCCTCAAATGAAACATTATCGAGCCGTCCCTGGACCAGTCTGTTCTGGACACGCACCACCAGGCCATCGGTCTCCCACCAGGCTGGCTCCACCAGGAAGGGAAGATCGGGCTCCACCGCCACCGCGAATCCCCAATCCCCAAACAGGGTCCGGGGGATAGGAGGTTGGGGAGGAGCGGGAGCATTGGGATCACCCATGGGTGGACGGTCGGAGCGGATCCAGAGGGTACGTACCCCCTCGGGTCCAGCCAGACGCGCCTTCTCGGACAAGGCTTCCATCTCCTCTGGCCTGCTCCCAAGGACTGTCCGTCCTCCCCACACCACCTCGTCAATCGTCCCGCCCACCAACCGCAGACTCAGAAAGTCATGTACCTCGGAGGGAATTGGATATGGAACCCAAACCACCTCCCCACTGGCGGGATTGGGGATCTTGCCGAGAGGCAGGAATCCGGCGTAATGGTTGAGAATATCCAGCCAGCCCTGTTCCACAACATTACTGGTTGCGAAGGTGGACACCTCCACCGTAGCACTGGGAATAGGGGGTTGGTCTCCACTCCGGACATATTTCCGCTCGAATTCCACCAACTCAGTCGAACCTTTGACGAAAGGCCCATAAACCGCTTGAGTTCGTACTGTCCGGGTAAAGGCGGGGTGAGTTTTGATGATCTCCAGATCCTTCTCCGCCGGAGCAAGCAGATCACTCCAGGCGTGGATCTGACCTGAAATTCCCGGTGGAAACTTGTAGATCCGGTCTACACGCTCCACAAAAGCCCGCCAAGCGACCAAACCCTTCTCCATCTCCTTGAGCGCGGTATCGCGTCCATCGGAGGAATTCTGGCATAAGGCCAACGCTAGGAGCCGCGCGGATAGGATTTTGGAACGGTAATACGAACCCAGCAGCCTCTGGAGCACGAGATCAGCCGCCATATGGCGCGCCTCGAACTGACGTAGCGAATTCTGTGCGAGGCGGTCCAGACGTTGAACGATCTCCTCCAACCGCGCATTTTGACGCCGCAGGATCTCAGCGGTCTCCAGGGGAATCCACCGCCGGACCGGCTCCAAAGGCCGGACAACACCGGCAAGTTCATATCCCACCGACTCCAGAATCGAAAGCTCGCGCGCATCCGAGGCCAGGCTGAACATGAATTCCAGGATGGACTCGAAAGGATGCTCCCAAGCACCAGTATCCCGGTATGCCGGGCCGGTACGGTTCCCCAAGATCCCATAAGGACCGCCCTCCCCAGGAGCCAAACAAGCCTCGGGATACCAGTCGGCGGATTCATACCGCCAGTGAAACCTCGATACCCGCCAGAGAATATCTTCGCCCGCGGTCTCCTCCTGGATCAAAGCTGGACCGACCTCGGGACCATACCCATCCACGAAATAGGGTTCGAAATCCTTGAGTTCCTGACGGGGATCATACCCCAACCGTCCCCACAGGGCGTGACGGTACCAGTGCTTCTGAAACCCCCAGCTCCAAGGGATTTGGTTCTCGACTGACTCCCGGTTGAGGGTTTCGGTTCCCACCTCCTCCCCGCGTGGAAAGAACAAGAAACCCGCCACCCCGGGGGCACGTACCGCCTGACCCATGCGGGTGATGATCTGACGAGTGCGGTGGTAAAAGGAGGAACGCAAACAGCGCACATCCTGATCCGCTAGAACCCACAGAATTCCATAATCCTGGGGCTGTTGTTGGAACCACCCCTGATCGATGAACTGGGGTTCAAGGCAAACCTCGGGATGATCTCCGCACCACTTGAGCGCCACCAAGGGCGGCATCGCCAGGTTCCGGGCGATCTCGGTCTCGAACACTCTCGGATCAAAGCCCTGCCCCGACACAAAGGTGAAAGCGTCCTTGGGCGCTAAAGTCTGCCAGGGAACCAGAAAACCATCATACCACTGGTTGGCATCCCCAGAACCGCGTTCCCGTTGCTCATCGGAGGGCCAGAGGCCCAGATGGACTCCCGGATAAGCCAGGGCCAACTCGGCCACATCGGTGGCCCAACGATTTCTTCTTTCGGAGGGAGAGTCCTTCTCCGGCAAGGGGGTTTCCAGGGCGGCATCAGGATTCAGCCACAACGATACCTCCAGGCACCGTAAACGCGCCTGAGCAATCAGCCCCTTCAACCGGCGGGAAGTCAGAGCGCTATCAGAACTGGTCTTCTCGAGCAGATCACGGACCTGGCCCCGGTATTGGATGACCAGCATGTTGAACCGGTTCCGTACCAGGTGGCGGGTAAACCGGGCGGGAAAGGCTTCCGTGTCGTAATCCTTCGCGGCCTTGGGATCCTGAGGCCACTCTATACCAAAGGCCCTGACCTCGAGGAAGGGTCTCCCCGTCTGGGGAAAGACCTCCGGGAATTCCCGGTAGACCGCGATCCGCTCAGACAACACCTGCGCGGCATACAGTAGCCCCCTCTCGCCATTCGCTGTGGCGATGACAAAACGGCTGCCGGGAATCTTGCGCACCAGGTAACTCTCGGGATGCGAGAGGTTGGGTTCGCCAATCTCCACCAACCGCTTCAGGATAGTGGGAGCCCCAATCAGAATGGCCGTGCCCGTGCCCGGAGGGATCAGGCTGGTGTCCTCGCACAGCTGGGGAGTCAGCCCCACTCGTTTCAGGGCTTCGGAAACCTCGGAGACCGCTTGATCATATACCGCCAACCGGGGCTGTACCCAGAGCGGAATAACCTCGCAAAAGGAGGTTAGAGGGGACACAAGGAGGAAGAGGAGGATTACCGTCAGATGGAATAGCCCATATGTTGTTCGCGTTATAGCGTGCTGGGTAACCTCAGGATTGCATTGAGAACGAGGCCCACATGCTAAAGCATGAACAACATACGGTGCGCCCCCGGCTAACAACCAACAACGGGCTTTGATGCCATCCATTTTGATTCTTAACAGGGCAGCCCTCACTGCTCGAACATCTGGTAGTAAGCAACTCCCAAACAGATCCAGGCAAAGGCGGTGGTAGCGAAAATGCCCACACAACACACCAGCGCGCCGCTCATCCCGAACATCGCCAGAGAGGAACCCAACAGAAACGCCTCCAGGGTTTGGCGGCGGGTGGAAAATAACTCCAAGAGGGCATCCGTGGCCGGAATCTTCTTCCGGACCGCCAGCAACGCCGCCAAAGCCAGGGTGTGTCCCAGAATCGACTCCGCCAGCACGGGAATAAAGAATCGTCCCCAGTAAAGCATACTGGAGATCCATCCCGAGAGATCATTGGCAAAGAGCTGTTGCACGAAGATTTGCACAAACCCACAGAACACATACAACACCACGAATGCCACGGCCGCGGGGACAAAAACCATCAAAATCCGGGGATACAGATGAATCCAGCCGAGGTAAATCCGGTCCGAGGGTTCCTCTCGCAGTAGATGGATGGTGGCGAAAGGAACACACAGACAGAAAGGCAACCAGAAGAACGATGGAATGCCAAAGATATGCGCGGGCAACCACAGGATCAAAATCAATGAGGAGACTCCGAGAAGGGTCAATGGACGCTTCAGGAAAATCCGCCAGGCCCGCGCCACCATCCCTTCAAGATCCAGTCCAAACTCCGCGGTTCCATGTTTGCGCTCGTTCACGTGCTAGCTCCCCATCACACCTTTATACACATCGAAGGTCTCACGGGCGGTGCGAAGCCAACTGAACCTTGCGGCTTGTCTGACCGCTTTATCCCGCATACGCCCGAGTTCCGCCTCATTCTCTGACAATTCCAGTATTTTATCCACCCACACCTCAGGCGCATCGATGGGTAAGAGAACACCCCCCTCGCCCACCACCTCAGGCAGCGAGGACACCTTCGAGGCGATTACCACAGCGCCACATGCCATAGCCTCGGCCGCCTGTAACCCAAAGCCCTCATACTTCGAGGGAATGAACACCAGCCGCGCACACCGGTACAGCGCGCGTAGATCCCGGCGCTCCACATAACCCAGTAGGCGGACCCGCCCCTGGAAGGACTCAATCCGGCTCTCCAGATCCGGTTGCAACCAGCCCTTGCCTCCGATGATCAGGAGCGGTGGCGGATTGGGGATTCTCTGCTGGAGGAGCTGATAGACCTCCAATAAAAATGCGAGATTCTTTCTCGGCTCCAAGGTTCCCACAAACAGAAAGAAGGAACCCTTCAGATCAAGCCGTGACTTGACCGAGACGATCTCCGCCAGGGAAGGGGAGGTATGATAAAAAGAATCCGCCGCCTCATGGATCACCGTAATGCGTTCATCCTCCACATTGAACCAATGGTGCAGATCCTCTTGAGTCGTCCGCGAGACCGCGATGAGACGGTCAGCCCGCTCACAGGCTCCCGCGATCCGGGTAGTCCAATATTTCCGGTAGGCGGGCGGGAGGATTCCTGGGAAATGCAGAAACGCGAGATCATGAATCGTAGCCACTGTCTTGCACTTCAGCCCCTTGGGGATCACTGAGAGCGGGGAGTGCCAGACATCCGGCGGGTAACACTTGAGCAGCAGCGGAAGCAGAAGGTTCTCCCAGAACGAACGCAGCCGGACCGTGTTGGGATAAGGAACCACACACGGCGTCACAAGATCACTGAACTGATCGGCAATCGGTTTATTGAGATAGAGATCCGCTCTCCACTCCCCCCCACCCCAACCCTCCCCCGCAAGGGGGGAGGGGGATAAATGCTCCCTCCCCCCTTGCGGGGGAGGGTTGGGGTGGGGGGGTAGACTACCTCCCAGTTGCGAAGACTCCTCCAGAGAGACAAATCCCCGGATGAGGTGGTGAGTGTACCAACCGATGCCGGTCCGGGATCCCACCAGAGCGCGCCCATCCCAGGCAATAATCACAAGGCCTCGTCTCCCGGTTTCCAACGTTGGATCTTGTTGTACAAGGTGCGCCGTGAGACCTGCAGGATCTTGGCGGCTTCTTCGCGATGACCCTTGACCGCATCCAGCACCCTCAGAACATGCCGCCGTTCAACCTCCTCCAAAGGCAGGAGAGCCTCCTCGCCCCTCTCCGGGCTGGGAATCACGCTTACCGCCGGAGCTGTGGGAGCGGGATGCAGAAAGCGCAGCTCCTCGGGAAGGTCCACGACCTCGATCGTATCTCCCTCGCACAGAATCATGGCGCGCTCAATGGCATTCTCTAGTTCACGTACATTGCCGGGCCAGGCATAGTACAGAAAAATGTCCATCACCTGGTTGGAGGGGCGTGGGAACCGTCCCAGCGCCTCACCCTTCTTGCGGATGAGATGATTGATCAGTACGGGGATATCCTCGCGCCGGTCACGCAGAGCTGGAAGTGCGATCGAGACCACATTCAGGCGGAAGAAAAGGTCCTCGCGGAAGAGTCCCTGTTGGACACGCTCACGTAGATTGCGGTTGGTCGCGGCCAGGATACGCACATCGACTGGAATGCCGGTGGTCCCACCCACACGGCGGATCTCGGATTCTTGCAGAACCCGCAGCAATTTGGCTTGCAGAGAGGGCGGGGTGTCTCCCACCTCATCGAGAAACAGGGTCCCTCCATGCGCCGCCTCGAATAGCCCCTGGCGTGTGGTCACCGCCCCCGTGAAGGCCCCTTTCTCATATCCAAAGAGCTCGCTCTCTAAGAGGGTTTCGGTCAACGCGGAGCAATTGATTGTCAGATATCTACGGTGACTGCGTGGCGAGACTTCATGGATCGCCCGCGCCACCAGTTCTTTCCCAGTCCCACTCTCTCCCAAAAGTAAAACCGTGCTTGCGGTGATCCCGACCTTCTCAGCCAAACGCAATACCGCCTGCATCCCGGGACTATTACCCACCAAGTTGGGGAATTTGTACTTCTCATGCAGTTGTCTACGGAGATTGCGGTTTTCCTGAACCAGTTCCCGTTGGGTGACTCCTTTTTCAATCACGACCAGGAGTTCTTGAACCGGGAATGGCTTGCGGAGGTAATCGAAGGCGCCGAGCTTCATGGCCTCGACTGCCGTGTCGACCGTGGCGTGACCAGTCAATAGGATGACCACCAGGCTGGGGTCCACCTCGCGCGCGGCTTTGAGCAGGTCAATACCGGTTCCATCCGGCATTTCCAGGTCGGTGAGAAGCAGATCATAGCTTCCCCTCTGAAGAAATGTCTTGGCTTGCCCCACCGATTCGGCCCGGTCGACCTCGTGGCCCGCGCCGGAAAGCTGGTGCGCGACCAGACCGAGTAGATCAAGATCATCATCGACAACCAGCAGGTGTGCCACCCTGTCTCCCTCTAACTCCGTTTGGCGATCGGAATTGAATCCGCAAGTCTCTTCCTGATCTCGGTTCCCTCGGCCAGCCAGTGGCGTAGTCCCTCCTCGTTGGCCTCTGAAAGAAAGTGGTGCAGCTTCGCCAGCGCCCCTTGGAGGTCACCGAGGGCATCCAACACATGATCGGCGTTGGAGAGCAGAATCCTTGTCCAGTTGTCCACATCCCCCAGAGCGGTGCGGCTAGCGCCCAGAAATCCAGTGGAAACCATCAGATCGCGCCGTTCTGCATCCATCTCACGCTCAAGGGCATGACACAGCGCGGTGGCCACCGAACGTGGTAAGTGACTGGTACGAGCCGCCAGGGCATCGTGTTCATCGGGAGCCAACAACAGAACTTTTCCTCCCACCGATTCCCAGAGCTGCCGGATCCGTTGAAGACCTAAGTCTCGGGTCTTACTGGTGGGTGTAATCGCCACTGTGGCGTCCTCATACAGATCCGCCGTGGCGGAACCGAAACCCGTCTGCTCCGAGCCGCACATCGGATGAGAACCGACAAAGGCTACCCCCTCATCTGCAAGACCCGCCTCAATTTCCGCCACGATCTTTGACTTGGTGCTACCCACATCCGTGATCACCGCGTTCGCGCCACACAGAGGCGCCAGTTCAAGAACCTCTTCCGCGATCATCTTGACCGGCAGGCACAACACCACTAGATCCGCGCCCTCGGCGGCTTCCTTACGGTTGATCGTGAAATGGGTTACGATGCCCTGTTGACTGGCTTTCTTCAGACGCTCGTAGTCGCGCCCAACACCCCACACGCTCTCCGCTAAACCCCGCTCGCGCAAGGCCAGGCCCAGCGAGCCGCCCATCAATCCGACACCATAAATGACAACCTTACCAAACATGAAGCCTCTCCATCACACTCCAGGGACTGGACATAGGACAGATCCTATCATAAACCATGCGGAATCTGAGAAGGGATAAAACATAACTCCCTCTCAAAAACCAAAAGGACTTTATCACTAATCGCTCATGGCTCTCCAATTCTTTAATACCATGACCCGCCGCAAGGAGGACTTCCAGCCCATCGAGAAAGGGCATGTCCGCCTCTACACCTGCGGTCCCACCGTGTACAACTATGCCCACATCGGGAACTTCCGGACCTATGTCTTCGAGGATCTGCTGCGCCGTCACCTGAAAGCCAAGGGTTTCCGGGTAACCCATGTCATGAACATCACCGATGTCGAGGACAAGATCATCCGTGCCGCCCGTGAACGTGGGATCGAGCTCGATCAAGGGGATCCCCGCAACACCACCGGACGCATCCCGCTGGATACGATTGTGGAGCCGTTCATTCAGGCCTTCCATGAGGACCGGCGCGCCTTGAAAATCGAGGACTGTGAGCACTACCCACGCGCTACACGCTATATCCAGCGCATGGTCGACCTTGTCCGGCGGATCATGGAGAAGGGCGTTTGCTATGAAAGCGAGGGGTCGATTTACTTCAGCATTCAGAAGTTTCCCCAGTATGGCCGTCTCTCCGGCCACCGTATCGATGAGATGAAGATCGGCGCACGGGTCGATCAGGATGAGTACGAGAAAGAGGATGCCCGCGACTTTGCTCTCTGGAAGGGGCGGCGCGAGGGGGAAGCTTTTTGGAGGACTGACTTGGGCGAAGGACGTCCCGGCTGGCACATCGAGTGCTCCGCCATGGCCATGGACCTGCTCGGCGAGACCTTTGATATCCACTGCGGCGGCGAGGACAACATCTTCCCGCATCATGAGAATGAAATCGCCCAGAGCGAGGTCGCCACTGGCAAACCCTTTGTTCATACCTGGATGCACTCCCGTCATCTGATGGTGGAGGGGCAGAAGATGGCCAAATCCGCCGGGAACTTTTTCACTCTCCGGGACCTGATCGAACGGGGTTTTGATCCAGTCAACATCCGTTTCGCGCTGGTACGCCAGCACTACCGTGACGCACTCAACTTCACCTTCGAGGGCCTCAAGGCCGCCGGAGAGGAACGCCACCGTTGGACCGACCTGTTCCTGCGCCTGGAGGAGATCCATGCCCCAGGCCTGGTCTCGGAGAATCTTCGAGACCAGCTGCACCAGGCCAGCGGCCAGATCGAGAGCACCCTGGATGATGACTTAAACACTCCTCAAGCCATTGCCCGGTTGCATGACCTGACCACGCAAATCAACAAACGGATCGATAGCGGAGAAATAAATCAGGCCGAAGCGGTTGAGGTCATGGCCGTGTTCCGTAAATGGGATTCCGTACTGGGGGTTCTCAATAATGGCCGTGGTTGCCTCGATGCCGAAATCGAGGGCTTGATCGCGGAACGCCTCGCGGCGCGTAAGTCCAAGAACTTCATGCGCGCCGATGAGATCCGGGACTCGCTTCTGGAGCGTGGGATCATTCTCGAGGATACCGCCCAGGGCACACGCTGGAAAAAGGCGTAAGACCTTTAAGGAGTTACCCATTCTCCGTTGGGAGTTCACACTTGAGTGTGTCCAAGCAACCTGAAGGTTGAACTCCCCACTCGTTCCTGTGGTAGAATGAGAGCTGGCAACCTTTCACAACGATGAGTTTTTTCAACCAGCTATTATTGTTGTGTATGAAACACGAATCTCTGTAGTGGTGTAGTTTTTCCTTACAATCCATTGAAATCAACAAGAGTAAGTGGGTGAATGACCTGCTGCTCCCCTACCACCGTTCGCCCCTTACCAGGAGGCGCATTTCATGTGGAAGAGTCATAGCATCCTGTTTCTGGGGTGTGTCTGTCTGGCATTGCCATGCCTGGCTACTGTCCCCGAGACCATCACCCTCCAGGGGACTCTGGAGGCCTCTGGCGGGGGTCCTCTGACTGGCACCTATTTCTGTGCGGTCCGCATCTGGGATGCCTCGGTGGGTGGCAACCTGCTGGCCAACTCCGGGGGTCCCACCACCTTTTCAGATTCAGGCCGCTTCTCGCTCGAATTGTTGTTGGAGGATGTGTTTGTTCCCCCCGAAGAGGCCTGGTATGACCTGGGGGTGGACACCGACAAGGATGGAATCGAGGCAGCTGAATATTTCCCCGGACGGGTCCGCTTTAACAGTGTCCCCTTCGCACGTCAATCCGCCAACAGCGACTCCCTCGGGGGGCAACCCGCCTCAGATTATCTCACCACTCAATCAGTCGGATCGAGCGCCTGGAGCCTGTCTGGAAATGCAGCCACCCCTGGCCAATTCGTGGGCACCACCACCAACCATCCCTTAGTTTTCAAGGTCAACAACTACCGGGCGCTGGGTCTGATTCCGAACGATAACAGTCCCAACCTGGTGGGCGGGTACCGAACCAACTCCATCGGCGCATCAGTGGAAGGAGGAATCATCGCGGGCGGGGGAAATGTTTCCGCTCCCAACCAGGTCAACGGAAATTATGGGACTGTCAGCGGAGGGAAAAACAACAAGGCGCTGGGACAATATTCAGTTGTCGCGGGAGGCCAAAGCAACCAAGCGCAGAGCAATCTGGGAACAGTCGGTGGAGGGGATTCCAACATAGCATCCAGCGAGGCGGATACCATCAGCGGGGGACAGGGGAATAAAACCAGCGGAACTGGCGGCGCCACCATCGCGGGCGGTGCGGTGAATCAGGCTTCCTCCCAATTTGCGGTTATTGGTGGAGGATACAGAAATATAATTTCCGGCGGTTATGCCACCATCGCCGGTGGTCAACAAAACAAAGCTACTCAAAATTGCGCGGTCGTCAGCGGCGGAATCTTCAACGAGGCCAACCAGTTCTATTCCACTGTCTCGGGAGGATATGGAAATAAGGCCGGAGGTATGACCGCTACGATTAGCGGTGGAGATCAGAACAAAGCAGCTGGGTTATCGGCCACGGTCGGTGGTGGCTCTTTTAATCAGGTGGATGGACCATATGCCTTCATCGGGGGGGGAGCCTTTAATCAAGCCAAAGGTTCTGAAACAGTGATCGGTGGTGGAGATATGAATAAGGCCATCGCTCAATTGGCTACGGTTGGGGGCGGCATATCCAACCGGGCTGCTGCTAAATCCTCTCTCATCGCGGGAGGAGAGATGAATGTGGCCAGCGGCACCTATTCGGCCATCGGAGGTGGAAAGGAGAACACTACCTATTCAACCGAATCAGTAGTCGCGGGTGGATTTAGTAATCATGCTGAAGGAGATGCCTCCACTATTTCTGGCGGTGAACATAATGTGACAGAGGCTTCACACTCCGTGATTGGCGGGGGGATGACGAATACCGCTAATGGCGGGACGGTGGCGGGAGGAGTGAATAACAAAGCAGGGAATGGAGCCTCTGTCGGGGGGGGTACGGGGAATATCTCCTATGGCACGCTTTCCACGATTCCAGGAGGGTATCTGAACGAAGCCCCGGGTAATAACAGTTTCGCGGCTGGAAGCCACGCCAAAGCCACTGGAAATGGTTCCTTTGTCTGGGGCGATTCCAACGATCCCGACATCATTGCTTGGGGACCTAATGAATTCGTCACACGTGCCACTGGCGGCTTCTGGCTGATCACCGCCATCAATACTGATGGCACCCCCACGGAGGGAATGCATTTGCCCGCGGGTTCCAGCACCTGGACACCCATCGGCACCTCCAAATCCAACGGAGAAGATGTGAGTGCCAATGAGATTCAAGCATTACGAAAAGAAAATACCGTTCTGAGACAACAGATTGAAAGCCTGGAAAAACGCATGGTTGCGATTGAAAAACAGAGTTTTGCGCGGAGCCAGCCATGAAGATTTTTCAATTCGTGGTTGTGTCAGCCGTTCTTGGCCTCCTGTCTGGATTAGCCGCCACCGCATTCACTCCCTCCACCAACAGTAAGGGTGTCACCTGGGTGTCGGAGTCAGCGGAGGGATGGTCGGGCGCGGCCTTGTCAAACAACACGGGAGCCATTCTCCATCTAGCGGGAGCTTTCGACTCCAGCCCGGATGCCACCAATCATGCCGGAGTCACCGCTCACCTCGGTCTGCTCGATCCGGTTCCTACTCTCCCGGTCACTCCAACCCCGGTCAGAACCAGCACGCCCACACGCACCGCAACGCGTGGGACCACAAGTACCCCAACAAGCACTTGTCCAGTTGATGAGAGCTCTTTCGATCTGGATGGTGATGGACAGGTGAATGCACGCGATCTGATAGTCTTACTGACCTCGATCAAGGCCGGGACGAATCTCCATGACCTGAATTGCGATGGGGTGACCGATGAAGCCGATCTCCAGGCCTTCTCGGTGAAATGGCAGATAAAACCGTAACACACTGGTGGGTTGTTCGCGCTTGAGCGTGTGAGGCTACCCCTCATGAGGAAACGAAACCAACATGCTGAAGCATGAACAACATACACACACCTTTCCAGGTGAATTTTACTCACCCATCTACGAAAAGCGGACCCGCATTGATAACATCTCTTATGTGTGTGTCCTGATGGTCTTGAACCGGGGGACCGCCTCATCGTCTCCCTATAAGGCCACCGACTCTGTGGAGGTGGATTCTCATGAAGAAGCTCCTCGTCCTGTTGGTAGTGATTCTGATACTCGCTTTGGCTCTCCCGATCGCAAACCTGGTCATCAAACCACAAGTTAAACCGCTCCTAACAACTCGTCAGACCGATGAACCTGGGTATGCCCAAGCGGCGGCTCTTCTTCAGTCCAAATGCCTGGTCTGCCATGTACAAGGGGAGGAATTACCCTTCTATGCCAATCTGCCAGGAGCTAAGAGCAAAATCCAAATGGATGTAGATAAGGGCACCACTTATATCAATCTGGCCGAGGCCCTGAATCCCGGGGCGGGGAAGACCGTCTCCGAACCGGCCCTCGCAATGGTGGAGTATGCCCTGACCTCCAACCGGATGCCTCCCATGAAATACGCGGTCTTGCACTGGGACAGCAAACTGAACAAAACCCAGAAAGAGACAGTTTATTCCTGGATCCATGAAGTCCGGAAGAAACACTACCTGGTTGAGGGAGTGGCGCCTCAGTTCGCGATTGAACCGGTTCAACCCCTACCGGTTCTCCAAGATTCGAATCCCGAGAAAACCGCCCTCGGCAACAAGATGTTCCATGATGTCCGTCTCTCGCATGACAACACCCTCTCTTGCGCTTCCTGCCATGGGTTGGACAAGGGTGGCACGGACCGGAAGGATTTTTCGGTTGGGATCAACGCACAGGTGGGCGACATCAACGCGCCGACTGTATTCAACTCTGGCTTCAACTTCATCCAGTTCTGGGATGGACGCGCCGCCGACCTCCAGGCCCAAGCCGATGGCCCGGTCAACAACCCCATCGAGATGGGCTCCAACTGGGGCGAGGCGATTCCCAAACTCCAGCAGGACCCGGAGGTGGTGGCGGCCTTCACTAAGCTCTACCCCGATGGACTCAACAGCGCCAATGTCATGAACTCCATTGCCACCTTCGAAAAAACCCTGATCACCACTGGCTCCCGCTTTGACAAGTATCTCATGGGGGATACCAAGGCCCTCAACGACGAAGAAAAACAGGGCTACCAGCTCTTCAAGGATCATGCCTGCGCGGCCTGCCACTCAGGCAAGATCCTGGGAGGACAATCCTTCGAGAAGTTGGGCTTGATGGGAGATTATTTCGCGGATCGTGGGAATATCATCAAGCGCGACAATGGACGCTTCAATGTGACCCAGAAGGAATCCGACAAGTTCCGTTTCAAGGTCCCCACGCTACGCAACATCGACAAGACCGGCCCCTATTTCCATGACGCCACCCAGAAGACCATTCGCGATGCGGTAACGATGATGGGGCGGTACCAGTCACCCACCGGTCTCACCCAAAAGGATGCTGATTTGATTGAAAAGTTCCTCCTCACGCTGACTGGGGAGTACAACGGGAAGCCTCTGTAAAACATCAACCCATAGGGGCGCGGCCTGCCGCGCCCCTAAGAAGGATGTGTTGAATCATGGAAGTCATTGGAATGGGCGGAAGATCGTGGAAGCTCAGCCCTTGCTGTTTTCCGTGACCCTCCATCTCTTCCACGCCCTCCACGATTCAACACATTTCCAAACTAAGTCGCCACCAAGCGAATGG
>CAYRBI010000129.1:0-17425 GCA_964422415.1 uncultured bacterium | reverse complement strand
CTGGAGCCATTCCTATGGGGGGGATCTGGGCGGATCATGCGATCCATGACCGCCCACCTCACAGATACAACCGTGTCAGTTCTCCTTTGAGGAACTCAAATGCTTCATCGACGCTATCGGTTCCCCGGAAGAGATCGAGATCCTCCTTTTTGATCATTCCCCATCTCACCAGGGCATCGAAGTTGATCACCTCGTTCCAGTAGTCCATCCCAAAGAGGACGATGGGGACTTTCTTCTTGAGTTTCCTGGTCTGAACAAGGGTGAGAACCTCGAGCATCTCATCCATGGTGCCGAAGCCGCCCGGCAGGATGACCAAAGCCCGCGCGAGATAGACGAACCAGAACTTACGCATGAAGAAGTAGTGGAACTCGAAGGAGAGGGGATCGGTGACAAACGGATTGGGTTGTTGCTCGAAAGGGAGACTGATGTTCAGGGCGATGGAAACCCCGCCCGCCTCGGCCGCGCCCCGGTTGGCCGCCTCCATCATCCCCGGACCACCCCCGGAACAGACCACGAATCTCCGTTTCTTGCCCGGCAGCGTCATGGACCACTGGGTCAGCCGGTGAGCCAGCTCCCGCCCTCCCTCATAGTATCCCGCCATCCGTAGAGCGAGCAGACCACGCTCCTTCTCACTCCGTTCCTCTTTGGTCAGCGGGTGATCATTCAGACGGTTATCGAGTTCTTTCCATTGGCGGTTGGCCGTATCGAGGGGAACCGAACGCGCACTTCCAAAGAAGACTACCGTGTCACGGATCTTATAATCTCTGAAACGGCTGTCGGGTTCGAGATACTCCGCCAGAATCCGGATCAGACGGGCATCCGGACTGTTGAGAAACTTCTCATTCTTATAGGCTTTGGGCTGTTTGATGCCTCCCATGGGATTTTACTCTCCCCCCTTCACATGGATTCATACTACATGGTGACCAAGGGATTCAATCTGGAAAGGACTACGGTCCACCCTGGGTGGACTCCTCGATCCATTTGGCTAGACAGGAGCGGAGCACCGCCATATCGAACGGCTTTTCAAGATAATCGGTGGCTCCCCGGTGCATGGCCTCAACCGCGTTTTGGACACTCCCATATGCGGTGACTACAATAACCGGCACCTTGCGTCCATACAGCCGGCGCACGGCTTGGATCACTTCCAGGCCACCCACCTCAGGCATATTCATGTCGGTGATGACCGCATCCACCTTCTCGCTTTCCAAAATGGTGAGGGCTTGACGGCCATCATGAGCCGCCAACACCTCATACCCCGCTGCCTCGAGATTGGCCCGCAGGAGAATGAGGATCAGTTCCTCATCATCGGCAATCAGAATGCGTGGTTTCCCTTCGTTCAAGCGACAGCTCCCTTCCCCTTTACACTCTCCGGATCTCAGGCCGTTGCCGGACCAGGCTCCGTAGGCTCTCCCTCCACTGGCTCCCCGTTTCCGGAGGAGGCCGCGCCCTCTGGAGCCAAACGGACGGTGAGTATGAAACAGGCCCCGGTGGCGGGTGGTTTCACTGCGTCAATGGTGGCGTTATTTCCCGTCACCATTTTCTTAACTATGGCTAGTCCAAGCCCAATACCATTTTCTTTCTTCGTAAAGAAGGGCTCAAAGATCTTGGCGAGATCTCCCTCGGGGATGCCGGGTCCATCATCGGTGATCCGCACTTGGAGATTCCCCTCTCCCGCAACGCGGCTTTCCACTAGGATAGTTCCCTGCCCCCGGCAGGCATCCCGGGCATTACGGAACAAGTTCGTGAACACCTGAATCAATTGGTCGCCATTGAACCAGATCAAGTCATGATCCGGATCGAGTTGGGCAACCAGTTCCATCTTTGGCGCTTGCTTGAGCGAACGCTCACGGGAATCCTGGACCGCCTTCGAGAGACTGGTTGGGTTACGGCTCGGGGCGAGGCTCGGTTTAACCAGGCCGAGAAGGTCCTGAACCATGGTATTGATCCGGTCGACCTCATCGATGATGTAATGCGAAAGTTTCCTCGCGGAGGTGCCCTCATCGGAGGTTTCCTCGATGGTCTGCGCGGAGCCACGGATGATGAAGAGCGGATTGCGGATCTCATGGGCCAGATAGCTCGCCATCTTGCCAAGGTTGGAGAGACGTTCTTGTTCACGGAGCTGACGGCCCTGTCCCTCGATTGTGTTGAAGGCACTCTTAAACAAGCTAAACAGGATGATAAAGGTCAGCATGGTGACCACGAGGACACGTTTCCAGATGGACTGGACATTCTTTACAGCGTTCACAAGAAGCTCGCGCGGATTCTTGTGAAGTTCGAGGATCCCGGGAATCACATCCTTGCCCGGATCCGTCTTCTCAATCATGTCGATCAGTTTGGGATCTTCCAGAAGCGCGATGGATTGGATCACTTGTTCCTTTTTAAAACTGATGGGGATAAGGATCCGGAGATAACAGGAGGTTGTAGTCGCATTGACAATGCGCTCCGGATGGGCCAACGCATTCCACATCCACATGAGGCGTGATTGCCCTGTCTCAAGCCGGGCACGGTTATATCCCTGTAAGGCCTCTTTGAGTAATTGATCTTCGGGCAGTGGGGTATTGATTAATTCTCCATGGTTCGACCAGATCGATTTTTCGTGATCCCAGAGAATCTGAACAGGATATTCCGTGGGTCTGAGCAGATCTCTCATCTGGCCATTAATCTCATTCAGACGATCCCGCATGGACTTGGGATCCGAGGGTACGGAATCAAAGTTAGCCAGGAAGAAACGATTATTAATATCCAGATGAAGCGCATCTGATAGGTCGATGGTATTGAGACGTGTAACTGTATCGATGAGCTCATCCGAAAACCAGTATCCGAAATAGAGCCCCATTACCGCCAACCAAACCAGGTTCAAGAAGACAAAACGTTGTATAAGATTGAAGCGGAAGCTCATGAGCCGGCGGTGTGACAACAGGAGACAGGGGAATAGAGAGCAATCCGTACGGGAGCCTCGATTCCCAACGGTGGCAGGTCAGCCACTATCGTTTGGAGCCAGGAGTGATTCTCCACGCTCATGGAGAGAAAGGTCTCCAGCCCTAAAACCGCCTCGCGGCTTAACTTGAACTGGAGTGAATGCGAGAGATAGCGTAGGCAGGTAGGACCATCCAGGCCAAGCCGTATGGAGGCCTCTTGAGCCAGTTCACACAGGGAGTTCTGGGAATGCCGGTCGGCGGCAGACATCAGAAACTGAGCCATGGGACCGAGCTGAACTCCCTTCCGGACTAACCAAGCTGCATACACGAAGGGGTAACCAATCCACTCCTCCCACGCTGCACCTAGATCCTGTTGGAAGGGAGCTCTCCCCGAGCGGAAAAGGCCTTCATCTCCGATCGCTAACTGCGCATCACACCGCATGGCCTTGGGGCTGCCGATTGGATACCGGTAGAAGACAGGCTCTTTTTGGAGCTTGAGCCGGTACCAAAGAGCGGTCAACGTACAGGAAGTGAGTGAAGATGGATCGAGGTTGACTGTCCGGGCCTCCTCGATGGGAACCCTCCCGGTCAGCAGGACACTGTTAACCGCGCCACGCGAGACCACTCCAACTCCCGGAAGAATCTCGTAGCTTCCCCGCACATACTCAACAGTTGAGACAAGCCCAATGTCCAATTCTCCGGCAGCCAACATCCGGGCTAACTCCGAGGGAGGAACAAAGGTGAACTCGGCCGAGTCAGCAATGGCTTCGTAACCCTCAATCAAGGGCTTGCCATTCAAATAAGGGATGGTACCAACGCGTAACATGTGTGTCATGAGAGATATGGACAAGGGGATACTAACAACGGGAGCGTGAGGCGAGAAGAGCGGGCCATCCGGACCGGGAAACAGAAATCACATCCTCAGTCAGACTCCTCCTCGCCAAAGGGGATAGCCTCTTGTTGCCCATTCTGGTTCTGCAGGAGGATTTCAACCTTTTTCTCGATTGCTTCGAGCCGGTCAGAGCAAAGCCGGGAAAGAGTCATCCCCTCCTCAAAGAGCTGGGTTCTCTCGGTGAGAGAGCCTTCACCGGCTTCCAGACGCGCCACCACCTGCGAGAGCCGTTCGAAAGCCTGTTCGAATGAGAGAGTCGAATCCGGCATGGAAGCCGCTGTCTTTTTCATGAAGCCTGGTTCACCCTTTCCCGTGAGTCCTTTCACGGGAGTGATACTAACTCAGGAAATCAATCAGTGAAGACTGGATGGTTTGCGCTCCAGCGGCCAACGCGGCATCGAGAACATTGGATTGGGTGGCTAGCTCGGTCACGGCCTCGGCCAGATCTGTGTCTTCATTGTCGGACAGAAGCTCTGTCAGGTAAGTTTCAAATGATTCGAAACGTGTTTGCGAGGCCTCGATCCGGTTGATACGCGCTCCAACAATAGACCGGTTGGAGAGCACCGTGGACAGATCGGTATCAAAGCTATCCAGGACCTTACTGAAGTCCTCGGTGGTTGAGGTGGACGAACGGAGCACAGCAATCAGATCGGTCAAGGATTTGAAGATATTCTGACTTTCCGTTTCATTCACTGTGCCCTCGGCGGTCACACCCAAGTCCGAGGCACTATCACCATTACGTGTTTGAGCAAACCCCAACACAGAGGCGATATCCGAGGAGCCGACATCCGCCACGGCAAGTCCACTACTAAAGAACGCCGATTCCAGATCGATCGCGGTTCCATCCGCATTGAGGGTGGCGGTCACTCCATTGACTTGCGCATTGATTGCATCGAGAACCTCAGCAACGGTGGTAGCACCACTGAGATCAACGGTAGTGGCGGCTCCATCGTTAGTGATCTGAATCGATCCCGTGGTGATCCCCAGAGATGACAGCGTGGTATCCAAAGTCACACTGCCAGAGGCCAGAGAGGTTGAACCGAAGATTTTCCGGAGTGAGGTAACCTCCAGAGAATCCACCGATTCAGTGGCGCTAAAGGTGATACCGGTTCCAGCGCTATTGACAAAAGCTTCGACAGGAGCGCCGCTGGCGGCAACCGCATTGATCATATCACCCACGGTGACCGTACCCGCCAAGTCAACATCATACTCATCTTCACCCATAGTGATCTGAATGGCATCTCCCGTGATTCCCAAGGATGCAAGGGTAGTCGCGGAAGTGATCGTAGTACCCAGGTCAGTTCCCTTGATCTGATGGAACATGCCCAAAGTCTCGAGCACGTTGGAGGTACCATTAGCGAGAACCACATCATTACTGGTAAGCGAGGTGATCTGGAGATGGCCAGTCTCATCAATGCTCGCTTCGGCGGTGTTTACCGAGCGGTTGATGGAATCCCGGAGGCTTTCCAAGGTGTCGGTAGTGGGATCAAAGTTGATTGTGATGCCATCCACTGTGAAGTTGCCGGCAGCGGCGGTAAGGGGTGGATCCTCCGTGGCCAGCTCAGTGGCTAGAAGATTATTAGCGGTGACGCCCACATCCGAGGTAACCTCGTTGAGCGAGGTGAAGAACGCATCGAGGCCGGTGAGACTGAGGGACATGTAATCGCTCTCGCCAATCCCTACCAAACGCTCGCCATCATCACCCTGGTAGACTACACCCACTGTCCCATCGTCATTGGTAATAATCTCGAAGGGACTGGTCAGGGTCTCCTCGCCGGAAAAGAGATAGCGTCCATCAAAATTGGAGTTGGCCAATTCAATTACCGAGTTAAGGATCTGTTCGATCTCATCCGCCACGGATTCCCGCGAGTCATCGGAGATGGCCCCGTTGGTTCCCTGCAGAGCTAACTGGCGCGCACCCTGGAGCTGCTCGTTGATACTCGCGAGTGTGGACTCAGTCAAATCGAGAGTAGTTACACCAAGCGCGAGATTATCTTGATATTGACGGTTCTCCGCCAATTCACGGCGTAAATCAAGTGCTTTGACATAGGCGATGGGATCATCCTGCACGCGTGTGAATCTACGCCCACTAGAGAGAGCATTCTCCACAATATAAAGAGACTCACTCGCGCGCTGAATATTAGTCAGCACCTGGCGAGACATCATGTTACTTGTGACTCTCATACCTCACCTCCGCCTATGCGCTCGCGCCCATACCATTGATGACCCGGTCAATCAGGGAGTCGACCGTGGTGATATACCGTGACGCGGCATTAAACGCCTGTTGGAACTTGATCAGATTAACAGCTTCCTCATCGAGTGACACACCGGATACTGAATCAACCTGAGTTTCCAAGGCAGTCAGACTCGCGGTGGTCGTCTCGGATTCCGAGGCATTCCGCTCGGCTCGTACTCCCAAAGCCGAGATGATACTGAGGTAGTAGTCTCCAATGGTGGCGGTTTCATCGGCGGCAACCAATGAGTTCTGCAATTCCGCCATCTTGAGAGCGGCATCATTATCGCCACTCGCTCCCGAAGTGGAGGCAGCGATGTTGCGCAAACCCTCATCAGAATCCGCGATGTGACTGCTCACCGAGATCGAACCCGCATCACTGCCGGAAAAGAAAGTATTCATACCAATCGCCGCCAATACATTGCTGGTATCCCCCTGGAAGGTGAATTCATATCCACCATTCGCCGTGATTTGGAGTTGGTTGTTGGTGGTTATTGAGGCGGAGATGGAGCCCCCACCAACGCCCGCGACTCCATCGATCGCATCAATCCGTGAAGCTAAATCCGTCAGAGAATCCGTGGACGGATCAAAATCCACCGTGTACAGATTCTGAACCTCACCCTCTGAATCAACTACGCGGACAACAAAACTGCCCGCTTGCGCGGGAAAATCCAATTTCAAGTCATCGAGCGCGATCGTGGCGTCTGTAATTGTGTTCTGTGAGGTTAATGTAGTGAAGGAATCTAGACCAATCGCTCCGGCTTGAATATTGTTGACTTCCTTAATGATGGTTGCCGCCAAGGTGTCGAACTGATTGATCAAGGCAGGTAGAAGTGAGTCACGCGCCTCGATTAAGGCCCCGAGCTTTCCGGTGTCGAAATCGTTCGTGAGAACACGGGAACGCTCGGTGGAGTTGATGATATGGTTGATCCCACTTGGATCCTCTGGATCCGAGACTACCTCAAACGATGAAACCCGGTTACCGATAACGACACCGGTCCCGAAAACCCGGACATCCACTTGTCCATTTTCTTGTTCGGTTACCGTGATGGGCACGTATTCCGCGAGCTTAGTTAACAGCTGGTCCCGTGTGTCTCTCAGATCATTGGCATTGGTATCAGGATCCGCCTCAAGCCGGACAATCTCCTGATTGAGATCGCCGATTTGCTCAATGATGGAGTTGATCTGGGTGACGGTTACATCAATCTCGTCGTTGAGCTCGGTAACCATCTCATCCATGCTGTTGCTGATGGTGTTGAGGGTATTGGCGAGGGTAGTCGCCGTCTCACGGACTGTGGCACGTACGGCAATACTTTCAGGTGAGGTGGCGAGATCCTCAAAAGCCCCGTAGAACTTGCTCAAGAGGGAGTTCAAGCCGGACTCAGCGGCGTTCTCCTCGATCAACTCAGCCGTCGCGCTCAAGGGATCCTGAAGAATGGTCTGAAGTTGGTCATAAATGTCGGTGTTCTTATCGAGGTAACCCTGATCGGTGGTCGTGGCGCGCAGCTGGTAATCGATAAATTCATCCCGGATCCGCTCGATGGTGGAGACACGCACACCGGTCGAAACCAGTCCGGCCGTGGTATCAATCGCATCATTCGAGATGAGATACGCACGCTGCCGCGAATACCCCTCAGTGGTGGCGTTCGAAATGTTGTTGCCCGTTACATTCAGGCTGAGTTGCTGTGCTAGCAACGCTTGAATACCCACCTGAAAGGAACCAAAGAGTGTTGTCATTGTCTTTTATCCCTCATCAAACTGAACGGTTCAAGAGACCAGGAGCCGCTTCACGGCCAGAGATAAAAGTACCCTTGGCGTTATACGAGATGGGTGGAAACTGGGTCTTCCGCAGGAGTTGTTCGACAAGTTCACGGAGATAGCCAAGAGAACGTTCGATAACGCCGGAGTTCGTAAACTGCAGCCTTCCGATCTCCACACACAAGGAGGTGAGCTCTTTGGCGAGAGGTTCGACCTTGGCACGTGTCTCCGCCGAGAGCATCGGAGCCAGTTCCCTTAAGGTTGGTTCCTTGTCTTTGGTCCAGGCTGGACTCGCGATCTGATGGACCACCTCGCGGCGCTCCTCTTCAACAGAGGCTGCACGTGCCACACACTTTTCCAAAGCTTTGTTGGTCTCATCCAAAGCGCGGGCGGAGAAACTCAGAAGCGCTTTGGCCTCAGCATGTTTCACCGCTTGGATTTCCCGGTAGATCTGGAGTTCCTCTTGGAGGAGATCCAGCAGACGTTTCTCCAAAGTATTCATGTTAATCTCCCCTTGCGGGATGAGCATTCCTGCTCATCTCTGATTCTAATACACGGTTTCCTAACCGGCAACATTCACTTTATTGGCCGTTCCCTCATTGTTTGTTATCGGCACATAAGCGCGTTTTTTGCCTGAAATTGGTCCACGGATACTCTGATCACGTTGGATGCCCCTCCATGTTTGTCCAGTCTGGTCCAAAGACTTATAACTGGCGCTCCCCTCCTGCAGTGAGATCATGTGTGGTGTGACAGAGGCAAGACTTGTCCGTTCCTGTTGTTGTTTGATCCCTTGTGCAATAGCATCACCGATGCCAGTTTGCGCCGACGCGGCCACCTGCTCCGAAATCTTCTCGTCAAACATATCCTTGTAGATATCACTCGCCGAAGACTCCTCGAAGAGTTCATTCTTGGGAATGGATTTGCGCATCGCGGTCAGGAGCTGATGGAGTAGCATGGACTCGAATTGTTGCCCCACCTCTTTGATCTCGGCATCGCTCATCTCTTTGCCCGAGGCCGCGCGTGCACTGATTTCCTGGAGACGCTCGACAGCGGAAGAACTGGATCCCGGCTGGAGGGGCTGAACACCTGAAAAGGGAAGGTCTGTAAAATTCATGGTCTTATTCCTCAACAAAGATCATTTGCGCATGGAGGGCTCCCATGCGATCCAGGGCTTGCAGAATGGTAATGATGTCCCGGGGAGTGGTTTCGAGTTCTCCCCCACTGATCGCCCGGATAAGGTTCCCCACCGTGTCCCCTTCCTCCAACTGCACCAGCGTCTTGTCGCCCTCCGTAACTGTCGCCTCCGAGGGTTGCCCGGGGATGTATTCGTACTCGGGGGTCCCCGGTCTGATATTGCCACCGGTTTCACTCACACTGGCCTTCCCACCCTCTCTCACATAACGTCCGGGTTGAGCTGGCTTCACCGTAATCCTGAGATCACCTTGCACAATATCGACGGCGGAGAGTTTGGCCTCCCCCCCGGCGATGACCACGCCAGTACGCTCGCTGACAATGACTCGCGCGGGTAGATCCGTGTTGAGTTGTAGCTCCTCGATTTCGCTGATGAGTTCCATGGGAGTGTCATACTCATAACGGGCCATGAGCATCTTCAGATCAATCTCCACTGTTCCTGGATCAAGCGCCAGCGCCGCCTTGCTCAGGTTAAAACTCTCATTAATGGCGCGTTGGAGATTACGGGCTTGGATGAAATCTGGATTCTTGAGGATCAGGTTGACCTTCCCGCTATTGAGCCGTGCCCGGTCCTTCTCACGCAAGAAATTCGCATTCTTCTCGAGTATGGCTCCATCGGTCACCAAACCCACTGTGGGATGGTTTTTCTGTTGTCCGCCACCACCACCCGCCGCACCACCACCCTGAGAAGCGAAACCTCCCACAGAGACCGGGCCCTGCGCCATGGCATAGATCTGGCCATCCACACCAAAGAGGGGTGTGGCAATCAAATTGCCACCCACCAGGCTCTTGGCATCGAATTGAGAACTGACCGTGATATCCAAACGTGATCCAGCGCGGACATAGGGGGGGAGTTCAGCCGTAACCACCACCAAAGCACTGTTTTTAGGCTCGACCTTGGTCATGTCTATATCCAGACCCCGGTTATCGCGGGACATGAGAGCAAGATAATTTTTGATTGCCTGCGCGGTCTCCTTGCTGGTCGAATCATCACCCGTGGCATTGAGCCCCACGACCAATCCATACCCTACCAGCTGATTTCCACGTTCGAGTTCGGTCCGGGCAATGTCCTTGACGCGGACCTTGGCGGCGGCGGCATCACTCACCCCCGCCGTAAGGCACACCAGAAACAGGAAAACGTGAAAGAACATTCTCAACATGTTCCGCAATCCTTAAAAGATAGGGATATAATCCAGAATCCGGTGGATCCACCCTGGATTCGCAATATTCTCTCCAGGACCTTGTCCCTCCCAACGCAACTGGCTGTCCGCCACCATGGTGCTATCAATCGTATGCTTCTCTGGATCCACATCGTCTGGGTCCACAGTGCCACTCAGAATCCGGTTCTTATGGTCTCGTCCAATAATGCGTGATTGACGTCCCTCGATGAGTAGACGCCCATCAGGAAGGACCTTCTTGACAGTGCAGGCGATATCGAGGGTCAACTGGCTACGGCGGTTGCCGGTGGTCTTGCCTTGATAATCATCAGTGCCCTCGACCGATGTTTTCGGGTAGTCGGTATCACCATTGGTGCTTCCGAATAATTTCTTGTCCAACTTCTCTGTCAGCAATCCAGCGACATCGAGTGACACTTCGGATTCAACAGTGTTATTAAATTTAATATCTTCCTGCGAGCGGAAATTCTCCTTGATCTGCACCACAATGATATCACCCACCTCGAATTCAGGCGCGGGGAGGTCATCGAAAGGAGTGTTGAAACGGCTGTTTTCACCCCAGAGAGAGCCTTCGTCGTAATTCGGAGATTGGATCTTGTTAAAGGCTCGATGGTAGGGAGACGATGACGCCGATACCGTCTGTGTATTCGAAGAGTAGCCCGGAATCCCGGCGGGGGTGGGTTGCCCATAAACAATGACGCCCTGCGCCAGGACAGAGACCCCGAGCAGGACGTGTAGGCAGAATTGTCTAGCGAATCTCGATGGTTCCATCGCTGGTTGCCTTTCCTATCACTTCCTTCTTGTTCTTACGGAGTCTGACCTTGACATCCTGTCCAACAAACAAAAGGTCTTCCTCCAGATTTCCATTCAATGAGAGACGGACATTGCCAACCCTTTTCACGAGGTTGACCGGTTCGCCTTTCCGGCTGATCGGAATCCATTCAAGGTCCCCCTTGGTAACCGGTTCGCCCTTGGTCAAAGCTCCTTTCAGGTTAGCTCCAATCACCGAAACCACATCCTTTACCAGTTCAGTCTTCGCTTCGCGGTCCATGACCGGAATGAGACCCTCCACAATATCTTTGGGTGTTAATGCTGTCCCCGCTTCGAGATCACGTGCCGCCACTAGCGCATGACGGCGCTGTGTCACACGGACCGGCACACTCTGGGTGTCGACATCTTGACCATCGACCCGGAAAGTGAGCACGATATTCCGTACACCACTGCCGGGGCGGTCCATATCGGTCACTTCAATTTCGAGTTCACCGGGAGGAAGGCGGACCGGGTTGGGACGATGGAGGATTGTGGTCTCAATCAGATCATGCTCCCCTTTTTCTTTTCCTCGGGCTTTATAGGCGGCCGCCACGACTTCCTCGATCCGTTCCATGGAAACCTCCTGGCTGGCGGTTTCCACAGCCACACGATCGGGACCCTGAATCAGAAAATCACCACTGCCCATTCCCATCTTGCGAAGGGTGGCCTCGATACGGCGGGGATAGATGAAGGTGGACTCACCCGGCGGAGGTGTCTCAACCAGATCGACTGTCTCGATATCCGCAAGAAGAATCGGGTCTTGGCATTCAATCTCGCAGACATCTCCCATACGGATGAGGTTACCCAGTGGTCCGGTGGGCTTGCGTAGGGTTAAGACGACTTTGGGTTTCTCCGCCGGCGGGGTCTGTGCCATGGTGGGAGCCAACTCGATGGCTTCTTCTTGTAGCCCGACATTCGCTTTCAGGGTAGGCGCCGAGGGATCATATCCCTCGGGAATGATCGTCACCGCTCCCGCGGTTCCAGAAAGAATCCAAAGGATGGCTCCGATCCATTCAGCACATGATTTTTTTGAACCCCTGCGTTTCGTGTTCATGGTCCTATCTCACTTCACTTACCGGCGGACATTGTTGGCGGTCTGGAGCATCTCGTCGGCGGTTTGCACCACCTTCGAGTTGATCTCATAGGCCCGCTGTCCGATGATCAAATTCACCATTTCCTCGACCACACTGACATTCGAGGACTCGAGATATCCATTGGTGATCTGACCGAGGCCATCCTGGCCAGGCGTCGATTCAATTGGCGGTCCAGAGGCAGTGGTCTCGATGAAGAGATTCTGACCAATGGCTTTTAATCCGGCGGGGTTAATGAAGTCGGTGAGCAGAAGCTGCCCCACTTCCTGGGTATCGGTATTACCAGCGATTTTGACCGATACGGTGCCATCCTTGCCAACCGAGATGTCGGTAGCATCATCGGGAACCGTAAGAGCAGGCTGAAGCAAATATCCATCCGAGGTGACAATCTGGCCGTTCTCATCCAGAGTGAAAGAACCATCCCGGGTATAGACATCGGTTCCATCCGCCAACTGTACACGGAAGAACCCATCCCCCTCGATGGCCAGGTCGAGAGGATTTTCAGTCAGCTGGAAATTCCCCTGCGAGAAGATCCTCTGTGAGTCAGCCACCCGCACACCATGGCCGACCTGAATCCCGCTGGGAACACGGGTATTCTGGTCCGTGCTGCTACCCGCGGGCTTGATGGTTTGGTAGAGAAGGTCCTGGAAGTCAGCACGAACCTTTTTGAAACCGTTGGTATTAACATTAGCCAGGTTGTTGGCGATCGTGTCAATAAGAAACTGCTGGCCTGTCATGCCAGATGCCGCTGTAAATAACCCTCTTATCATGTGACCGTCTCCTTGCTCTACATCCTCATCCACTCATGCGTGGTGAGAATAAAATTTACGCGCTTGCTCCAACATCATTGACCGCTCTATCAAGCGTTTGATCGAGCACCGTGATCACTTTGGCCGCTGATTCATAATTACGGAACGACTCGATCATCCGTGCCATTTCTTGGACTGTATTCACATTGCTGCGTTCCACCACGCCCTGGTGAACCACTGAACTCTTAGCGGGTGAAACCTGATCCTTCCATTTTTCCTCGACCTGGAAGGTGGCCCCCGACTCGGGAAGCATCACATTCCTGTCGGCTACTTCGACCATTTGGATCTGGTCGATGATCCGTCCGCCAACGATGACATTTCCCTTAAGATCCACCTCAAACTTCTGATCGCTGGGAACCGTGATGACTCCCTGCTTACCCATCAGGGGATGGTCGTCCTGGGTGGTGATGGTGGCTGTTCCATCCGTAGCCACCTTGAGTTTGAATTGGCTGTTACGGGTATAGCGCTCACCTTGCGGGGTTTGGATCACAAAGAAGCCATCTCCATCAATAGAGAGGTCGGTGGGAACCCCTGTTTCCTGGAGCGGCCCAGCCTCGAAGTTCATATAGGACCAATCTACCCCCACTCCAGTGCCCATCCGCCCGACAGTCTCATTTCCCGCGTTGCCCGCCGGAACAAAGGCCGACTCTGACGAGAATGGGAGGGTGGGAAAACTGCGGAAAACGATCGTCTTGCCCTTGTGACCACTCACGTTGGCATCGGCGATATTGCTGGATATGGCATCCTGTTGACGGATAACCGCATCCATGTTTGTGGAAGCTGCGTAGAGTCCTGAAATCATCGCTTGGTTTCCTTGGAGAGGGCTTGAAGCCACTTCTCCGCTGAATGCTTAGGCAAGGGGGATGCCAAGTTTGAAGGAAAGGTGGGAACCGGAGTCTAGGGGGCAGACCGGCCATCCAGAAAATGAAAGCCAGAAGCCTATCTTGGGCATTTCAGGCTGGTTCCGATAGACTCCCTACGGGGTGTTCTCAGGGTGGAACCGGGTCACAAGAGGCAGGAAGAAAGTGCCGTGACAAGCAAATCTTTCACTGGGAGGGGGGGAGAAACGAGTTCTTGAGGGAACAGGAAAAGCGAAAAGTGTACCTACCAAAGATCACTTTGAGTACACAGGATATGTTTTGAGAATGAGGAAGTGGCACCTTGGATGCTTATTGGGTCGGTTCATCAGAGGCCGGTGTCTGACCCGTCAAGCGGCGGTAGACTGGCCCTACCCCCTTCATCTTGTTTTCATACAAAACCGGGCAAAGGGCGAGAAAAACAACCAGCAAAGTTCAGCCCGGCAGAAGACGTGAAACACTCTATCCCTTTATCGCTCCAGCCGAGAGACCACTGATAAACTCCTTCTGAAGGAGGAAGAACAAGAGAATCACTGGTAAGACGGACAGAAGTGTACCCGCCATGAGTGTCCCGTATTCCTGTGAATAAACCCCCACCATCTGGTTGAGACCAATGGGAAGAGTGAAACGGTCTTGGGAGTGCAGAATGATCTGGGGCCACAGAAAGCTGTTCCAGGATCCCATGAAAGAGATCAAAGAAAAAGCACCAATCATGGGACGCGAAACGGGGAGCGCGATGTCCCAGTAAAGACGAAATTCACCACAACCATCGATCCGTCCCGCGTAAAGCAGATCATCGGGGATGTCCAGCATGGATTGGCGGAAGAGGAACATACCAAACACACTGACTCCTCCAGGAACTATCAGACCCATGTAAGTGTCCACAAGACCCATCTTGAAAATCAGCTCGTACAAAGGCGCCATAAGAACCTGAGACGGAATCATCATGGTACCCAGCATCAGTCCCATCACGAACCGTTTGCCCTTGAATTCATATTTGGCAAGTGCAAACCCACCGAGTGAGGAAAAAAAGAGCTGGATGATGACAGTGGTTCCTGCAACAAAACAGCTGTTCATGAAAAAACGAAAAAAGGGAACATCTATAAAGAGCTGTCTGAAATTATGCAGCTCAATCTTGGGAATCAATGTGAGGACCAGGTTGGCGAAATAGCCCAGTATGCCAATTATCTTCGTTCTTTGGAGGAATTCCTCAGGTTCTAAGAAGGGGGCAAAGAACACATAGTGAAAAAGGTCGTCGGGGCCCTTAAAACTAGCGGCTACCAGCCAGACCAAGGGTGTCAACATGACAGCGGCGCAAGTGCAAAGGACAAGGTAGAGCAGTGACAAGAGAAAAACTTTCTTCATGTTAATCCTGCCTTCTCCACATTCCTGTCAGGTGCATTTGAAGAATAGAAATCAGAAAGACCATGATGGCGAGAGTCCATCCTATCGTCGATGCATACCCGAGATCTCCATTCACAAAGCCGTTCATATAGAGGTACATCACAATGGTCAGTCCCGCGCCGTCGGGCCCAGCACCATTACCGAGCATGACAAAAGGCAGCTCGAAAAGCTGAAAGGACCCAATCGTAGCCAGAATCATGACAAACACAGTTACTCCCCGAATACCAGGCAGGGTTACGTGAAGAAAACGCTGGAAGGCATTGGCTCCATCGACATATGCCGCGTCGTAGAGATCGAGATCGACGTTCTGAAGCGCGGCCAAAAAGTAAATCATGTTGAAACCAACGTACATCCAGAGTGAAGTCAGAATCAAAGCTGGCATGACCAGGTTGGAGTTACCCAGCCATTTGGTGTCAAGATCGAGCCCAATTAGAGAATGCATAGCCCGGTTCAGCAAACCGAAGTGGGGGATGAAAATGACTGAGAACAGAACAGCCACAAAAACCTGTCCAACCAGGTGTGGCGAGAAAAAGGCGAACCGGAAGAAATTACGTCCACGCAATCCACTTTGGTTCAAGAGCAAGGCTAGTCCCAGACTCAAAGGAAGCTGAACCAACACGGAGAAGAAGGAGAAGATGGAAGTATTACGAACCGCTTTGTGAAAGTCGGGATCAGACAAGAGGAAACGGAAATTGTCGATGCCAACGAAGATGTGAGACTTGGGACCATCCGTGATATAAAAAGCTAAGATGAGACTTTTCACAAGAGGATAGAGTCCAAAGGTCAGGAACAGCAGGAGAAAAGGGGAAATGAAGAGATAGGGAGCCCATATCTTATGCTTGCGTATAGACATCCATGGGTTCTTCATGCTGATTAAAACCTATTCCGGGCCATATAGAAGCGCACTCCATCCGCTGCTTCTCTCAAAGTTCTTTCGGCGAATTCGTCAAAACCTGCTGGTCCCTTGGAGCGATAGAAGGCGGCACAAGAAGAAACAACCTCCCCCAGCTTTTGTTTGGCCATGCTGACATACGGGCTGGTGTACTGAGGCGGAACTTCCTCGGCCAGGTTCACGTACAAACGCCCCACTGGCTGCCCAGACCAGTAAGGATCTGGCCGGTCAAAAGCTGGATGTGTCCATGCATCTCTCAAGGGAGGAATGATGTTGATTTCCTGGAATCGTTGGGCAAGTTCTTCTGGTTGAAGGTATAATTGTTCGGCCGCTTGTAAAGCAAGATCCCGGTTGGGTGATTTCTTGCTGATGGCGAGCATGGTACCCCCTTGCGTGCTCGTTCTCCTTCCGCCAGGACAGGCAACTGGAAGGGGTCTGAGCGCCATTTTTCCCGCAACCCTGGGAACATAAATCTCAGTGGTCTTGCTTCTCCAATCAGGGCAGAGAAACGTGAGGAAGTAGCCCTGTTCCAAAGCTTGGGTGAAGACACGGCCCGCGGCGAGATCGGTACCGATGCGGTCCGGTCCAGCCACGAGAGGGATATACCATTTCAGAGTTTCCAGGCCGGTCTTGTCATCAAAGATGACATCGCCGTCTTGGTTGAAGTAGCCGCCACCCCGCTGAAAGAGGAACATCTCCAGTTGTGAAGCATTACTGTCGGAGAGCTCGATGGCATACCGTTGATCGAGAACCGTGAGCTGCCTTCCCAACGCAACAAACTCCTCCCAGGTCGTGATCTTCGTCAGGTCCACTCCCATCTCCTCGAACAAATCACGGCGGTAGGCCAGCATGACGGGACACACAGCCTTCGGAAGACCATAGATGTGTCCACGATTGCTGTAGGGAGCAAGGCGCGAATGGAGGATTCGATCGTAATAACCAGTCGAGACCAGCCACGGTTTCAGGTCGAGAAATCCGATCTCTTCCGAAGGGCCCCGGAAAAATGTACCCGCGGAGCTTATCTCCACTTCCGCTAGATCGGGTACATCCAGATCCGCCCAGAAGGCCGCACGAAGGCGGTGGGTGACCGCATCGGGGTGGACGAGTTGGAGGTCGATGGTGACTCCTGGGTGCGCCGCCTCAAACGCGGAGATTACTTTCGCATACGACCTGAGGTGCGTTTGAGCGAAACTCCAGAGACAGAGGGTTGCCTGCTTCTCCCCAGGGGGATGGAGAAGCAACCAACCGCCGGAGGCAATCGCCAAACACAGCAAGACAGAGGGACCTTTCCCCAAGGGGAAGCTACTCAACAAGGCACGATCTCCGTTACATGCAAGACACTCTAAAAGAAATCACAATACCCATCGTACCAGGATCAGAGGACCAAGGTAATTT
>CAYRBI010000128.1:6586-17498 GCA_964422415.1 uncultured bacterium | reverse complement strand
AAAAGCATACTCACCACGACAAACAACGAACAAAGTACTTTCTGTGACTTCATTGTGTTCAACCTCCCGTGTGTGGTCAAAGACAACTTTGTAAGTCTCGCAAAACGAGATTTTCTCACTGAGGCCGCAGAGCGGTCCTCAGTTGTCAGCAGGCAAACTTAAGTAATTTCAGATTCTTTGGTTCCACCCCCTTTCGGGTGCCATTGCGGTTATGCTTGGAAGGAAAAAACCTAGCACCAACAGAAAATCAACTCAGATAACGGTAGGATAACAGAAGGAGTCTGCCTGTCAAGCGGAATTTTGATGAAATACCGGTTTACGTCTTTAAAATATGAGGGAAAAATCAAAGCAATCCTTTGGCTTTGAGTTCGGCGGTGGCTTGTTCAAAACGATCCTCCGCCACAACCCGGCTGGACCACTCCACGAGTTCACGTAAACCGTCCTCGAAACTGATCCGGGGAGACCACCCCAGCAGGTTCTGAATGCGTGTGTTGTCCGCATAACAATGACGGACATCACCTTTGCGGAACTTCCCTTGGATATCCGGCTCGATACTCTTGTTACACAATTTCGCCAGCATGTGCCCGACCTCGGCAATTCCAATGGGTTGGCCACAGCCCACATTCAAGCTCTGGTAATCCACCGCGGAATGATCCTTGATGAGAGAGAGCACCTCAACCACATCATGGACCGAAATGAAGTCCCGTGTTTGTTTCCCATCTTCATAAACCACCGGCTGCTGATCGTTTTTAAGCCGGCTCAGAAAGATGGCGGTGACCCCGGTATAGGGATTGGAAAGCGATTGCCGTGGTCCAAACACATTGAAAAAACGGGTAGCGACAGCGGGAATCGAGTAGGTTTTCCCAATCATCAGCACCATTGCTTCCTGGTGGGCCTTGGTCATCGCATAAATGTTGTTCTCGTTATACGATTCGGTCTCGGGGGTGGCGATAGGACGGAGCGATTCACCTGTGCGTGGATGACGGGGCTCCCAGTCATGTCGCTCCATCTGCGCGACGGGACGGATCCCTGGACGAACCCGTTCACCAGTGCTTGGAGCCTCATACAGCCCCTCTCCATAACCGGTCATGCTGGCCGCCACCACCACCTTCCGGACCGGATGTTTTTGGTTCACCAGGATATCCAGGAGGCGTGCGGTGCCATGGGTATTCGTGTCCACATAATGATCGATCTGGTATTGGGATTGTCCCACCCCCACCGCGGCGGCAAGGTGATAAATCACATCGGCGCGGGCCACCAGACTTTGAAGCAGATCCCGGTCGAGAATAGTGCCATGGATGAACTCGGCATGAGGGTTGAGATAGACGGGTTTCCCTTGGGGATGTACTTGTGGGTCCAGGGCATCCAGGATCGTTACCCGTTCCCCCTGCTCCACCAATAAATCCACCAAAAACGAACCGATAAAGCCCGCTCCACCCGTCACCAAGATCCGCTCCGCAGCCATATTTCGCACATCCTTTCAGTTCATCAGGCCAGATCCAGGCAAAAATAGAAGGCTTACAGTCAGGAGACAATCCCTATCAGAAGCAGGTCCTCATCTCTATTCATTTTGCGCAAACCATTTCCTATAATCCCTTTTGAGGGGAGCATCTTCACACGAGCAGTATGCGGGTCAGGTTATCATTCCCCCCCCACCCTCCCCCGCCAGGGGTGAGGGAGTAAAAGACACACTAAAGTGTGAACTCCAAACAACACCCTCCCCCCTGGCGGGGGAGGGTGGGGGGGAATGATGAAGACCATCAAACTACTCGAAAGACTGCTCTAGAGATCTGCTAGAACAATGGGAAGAACTGCGAGACCAGGAATGTTTGAAAATGTAACCATGGCGCCACCAGATGCTATTCTGGGAATCACTGAAGCCTACAAGAAAGATCCGAATCCCCAAAAAATCAATCTCTCGGTGGGAGTCTACAAGGACGAGAAGGGCGGCACACCGGTCTTCAACTCGGTCAAGAAAGCCGAAGAGAAGCTGCTCTTGTCCGAAAAGACGAAGAGTTACCTGAGCATTGAAGGAAGCGCCGATTACGGACGGGTAGTGCAAGATCTGGTATTTGGAAAAGGGCATGAGATCCTGCAATCGAAGAGAGCTGTCACCGCTCAGACTCCGGGAGGAACCGCCGCATTGCGGATCGGCGCGGACTTCATCAAGAGCGCCTTCCCGGAAGCAAAGGTCTGGATGAGCGATCCGACCTGGCCCAACCACTCCAGTGTTTTCAAGGCCGCTGGTCTGGAGGTGGGGACTTACCCCTATTTCGACGCCAATACGAATGGGCTGGCATTTGACTCCTTGCTGGCCGCGTTGCGCAGATGTAAGGGGGGCGATGTGGTGCTCCTGCATGGTTGCTGCCACAATCCCACCGGGATCGATCCTACCCGTGAGCAGTGGAAACAGATCGGAGATGTCCTTACCGAATGCAGGCTACTGCCCTTCGTGGACTTCGCCTACCAAGGCTTAGCGGATGGCATGAGCGAGGACGCAGCAGGAGTTCTGGAACTCTGCCGTCCCGGCGCGGAGTTATTGATCGCCAGTTCTTTCTCGAAGAATTTCGGGCTTTATAATGAGCGCGTGGGAGCCTTGACCGTGGTGACCGCCAACGAGGAAACCGCCCAGAGGGTTCTCAGCCAGGTGAAGACAATTATCCGGGTCATCTACTCAAATCCCCCCGCCCATGGTGGCGCGATTGTCACCACTATCCTCAGCGATCCCCAGCTGCGGGCGGAATGGGACACAGAAGCCTCTGTCATGCGTAATCGTATCAACGCCATGCGGCGCCTTTTCGTGGACACGCTACGCGCCAAAGGAGTCCAGCGCGACTTCTCCTTCATCATCCAGCAGCGAGGCATGTTCTCCTATTCGGGGTTGACGAAGGATCAGGTTGAGCGGTTGAAGAAAGAGTTCGGCATCTATGTGGTCGGATCCGGAAGGATCAACGTGGCGGGTATGACCCGCAACAACATGGATACGCTCTGTGAGGCGGTGGCTAAGGTACTCGCATGACAATCCGTGAGGAGATCACCGCCAAGAGGGAACAGATCCTGGAGATCGCCGCACGGTATGGGGCTTACAATATCCGTATCTTTGGCTCGGTGGCGCGGGAGGAGGCGGGCCCCGATAGTGACATCGACTTCCTCATCAACCTGGAGCCGGAGCGGAGCCTAATCGACCATATCGCCCTTCAACAGGACCTTGAGGACCTCTTGCACCGCAAGGTGGATGTCGCTAACGAGAAAGGGCTCCATTGGCACATCCGTGACCGGGTCATCGGTGAGTCAATACCGTTATGAAGGATGACCGTCTCTATCTCATTCATATCAGGGAAGCTCTTCAACGCATCATGGAATACACCACGGAGGGTCCCGAGGCCTTCAAGCGGGATCCAAAAACGAGGGATGCCGTGGTCCGCAACTTCGAGGTGATCGGCGAGGCAGCCAAGAGACTTTCAGAGGAAACCAAGAGAGAGTCCGCACACATCCCCTGGCGGCGGTTGGCAGGTTTCCGGGATATTCTCATTCACCGTTACGATGGTATTGATGTCGATGTGGTCTGGCGCATGGTTGAAAAGGAGACGCCGGATCTCGCAGCCCAGATCCAGATCATGCTGGACCGCAAGACTTGAATAGAATAGATGATACACACCCCCCAATTTCCGATCCTCTCCCAGCCCGATCCCACCGCATGTGGTCCCACCTGTCTCCATGCGGTCTACACCTATTACGGCGACCAGATGGATCTTGCGGGAGTCGTTAACGATGTTGCTCAGCTGCAGACCGGCGGAACACTCGCCGTGTTCCTGGCCTGTCATGCCCTACGCCGGGGATACCGGGCCACAATCTTCACTTACAACCTCCAAGTCTTCGATCCGACCTGGTTCCGGGATTCCGGATTTTCCTTGGCGGACAAGTTACACGCTCAGGGAAAGGCCAAGAGGCGCTGGAAACTACGCCGGGCCACCAAAGGCTATCTCGAATTCCTGGAACTCGGGGGAGAGCTCCGTTTTGAGGACCTGACTCCAAATCTGATCGAGGACTATCTGTCCTCCTCCAAGCCGATCCTGACTGGCTTGAGTTCAACCTACCTCTACCGTAGTCCACGTGAGTATGGAGTGAACATGGACGATGATGATGTCCGTGGAGACCCTTCGGGGCACTTCGTGGTGCTGTGCGGGTATGATAAAGAAGCTGGGACCATACTCATCGCGGATCCCCTGGAACCTAATCCGTTTTCCGAGAGTCACATCTATGCCATAGCCGTAGAACGAGTCATTTGCGCCATTCTCCTCGGTATTCTTACATACGACGCCAACCTATTGATCATAGAGCCAAATCGCTGAACGATACCCATGTCGATCCTTTTTGTAGTCAACAAGCCGCGCAACTGGCCGCTGAATGTACCTGGTGTTGAGGTGGTTTCCGCACGGGAGTACCTGACCGAGCCACGTTTTCCACAGAGCCGCAAGGTCAAGGTTTTCAACCTGTGCCGTTCCTACCGCTACCAGAGCTTGGGGTATTATGTCTCACTCCTAGCCAGCGCCCGTGGCCACCGTCCACTCCCCAGTATCGCCACCATCCAAGACATGAAGTCGGTCAGTATCATCCGGCTCGTATCCGAGGAACTGGAGGAGTTGATCCAATCCAGTCTCCGGCCAGTGCAATCACCTAATTTTACGCTGAGTGTCTATTTTGGACGGAACCTTGCGAAGCGCTATGACCGCCTTAGCTCCCAGCTCTTCAAACTCTTTCAATCGCCACTCCTACGCGCGGAGTTCGCCTTTGAGGACAATCAATGGCAGCTCAACAGTATCCGGCCAATTCCCGCAAATGAGATACCTGTAAGCCACCGTCCTTTTGTCATCGAGGCTGCCACGAGGTACTTCGAGAATGGAGGACCCAGCGCACCGAAAAAGTCGCGCACAAGGTTTGATTTGGCGATCCTGTACAACCCCGAGGAGAAGGACCCGCCCTCGAACACCAAGGCTCTGCAAAGGTTCGTCCGCGCCGCTCAACGGGTGGGACTCTCCGCCGAGTTGATTGAGAAAGAGGACTTTGGGCGCCTGCCCGAGTATGACGCGCTCTTCATCCGCGAGACCACGAATGTCACGCATCACACTTACCGTTTCGCCCGCCGTGCCGCGGCGGAGGGCTTGGTGGTTATCGATGATCCGATCTCGATTCTTAGGTGCACCAACAAGGTCTATCTGGCCGAACTCCTCGACCGCCACCACATCGCCACCCCCAAGACACTGATTGTTCACCGTGGCAACACCGACGTCATCCATGAGAAAATCGGGCTACCCTGCATTCTCAAACAACCCGATAGTTCTTTTTCCCAGGGTGTTTACAAAGTCGAGGACCCCGCGATGCTGGACTACCGCCTGGATGCCCTTCTTAAGGAATCCGACCTCATCATCGCGCAAGAATTCCTCCCCACGGAATTCGATTGGCGGGTCGGGATCCTCGATCGCCAGGCGCTCTATGTCTGCAAGTACTTCATGGCCTCCAAACAGTGGAAGATTCAACATACGGACACGGTCGGCAATACACACTATGGCCGGGTTGAGACGATGTTAGTGGAAGAGGCGCCCCCAGAGGTGGTCAAGACCGCTCTGCGGGCGGCGAATCTGATCGGCGATGGCCTTTATGGAGTGGACCTCAAACAGATCGGACACAAAGTTTTTGTCATTGAAATCAATGATAATCCTAGCATCGACGCGGGTTTTGAGGACCGTGTACTTAAAGAAGGACTCTATACCGAAATCATGAGCGTGTTCCTTTCACGCATTGAGCAAAGCAAACAACCCGGACGGCGTGATGACTGATCCTCACAACCCACTTGGTCTTTTTGAGGGATATGGAGTCGAAATCGAGTCCATGATCGTGGACTCGGAGACCCTCGATGTCCGCTCCATCTCCGATGAAGTTCTCAAGGCCGCCGCGGGAAGTTACGAGTCTGAGGTCGAATTGGATGGCTTCCGTTGGTCGAATGAACTGGTCATGCATGTCATCGAGATCAAGACGAATGGACCCACTAAAACCTTGACCGGGTTGGGTGGGCAATTTCATGCACAGGTTGAATCGATCAACCGTATTCTCGCCCAACATAACGCGCGGTTGATGCCCACCGCCATGCACCCCTGGATGAATCCGGATACCGATGCCCGGTTGTGGCCCCATGAGAACAATGAGATTTATACGGCCTATAACCGTATTTTCGACTGCCGTGGGCATGGATGGTCAAATCTCCAGAGTATGCACATCAACCTCCCCTTCGCGAATGAAGAGGAATTTGTGCGCCTCCATGCCGCGATCCGGCTGGTGCTCCCATTGCTGCCCATGATCGCGGCCAGCTCCCCTTTCGTTGATCTCCACACCACGGGTTACCTCGACAGCCGTTTGGAGGTCTACCGGAAGAACCAGATCCTGGTTCCCTCCATCACAGGTCTGGTGATCCCCGAATCCGTGGGCTCCATCGATGAGTACCAGATGGCCATCCTGGGCAAGATATACCACGATATCGCCCCTCATGATCCGGAGGGAATCCTCCAAGAGGAATGGCTCAACTCACGAGGCGCCATTGCTCGTTTTGAACGTAACACCATTGAGATCCGTGTCATCGACACCCAGGAGTCTCCGATCGTGGATCTCGCCATCGCCCAGGCCACGGTGGAGATCCTGCGCGCACTCGCCGAGGAACGTTGGTGCTCTTTCAAAGAACAATTATGCTGGCCAATAGAACCCCTTGCGGATCTTCTGATGAACGCGGTCCGCGAAGGCGATACATGCCTCATCGAAGATCCACATTACCTGAGTCTCTTCGGTCTCAAGAATGAAGGCCCACTGTCAGCCCGGCATCTTTGGGTCCGGCTTATTGAAGAACTGGGAACACCAATCGAAGCAGATCCGTTGGTGGCGATGTTCGAAGAAGGGTGTCTTGCCCGGCGGATCCTGACTGCGGTGGGGCCGGTGGCCAACCGTGACCGGGTAGGGGAAATCTATCGCCGTCTGTGTGATTGCTTGGCCGAGGGAAGACCTTTCACGTGCGGTGCTTGTTAAACATACGCCCCAGGTGAACAATTATCAGCGACACACACTGTGTGTGTCAGCACGAATCCCTCACTGAAGGAATTGTCCCCATGACCCACCCGGGGTCACCCCAAAATCTCTATTTGGTTTTTACCTGTGAGCACGCTAGAAATTGTGTGCCCAAGGAATTACAACCCCTCTTTGCTGGAAAGAGGGAGGTGTTGGAGACACACCGTGGGTACGATCTGGGAGCACTCTCTCTGGGGAAGGCTCTCGCGGAGGCATTCGATACGCCATTCTTCACCTCCAGCACCACCCGTCTGGTCTGCGACCTGAACCGGAGTCTGGGCCATCCCACTCTCTTCTCTGAGTTCACACAAAATCTGCCGCCCCCAGACAAGAAACAGATTATCCAATCCTATTACCTTCCCCACCGGATGGCGGTTGAAGCAGACATCTTGCAGAATGCAAAAAGGGAAAGGCGTATCCTCCATATTGGAGTCCACACCTTCACACCCTGTTTGGATGGACAACACCGTAAGGCAGATATCGGCTTGTTGTATGACCCACACAGAGCTCTTGAAAAGGAGTTCTGCCTTCGGTGGCGGGACGCCCTTGGAAAATTGGATGGCACACTCCAGATCCGGCGAAACTATCCCTACCGGGGGCAGTCGGATAGTCTTCCCACATATTTCCGGAGAATCCTGCCTGAGAATGCCTATCTGGGGATCGAGCTGGAAGTCAATCAAAGGCTTTTTCTTGCTGGCCGGGCCAATTGGAAAAGGATCGGGCTGGTCCTCGTAGGAAGTTTGCAGGATGTCTTAGGGGAGAGACTTATTTGACACCGGAGAGTCTTAACGATATTGTTCATCTTGAAGGGTTGAAAAGGCCAACTCACCGCCGTTAGTACTGATTGGAAAGAAGGAGTTACTCCTATGCCAGCATGGGCTTATCGCGCAATGGATCGCTCGGGTAAAGAAATCCGGGGACAGATCGAAGCCTCTACCGAGGAGCTGGTGATAGATCGCTTGCGCGGGATGGGGTATTTCCCCACGGAGGTAAAACGCGCTAAAACCGATCTAGGTAAAGTGGCCTTAGAGGACATGCCCGGGCTCAAACAGATCATGAAGATCGTTACCCGTGGCAAAGTTCCTCTCAAACAAATGATGCCTTTCACTCGTCAGCTCGCAGTGCTCATCGGTGCTGGTTTGCCCTTGCTACGCGGCATCCGTATTCTTGCCGAACAGAGTGAAAACGCGAACCTTAAACGAGCCCTTCTTGGAATTGCTACAGATATCGAATCGGGAAATACGCTTTCGGAGGGGATGGCTAAGTATCCCTCCGTGTTCGACCGGCTCTTCGTCAACATGATCCGCGCAGGTGAGATCGGAGGTGCGTTGGAACAGGTTCTCGACCGCTTGGCTGTGTTCGCTGAAAAATCAGCGGCCATCCGCAGTAAGGTGAAATCGGCCATGTGGTACCCGATCTTCGTGCTCGGTATCGCCGGTTCGATTCTCGCCGGTATTCTCATTTTCATCGTGCCCCAGTTCAGTAGTATCTATGACGAACTGGGGGCGGAGCTGCCTGGTATGACCCAAATGCTCATCAATGCCAGCAACATCGCCATGCACCGGTTCTGGGTGGTGATTTTATCAGCTGTGTTTGTTGTGATGATCTGGAAATTCCTACGGAGATTTGAATGGGGGCGTTACGGTACAGATACGATGCTCCTGCGCCTGCCTGTTATGGGAAAAATTCTCCAGAAGGCCTCGGTGGCCAGATGGGCACGCACCTTCGCCACCCTGCTCGAGGCGGGTGTGCCCATTCTCCAGACCCTGATGATCGTCAAGGACACCAGTGGTAACGAGGTCATTTCCCGCGCGGTGCTCGAGGTCCACAACTCCATCAAAGAGGGTGAGACCATTTCCGACCCGCTCAAGAAATTCAGCATCTTCCCTCCTCTGGTAACCCACATGGTGGCGGTTGGTGAGGAAACTGGCGCGATCGACACCATGCTTAACAAGGTGGCCGAGTTCTATGAGCGCGAGGTGGACGACGCGGTGGATGGACTCGCCAAGTTGATCGAGCCCTTGTTGATCGTGTTCCTGGGAGGAATCATCGGTTTCGTAGTTATCGCGCTTTATCTGCCAGTGTTTAGTTTGGTGGACGCGATTGGGAAGTAGCGGTCACTGAGGGTGGTGCTTCACTTGCCCCAGTTTTTACTGAATCGAGTAGGAGGGGGATTCACTTCCCCCGTCCTTTTACATTATTGGCCGGACAGTTCCGTATACGGCGATTCGTGTTGTAAAATGTAAACTTCGCTGTTGATCAGGAAGGAACTCGAGTCCCCAGGCCGCCAGAAAACGCGACCCCCACACTCTAGATCCAGGTCCACCACACAGCGGCGGCTTCGTCCCTCTCAGAACGAACGACCGTGTCTTCTTCCAGATCCCACCTCGCGGTTAACACCCTTGCCCTCCGGCTAACAGTTCCTCCTGTCAGGCCCTGAGAGGACTCTCTCCTCCTAGTGAACGCGCCCTGCCGGGCGTACAAACGAAAAAGCGGGGTTGGTATAGCGACCAACCCCGCGGGAGGCTACTCATGCCATTGGCAAGAGTAAGAGATTGTGAGGATAGTTGAGAAGATTTCTTAGATGATGTTACGGCGCCGTGCCGCGAGAGCTGCTACTCCAGCGGTCAACAGGGCGATGGTGCTTGGCTCTGGCACGGCTTTATTAGTGGCGAAGGCCTGAGCTCCATCATTACCGCATTCCATAACCCAGAAAGCCTGGACTGTCTCGCCCGCATCCAAACCAAGAGCGGAAAGAGAGATTTTATAATAGATTTCGTAGTCCCAAGCATCACCCGTATCCGAGTTGGTATACCAGACTCCAGAAACATCACCTGACACTAGATTACCAGACATGATCAAGGTGGGGTAAGAATTAACTCTTCTGCTCCCATCGCCATCATCAGGCGCGTAAGTCGGCCTGGCGAGTTGGTATTGCTCGTAAGTTCCGTCCGCGAAGGAGGCATTCGAATACAGGGAGCCCGCACTCACCGAGGCCCAGGTTCCCAAATAGGCCTGTTGAACCACATTGTCATGGCTTGTGGTAGCCAAGCCATAGACCTGTCCTGTGTGCGTCTGGAAAGATCCACCCACATTCAAATACAGGTCCCCAGGGGAGAAGTGGGTCATGCTGACATACGAGTCATTACCCATTGCTCCCATTTCGGGGAAGTTGGTTTGTACCACAACATACAGGAAGCCATTCGAAATGGCCGTCCCCATTCCATAAGTCATGAAAGCATCGGTGCCTGCCGGGCTCGCAGTGTCCGTAGAGGGATCCGCAGTGTAGGTCCAGTTGAGGCTATCCAGTTCGGTATCATTCATAGAGAGAGCAAAGGCCCCGCTCGAGAGAACCAGCAGAGTGCAGGTCAGGATGGTCGCGAATATTGTCCGCATGATTTTATCCTTTCACTGATAAGGCTTATCTTTTATCCGGGTTGATAACCTGACCGGACTGACAGGTTCAGTAACGCCCTTCCTTTTATCAAGCAGTCTTCATGCCAGACAAAATAATCAGGTTTTGCTTCAGAACGCTCCAATTGTGCCGATCATCTGTCACTTATGCCTATAGGGGTTGCGTAATACTTGCTCATTGTTGACAACGTTTAAGTCTGGTTTGGAAACAGTTGATCAGTGAATTATGGGGAGAATGAGAAAGGATGAGAGAGGCAAACGGGACTCACTAATGGGTATCTTGGCCAAATCCACTCGTTATTCTAGGATTCTCTACCTCTCTTGACTGGGTAAAGGGGAGCCTCCATGCCAAGTGGTCCAATCCGTTTCCTTTTATGGAATACCTTCA
>CAYRBI010000128.1:0-6486 GCA_964422415.1 uncultured bacterium | reverse complement strand
GGATAATCCGCCAAGAGCACCCCCCGAATACGGATCCCCTTATCATTCGGCTCGAAGGTCAGCTCCTGGGTAAGCGCATGGAAGGTGTCCACGGCGGTCACTTTGATAGTGCCAGGGTAATCCACGGAGACATCGGTATATTCCACGGGATAATCATCTACCGGGCTGGCCGCTACCCACAGTGCCACCAGGATCTCGCCATCCCGTCCCTTGAGCGGTTTGCACTGGAGTGTCGGTAAGTCACTCTGAGCTTTCACCTGGATATCCGGGGCTGCTTGAGCTCCGCTTAAGAGAGTGGCCAGCGATTGGATGGTGTAGTAAGCGGGTTTCCGGCTCAGATCCTCCATGCGGAGGATTCCCCAATCCAAGGCCATGTTCTGATTAGCCAGGGACCAGTAGACCGCCTTGATGCCATGCAGGGTGTTGACCAAGAAGAAACGCGCCACCTGCTTGGCTTCAACAATCTCGCTGCACCCCTTGTAGGAGGAGTCTTCGCTGGAGGGCATTGAATTCCATTCATCCGCCCAGATCTCGAAGTTAGGATTGAACTTATCGAAGGTCTTCCGAAGAAAAGCCAGCATCTCTTCATAGGTCTGATACCCCAGGTCTTCCTTGGATTTTCCGGCTTGCTTGCCATCCACCACATCCAGAGACCCAAGCCCCATCTCAGGATAGGGCATGGTGTAAGGATGAAAGGCGATCGCATCGAGATACTGCCCGCCGCCCTCCTCCAGGGCCTGCGAGATGAAGTGCGGAGCCAGAGCAGCGGTACCCCCCACCATCACATAGTTGTTAGGATCCACTTCCTTCAAAGCTTTGGCGGTCTCCCGTAACAGAATCCCAAAGGCCTTGGGACTCGGTGGCGAGCCATACCAAGCCCAGCTGTTCTCCTCGTTCCAGAGCTCATAATGGGTGATGCGGCCCTTGAAGTGCATGGCCATGAAACGGGCATAGTTCACAAAGCCCTGTATCGACTCGGGCTGAGTGGGTCCTGCATCTCCGGTGAAGGGGTGGCTGTGACGCCAGACCGGGCCGGGATCGGTCAACCAAGGGGTTTCCTCATAGAGCGGGTTTCCATAATCGAGAGTGAGTAGGATATTCACCCCATTACGGATGGACTCCGTGACCGCTTGATCCACCGAGGGATCCAGGGTGTACACCCCTTTGGTCTGTTCCACGGCCGCCCAGCTGGTCCAGTCTCCCCATTGGCCCACACGGTTCCACTTCACTCCGAGTTCATACATCTCCGGATAGGTCATGGTGACCACCTCGGGGGTGTTATAAAAGGAGTGGAAAGTCCATTTGGTTTCAATACGTGCGCCCTTGTCTTGGAGAGCCACATTCTCACCCGTTGTATTAAGAACATCGATGCCGGAGAGACGGAGGAAGAAATTGACGGAGAAATCCGTGAAGAAAGGCGAGGCCTGGCTGAAGCGGGTCACCTCCAGCCGGACCGCATCCACCTGAGATTGAGTCTCTAGCGGGATGAGGAAGGGGTGCTTCTCACCCTCGCCCCAACTCGTCTCCACATGAATCCCGGATGCAATATGAACTACTTTCCATTGCCCCCCTGAACGAACCGAGAGGGTGAAGTCGATGGGGAACCCCTCAGCCTTCCAGTACGGCCACAAATGGATGGACGTGATATCCGCTGGCTTGCCTAGATCGATCTGGACTGTGTCCACACACCCTGGCACGGGGGTTCCATGAGCACGCCCCGACCAGCTTGTTTGAGGATTACCATCGATCAGGTGTTCTGGTTCGAAGATGACCTCAAAGTCCTTCTGGCGCGGCAGATGGGCGGTTAAACCGATGCAACTGTCGGGTAAGTCCGCTGAGCGTAGTGTCCGCATGGCGGTCAGGGGGGTGGTGTTCCCTTTCTGAAGAGGCTCCGGCTTAGGCATCATCCGCCAAAATCCATCCGGCCGGCGGCATAAGGCACGCGGATCCATCTGCTCCACACAGACCACATGCCGGGACTTGGTGGCTTGTCCACCACCGGCTTGTGAAAGTAGCCGTGAAGGCTCACCCTTCGGACCTCCAAAGGCTTGTAATTCATAGATTACCGGGCCATAACGTCCCTCGATGGTGGAGTTGATGTCCAGCCAGACACCAGTGGCCTCAGCCACATCACACGAGAAGACTAACCATTCACCCATGCGGGTCTCACTGGTTATCCGGGACACCTCCCGCCGTTCTTCATTGGGAAGAAAGACACCCACTGCGTAATCCTTGGGGGCGTGACGCGGTTCGGCCCAACCCAAGATACGGATCTCCCGGACCGGCTGCTTTTCTTGAAATTGGATCCATAGCTTCCCGTCAGGCCGTCCTTCTCCAGCGTACCAGTAAGTGGACTTGTCTCCATCATTAGCAAAAGCGATGGCACCGTTTCCGGGCTGTTGACAATTGGCTCCGGCGGTGCCACCGAGGGAATCGGCCTTCCAGACTGCCTTAATATCAAATTCACCCGCCTTGGAACCGGTTACCGTCCAGGTATAGCGGTGGAATTCCGCGGGAGCTAAGGAAGACACTGGAAATGCAGCCGGTTGTGTCCCCTGGAATGTAATCCCCTCGGGTGCTTCCAGAAGGAACTGCGACGTCACAGTGGGAGAGTCGCCCCGGTTTGCGATCTGAACCACCAGTTCAGCGGGCTTGCCGGTTTGGAGGATTGGGTTGGGCATGTAGAGAGCCTCAACAGCCAGCAAGGGCCCCTCACACCGCGACTCCAGAGAGAAGTCATCCACCAGCCACTCCGCGATTCCAGGTTCTTGGCCTGAGACCATCACCCGTATCTGGATATTCGCCACCAAGGGCTGGTCAATGAAATCGAACTCAAGACGGTCTTCACGCCATTCGCCGGGAGCGGTGTTTTCTTTAGAAATCGTCAGATCCTTGTGGGTTACTTCGGTTTTGCCCGTATCCAATCCAATAACCGCTACCTGGAAGACATGACCCGATGGGCTGGAAGTCACCACCTTGCGGTTGAAGCACAAAGTTCCCTTGCGGACCGGGAGACTATCGGACAAGAGCGTGGCCTGGCCACCCGGCGGAGCCGTCATGCGAATGGCCACCGCGCCAGCATGTGCATCCGCATCGATACGGACCACCGCGCCTGAGACACCCGTGGCCGTGGGTTGCCAGTTGAGTGGGAAATTGTCCCCGGCGGGATCGAGGAGCTCAAAACCGGGATTCATGCAAAGGTTCTCGGGCGCGGCATATGCGCTAAGGGTAATGAAGAAGAAAAGCAAAGTGGATACGAGACGGCAGTGCATGGCGGATACCCCCAGAAGAAGCGATCACCAGCTGAACCCATCAGGGTCACGAACCATAATCCTGCCCCCCCTGGTTTCGATCGTCCATCCCTCTCTCTGTTTTTTATTAACATAACCCGGAATGACACATCCAGTTCCCGCATACGCAAACCAGAAGGCCCTTTACTCGGCTCATCAGAACGCCTATCTCTTGTCTCATATACTGGGGTGGAATCTGCTTCTAAAAGGAAGGTTTCAGGTTCCCCCCGGCTCGACTTCCTTACTTCTTGGAGGTTCTTGTATGCGCTCCCTGAGTTCCATCTGTCTAACCGTGAGTTGTTGTCTCAGTTTCTTTCTTTCAGGAGGTTGGGCCATGACGCCCGTGGATATCCCATCGCAGGCCCCCAAAGATTCCATCATGCCCACGCCCGCCGAGGTTCAGGTTGTAGCAGAGTGGGCCAATGCCGCCTTTACCGATGTGGTTCCCGCTCCCGATCCGAAACAAGTCAAAATTGAGCAGCTCCGGCAGGATTACGGTGTCCTACAATTTGGCGAGTCCTGCCTGGAGACCCCCATCACCCTGGGAAAGACCCAATATGAACATGGGCTGGGGACCCACGCCATCAGCGAAATCCGGGTCACCTTTCCCAAAGGCACGAAGACCTTCACCGCCGCAGTGGGGGTGGACAACAACTACGACACAGTGGGGAAAAACGGCAGTGTGCAATTCACGGTCATGTGCCAGGGTTGTGAGCTCTTTCATTCCCCTGTGGTCCATGCGGGAGAAGAGGGGCTTCCAGTTAAGGTGGAAATCCCCGCTGATGCCGATGAGCTCCTGCTGAAGGTGGACACCACGGCCGATGGACCCAGTTGCGATCAGGCCGATTGGGCCGATGCCAAGCTCACACTGGCCGATGGTTCCACAGTCTGGCTGGATGAGAATCAACCCAAGTTCTTCCTGATGTCCAAAGAACCTCCCCTCTCGTTCACATATGGCGGTGTGCCCTCCACTGAGGTTTTCAAGCGTAGCAAGCGCACGGTGGAAACCTCCAACCAAGAGGGGAAGATCATCCGGGAGGTATGCTGGGATGATCCGGAAACAGGGTTGCGGATCAGTGTCACCGCCACAACTTACAACGAGTATGCCGCCGTGGAGTGGGTGGCCTATTTCGAGAACAAGGGCACGAAGGACACGCCCCTCCTCGATAACATTCAAGCACTAGATGTCACCCTGCGCACCGGTTGTACAAAACGGGCCGCGGTGTTGCACCAGATTCTGGGCGATGCCTGCAATGAAAAGAGCTTCACACCATCCGATACACCCTTGGCAATCGGACAGAAAACCCAGTTCGCTCCGGTGGGAGGAAGATCCTCCAGTTTTACCTTCCCCTTCTTCAATCTCGAATACCGGGATGAGGGCCTCATCACCGCGATTGGCTGGACCGGGCAATGGGCGGCCTCACTCGACCGGAGTGGCGCGGGTCCGACACGCTTGCAGGCTGGCATGGAGCACACGCATCTGCTCCTGCATCCCGGCGAGAAAATCCGTACTCCCCGTATTCTGCTGATGCACTGGCGGGGAGATCTCCGCAAAGCGCAGATCCAATTCCGCCGTTTGATGCTGTTCCATCATTCTCCCCAGGAGAATGGTCATCCTGTCCAACTCCCGGTGGTGTCGCAGTGTTTCGACCGCTATTCCTGGTCCGTTCCGGAGTGGGCCACTGAGGCCGGTCAGATCGAAGCAGTCAATTGTGCCCATGAGATGGGTTGTGACACCCACTGGCTGGATGCCGCCTGGTTTCCAGGTGGCTTCCCCAATGGAGTGGGCAACTGGTCCGCCAAACCCAAGGAGTTTCCCAAGGGTCTCAAACCCGTGGGTGATACTTGCGATGCCTTGGGCATGAAGTTCGTTTTGTGGTTCGAACCAGAGCGGGTCGCGGAGGGTTCGGAGATCGCACGCGAACATCCTCAGTTTGTCTTCGGAGGAGAAAAGGGCGGGTTGTTCAAACTCAACGAACCCGAAGCGAGGGCCTGGTTGACCGAGCTCCTTTCCAAACGGATCAGTGAGTATGGCATCGATATTTACAGGAACGATTTCAATATGGATCCACTCGACTTCTGGCGGAAAAATGACGCGCCCGACCGCGAGGGAATCACCGAGATCCGTTATATCGAGGGGCTGTATGAGATGTGGGACAAGTTGCGCGCCGGTCATCCAGGGCTGATGATCGATAACTGTTCCAGTGGTGGACGGCGGATCGACCTGGAGATGGTGTCCCGCTCGGTTCCCTTCTGGCGTAGCGACACCAGCTGTTCCCCCGGACATCCGGACTGGAATCAAGTCCAAACCTATGGCCTCAGCCAGTACATCCCCCTCTTCATGGCCTGCGGGTGGACTCCCGAGCCCTACGATTTTCGTGGCTCGGCAACTGCTGGTTCGATTTGCCAGTGGGATTACCGTAACAAGGATTTCCCGATGGATCTGGCCAAGGCCACCATCGCCGAGGTGAAAGAGAACCAGAAGTATTGGTATGGTGATTTCTATCCACTCACGGGCGCTACACTCGATCCCGGCCAGTGGATGGCCTACCAGTTCCACCGTGCCGATCTAGACGCCGGTATCGTGTTGGGCTTCCGCCACAAGGAGAGTCCCTTCCCAGCCATGGATGCGGCCCTCAAGGGTCTCGATCCTGAAAAGACCTATACGGTGGAGTTCATCGACGAGAAGCATGCGAAGACCACCAGCGAGAAGACTGGGAAGGAACTCATGGAGGGTTGGGAACTGCGGATTCCGAAGCAGCGTAGTGTGCTGATCCGGTATGCGGTGAAGAAGTAATCCGTCCGCAAGAGTTGGGGCAGGAGTTGGACTCCTGCCCCAACTAAAAAAGACGTCTACAAGTGACCGGGACATCGCTCTTACCCGCCTGGAGGATTGGTTAATGAGGAACAGGTCATGAGTCAGACCAATTTCGATTCTTATCTGGAGGAGCAACTCCAAGATCCCGGCTTTCGTGAACGCTTCGAACAGGCGGGTAGAGCCTGGGATGTGGCGCTGCGCCTTGCTGAACTGCGAGAGAAGGCGGGGTTGTCTCAAAAGGAACTGGCCCAACGCACCGGCACCACACAACAGCAGATCAGCCGCCTGGAATCCACCAATTATGAAGGCCATTCACTCCGGATGCTCCGTAAGGTCGCGGCCGCACTCAATGCGGAGGTCGTGGTCAGTTTCAAGACC
>CAYRBI010000127.1:4074-17633 GCA_964422415.1 uncultured bacterium | reverse complement strand
GAATCAACACGAGCGATGAAACCACGTTGCCTTGCCACCGGCTAACAACTGAATGACGGAGCAAATGGCGTTCTATTTTCAAGACAGTAGCGAAGTGCTTCGCCACTCCGTGATTTCCTCGAAGGTCTTTTTTTATCCCTTGGAAAGCTCCTCGGCCCGGTCTCGCGCCGCGGTAACTCCCGCCAGGAGAGCCTGTTCCAATCCCCCCTTTTCCATGGCCTCCAACCCCGCCAGGGTGGTTCCCCCCGGAGAGCAGACACGGCGGCAGAGTTCTCCAGCAGATTCCGGTGAGGAAGCCAACATCTCCGATGCTCCCAGGAAGGTCTGACGGACCAGGACAGAGGCCTGGTGTTCGTTCAAACCCAAGAAGGTTCCCGCACGGATCAGGATCTCCGCCATACGGAAGATGTAACCGGGTCCGCTCCCACTGATGGCCGTAACCGCATCGAGTAGCTCCTCCGGCAGGCGGAGTGTGGTTCCCACGGTCTGGAGAATTCCCTCGATGGTCAAGTAGGCATCCTCGGGAGTGGGAGGACTGACTGCGATGCCGGTGACCCCCTTACCCAGGGTGGCGGGAAGATTGGGCATGACACGAACGATTCGCGGATGTCCATTGAGCCGTTCGCGCAACACCGTGGTGGTTACCCCGGCCAGAATGGAGAGGACGGTTTGGCTGGGGGTGAGAGCCGCGGCGATGGCGGGCGCCACTTGCCCCAGGATCTGGGGTTTGATGGCCAGCAAGATTGTTTCACTTTCCCGGATTACGGTGAGGTTGTCCGCAGTGACATCCACACCGCTCTCATCAGCGAGGAAGGCCCGTCTTTCAGCGGAAACATCACTGACGATGATTTGTGTGGGTAGGGCCAGGCCACGTTCCAGGATCCCACGCAACAGCGCGGTGGCCATGTTCCCCCCACCAATGAAGCCGTAACGGTAATTCATGATATGGACCTTTACTTGAGATTGTAGCCCTTGGATTTGGCGAACTCGATGACATTCTCGCGGGTGACAATATCGGCGCCGGTGTCCACATCATCCGCGACTTCCTCCATCTTGTCTCCGGCTTTACGGAGTTCATCCAGCTTCTTGATGGTCTCATAGCCGATTTTAATCGCCTTCTGGCCTACCACACCCTCCATCAGTCCATCCTTGATGAGCTGCAGTTCGACTTCCATGGTATCGAAACCGATCAAGACATAGTTGAGGCCCTTGTCCCGGCGCAAGTTCGCGGCGGGAATCGCGCTCCACAAGCCGACCCCAAAGATCCCCTTGGTGTCCGGGTTCGCCGCGAGATAGGCTTCGATGATTTGGGTGGCTTTGTTCATGTCATCATTGCAGTATTGGATGGGAGCCAGCTCGATGTTCGAACCCTTGAGCGCACGCTGGAAACCCTCCACGCGCTGACGGAGGTTGAGCGCCCCCGGACCGCCACTGATCGCCAACACCTTACCGCCCCCTGGCAGGAACTTTTTCAGCAGCTTCCCGGACTCATAACCCGCTTGCTCGTTGAAGGTCCCCACATAGCAGAGACGCTCGGAATCGGGCGAGTCGGAATCGAAACATACTACCGGTATCCCCTTGGCACGCGCCTTGGCGATGACCTCAATGACGCTATCGGGGACATTGGGGGAGATTCCAATTCCATCTACCTTCGTCTCCAACAAGGCCTCGATCTTCTGAACCTGTTGACTGGCATCGGCCTCGATGGGGGCGATAAACTCGGCCTTGACTCCCAGTTCAGCCGCCGCCTTGTCCATCCCGATCTTGACCTCATCCCAGAATGGGTTGTTGAGAGACTTGGGACACAGCGCATAAAAAATATCTTCGGCCTGAGCCGCCACACCCAGTATAGAGGCCAGAGCCAAGACAATGACAAGTGTTGTTCGAGACATGATTCCTCCCATCCAGAAACAAAAGATCCGTGGTCAAGCACCGGGATGACCTACAAAAAATGGAGTCTACCTTTCCTTGGATGGCGGTGCAATCATGCCGGTATGGGCCAGGCTGGCCATGTTTGTCTTCAATCTCACAGGAGGCCGTAACATGACACGATCCAAGCAGTTGTTGTTGGTATCAGTTGGCTTGTTCTTGTCCATCCAGGCATTAGCAGTGACGACTACCCTGGAGGCGGATGGGGGCATACGTCTGAATGGAGAGCGTTGGTTCCCAATTGGGCTTTATGCCACCCCCACCGATGCGAATGGATTCCAGGAGATCGCCAAGGTGGGATTCAACCTGGTCCGTACTGCCCCCGACAAGAAAGAACTGGACATGGCCGCGGGTGTGGGGCTGACCGCCTGGATCCCCGCTGGAGGCATCTCGGAGGTCGCTGATCCCGCCGGTGAGGAAAGTCTAGCCAAGATGGTGAATAGCTTGAAGGAACATCCCTCGCTGGCATTCTGGGAGCTTCCGGATGAGGCCCTCTGGAATGTCCAGTACACGGTGCGGGAGCAATATGGAAAGGAACGGGATGAGATGAACACGGCTCTCAACTCCAAGATCCAAGCGGGGGGAGATGTCACCGCCCTGAAAAATCTTTATCGCGAACTGGTAGCGGCGGAGGCGATCGGCGACTTCGCGGTAATGGAAACCAAGCTTGCCGAGCTACGCAAGGCCGTTCTTCCGGATGCCCCCCCTTCTACCCGCCATTCCCTGGCCACTTGCCTCGAGGAGGAGGGGAAACTCTATCAACGCCTCCTCGCGGGCTACCGGACCTACAGAAAGAATGATCCCAACCACTTGGTCTGGCAGAACCATGCTCCACGCAACAGCGTTGATCTACTCACAAAACACGCGGATTACTGCGATGTCATTGGTTGCGACATCTATTCCTATCCCGCCAACTCCTCCAATGGACACTCCGACCTGACCGACCGGTCGTTAGCCTCGGTGGGAGCCTATACAGCACGGTTTGGTAAGCTGGCGCCGGATAAGGCCATCCTGATGGTGCTTCAGGGTTTCGATTGGATGCAGATCGCCCCAGAGAGTGCGAAAGAAAATGCCCCTCCCGGATACTTGGAATCCCGTTTCATGGCCTATGACGCTATCGCGCGGGGAGCCAATGCGCTTTGTTACTGGGGAACGGATTATGATAAGGATAAATCCACATGGAATAACCTGGCACCCGTGATCAGTGAGGTGGCCAGCCTACGGAAGTACCTGGCGGAGCCGGAGGTCAACCTCCCCCTAAGGATTCACCAAACCCCCTCCTGGGATTCGCTGGATCACAATGTGATCTGTTCGGTGCGCCGGTTGGGCGAAGACTGGTTGTTCATCTTTGTGAATGAACTCAATGGCCCGCAGACCGTGCAGGTGGAGTTCCCGACTCAGTTCGTGGGTAGACGGTTGTACTTCCTGTATGAAAGCTTGTTCATTGATCCTGTCGGGGAGGGTTACTTCCCATTCTCATTCCCGGGCTATGGGGTCAGGATTATGTCCACCCGGAATGATCTTGAGGTTGAGGAAATAAAGAAATTGAACCGGTTCTTCAACGAACCTTTCTGAGATAAACTGCAGCGGACCTTGTAAAACCGGGGGGTCACCACGGATTCATGCTTTCGCGTGAATGAGGTGTCCCAGGAGGGTACGAAGGAAATGAGAATACGGGAACAGCGCGGGAGGAGGACCAGATGAAACGGCGTACTTTTCTCGGTGGCGCGCTTACGGGGGCGGCAACCCTGATGGCAGGATCTCAATTATCGGCCAACCCAACCACCCCGGATGCGAAGGGAGCGGATCCCTTCCAGAGGGTTCCATTGGGCAAGAGTGGCCTGATGGTATCGCGTGTGGGAATGGGCACTGGGATGCGTGGCTGGCAACGCCGTTCCAACCAGACCCGGTTGGGCGATGAGAAGTTCCATGCTGTCTGGCGGTATGCCTTTGATCAGGGCATCAACTACTTCGATATGGCGGATCTGTATGGTACCCACCAGGATGCCCTGAAGGCCCTCAAGGGAATCGAACGTAGTCAGTTCGCGTTGGCAACCAAGATCTGGTGGCGGGAGGGGGGCTTACCCGAAATAGAACGTCTCGATGCCGATGTTCTGGTGGAGCGCTTTCTGTCAGAGATTGGTACGGACTATATCGATCTGGTTCATCTTCACTGTGTTATCGATGCCGATTGGCCCACGAAACTCGCGAAGCAAATGGACCTGCTCGATAAGGTCAAGCAACAAGGGAAAATCCGTGCTCATGGCGTCTCGGTCCATGCCCTTCCCGCCTTGGAGGTGGCTGCGGAACACCCGTGGGTGGATGTAGTCAACACACGCATCAACCCCTATGGCGTGAAGATGGACGGCACCACGGAGCAAGTGGTACCCATCCTTGAAAAGATGCACGCCAACGGCAAGGGTGTGATTGGCATGAAAATCATCGGCGAGGGTGAATTCAGTAAGGATCCCGAGAAGCGCGATCACTCAATCCGCTTCGTGATGGGCTTGAAGTGTGTCAACGCCTGCATTGTTGGTTTTGAGAAACCCGAAGAGATCGATGACTTTAAAGAGCGGACCAAGAAAGCGCTCGCGGAGACATAATAACCGATGGCATCAGCTTGACCCCGGAGCGCAACTCCGGGGTCAGCTTAACTTCCTCATTCCCGTAAAAGCGGCTCAAACTGTCTGATAGAATAGAACCGTTTCCGTGGATTCCCGCCTTCGCGGGAATGACGATCTCCGGAGGATTTCGTCCATCCTGTCATTCCCGCGCAGGCGGGAATCCACGGTGCAATCCCAACGTCGAGATCTACAACTGCTACTCGCAGCCGTAGGGTGGGGTAAGCCCCATGCAACCTGAAGGTTGAACTCCAAACCGGCATTACTCCACCCGCCACTTAACCAGCAGGATCAGCGACTCGCGCAGGTTGGTCAGGCCGAGGAGGCTGGGTTTGCCACCTTCGAGGTAGAGGGTGTTTTGCAGAAGGGGCTTGCCAGGCTCTTTCGAGGCATCCTCGATCGCCTGCTGTGGCGCCCTGCCCACGGCAACAAGCTTTTCGGCACGTTCTACCGCAGAGCTCCCCAGCAGCGTTCCCTTGATAATGAGATAGGGCTCGCGGGTATCCATGTATTGGATTTCACAGGTATAGGCCGGGGTCAATGCGACCAGGGTCTTGCCCTCCTCGCCGGGTTGGCCAATCAGGGTCACCGCGCCACGCCCCATGACCTCCGCATTGGTGTTGGGGCCGAAAAGTTTCAGATCTTCCGCGCTGATGCCTAGATCGGGGAGATTCACAAGAGGATTCCGATCCGGAGCGCCGTCCTCCTCAGAACGGATAAAGACTCCATCTGGGCGGTAGTCGATCGTAAGGTTATAAAGCTCACCCAGGTCATCCACGATCTGGCGGATGGTCTTCTCAGTTTTTACGACATAGTTGATCCGGATCTTGGAATCGACACTACCGGACACATTGATATTAACTCCGCCCAGGGTGGAAAGCAGGTCAGCCACCTCGGTCAGCTTTTGGTTGGGGAAGGAGACATCGGCGATGGGGGTGTCCAGGCCTTTGCCCTCGCTCCCGGATGATGCTTGAACCGGCGGCGTGGCTTGGGCTACGGCTGGAGCAGCAGAGGGAAACGCAGAGGTGGGAGACGGTGGCGTGGGGCCTTGCTGAGCGCCCCGCAGCAGCGTCACCTCCAGACAATACTGCTTGACCTGACCTTTTGTGGAGCCTTCCGTGATCATGCCCTCCATCCTGGCGAGGAGCTCCTCGATTTTCTTGTGGGTGGCGGGAATGGCATTCACAATGACCGTATTGGCTCTCTCGTCAGCGATACATTGCTCCACAATCCAATTGCCTGATCCAGCATTTGCCCTATCGACCGCCGTAATATCATCCGGGTTTCCATAACGCCTAATAGCTCTCATTGAATAGACAAATCCGCTCAGACAGGGATCGATAAAACCTTTAGCGGTGATAGGAGTGATCTTTTTCAGGGTGTAAACCCTGATTTCTTGTTTATAATCCCGTTCCCATTCCTCATTAAGTTTGGCTTTATCAGCTTCGTAGCGTTGCTTCTCTTCAATCGCAGCGAGGACCTTGTCGTAGCCAACAGTTTCAACACGCAGATGTTTCGCGTCCGGCCAAGACAACGAGAAGATACTCGATCCATTCCAATTACCATCTGCATACTGCCACATATCGTTGTATATCAAACCGCTAATCTGGTCGGAAATAACAGCATTTCCCTTGTCGTTTGTTTTGGTTCCTAGATGAGGTAGATTTTTTAGAAAATCCACCGACTCTGGATGCCCCGGATACGCTACCCACTCGACCTCGAAACCATACTGCTTGCCCATCCGGTCCAGAAAGGCTCCCAATGTTTCACCGTCGTTGATCGAAATGCTGTCAGGGACATAGGTGTCGCCGCCCTGGATGGTGAGGTCGGGATCGGCATCGACAAGGAGTTGGATAAGGTGTGTCTCTTCAAAAATATTGATGATATGCAGTTGAAACCTTCCGATCCTCTCGACCGTTCCGCGTAGCACAGGAATTGACTTGGTAGTATTGTTGATAATGTTTTTAGCCAAGAGCACGGATTGTGTGGAGCCGCTAGCGAAGCCAGATAACTCGAGTTTCCACTCATTCAGAGTAACTGGCTCGATGGAAGAGACCGCAATCTCAATCTCTTTTTGTGGTTCGGGGCCAAATCGTTGTTGGCGCGGTTGATAAGAGTTGGATATATTAAGAAATTCACAATGATCTCTGCCTTGTCCATTCACATTAAAGAATATCTCATCGAAGAGATATCTATAATTGGAAGTTTGGCTGGAAAATGCGACAGTTTGGCTGGCAATTGTCCCATCCGCCACATCAAACACGAGATACCCTCTTTCCCTCGTGGTAACTCTCCTTTCGCCTTTCCATATCCATGTTACTTTGACTGTACGGTCCTTCATGAAGCAATTAACAGATTCGTTGGGCCGCAAGGAGATATCTTTCTTACAGCACTGCCCAAACTCTGTGGATTCACTCTCTGCTGAAGAGGCAAGGGGTAATAATAGCAACGTCAGCAGGATGCACAGATGGGATCCTTGATGTTTCATGATCTCTTCCTCTTATGTTCCCGGCTGTTCGAGCCGGAAGTTTCCATCCACCACCCAGACCGCTCGTGAAGTCGAGCCGGTGAGTGTGGTTTCGATCACTAAACGTCCCCCCTCATCCACCGCCTGAGTACGCACCGGTTGATGGACCGGTTCGGCCTTGGGTGGCGGTGGAGTGGGTATCTCCATGACCGCAGGAACCACCACTGGGGCGGGGGTGGCCTGGGGCGCATGGGTCACCAGTTGCGGCGGCGGGGCTAACTCCTCGATGGTGGGAAGCGAGGTGGTTGAAGTCCCCAGGGCATAACCCAGGAAAAAGATCAGGCAGGCGGCCAGGGCTTGAAGGACATAACGATACCCGCTTGACCACACCCCTGCCGTGCCCAACCTCATCCCCCCAACCCCCTTCTCCCACGAGGAGAAGGGGGAGCAAAAAGTCCCCTCGCCCTGTGGGAGAGGGGATTTAGGGGTGAGGTGGATCGGGGGGATGAGGTCTGCCACCCGTTCGCTCCCCGGTGCGTCGGCTAGCATCCATCCACGGACCTCGCCCATCATCCCGCGCAGGGATTCCACCTCCATGCGTAGAGCAGGATTGGTTTCCATCTCTTGCTCAAAGGCCGCCATCCCGCTGGGTGAAAGATCCCCCGCGAGATACGCCGCGATATGGTCTGAATCAGATTTCATGGTTCCTCCTGCGCGTGTTCATCTCTCTCCCCTTTCCTTTCAAGAGAGAGGGGGCCTGTATGTTGTTCACGCTTTAGCGTGCGGGGTACGTATACAATTCAATCAATCGTTTGACCCAACACGCTAAAGCGTGAACAACATACGAAGACAACCTAAAGGTTGAACTCCAAACCATTACCCCAGCATCTCCCTCAATTTCACAATCGCCCGGTGGAGTTGCACGCGGACCTGTCCATCCGCTAACCCCAGCCGTTCGGCGATCTCCTTCGGGCCAAGGTCCTCGACCAGCTGCAGCGCGAGGATGGCACGTTGTTGGGGGGCCAGGGCGGTCATGGCTTGTTCGACACGTCCCCGCTCTTCAGCCCGTTCCATCCCGTCGTTGAAAGACGGGCAATCCCGTGATGTGTTCTCCTCCCGCAGGTCATCTAGCGTCTCAGGGTCAGTGGCGGTTTCGCGCTGGTGTGGCCCACGCAGGTGATCGAGCGCCTGACGGGTGGTTACCGTGGCTAGCCAGGCGCGGAAGGTCCCCCGTCCATCGAACTGCCCGATGCGCCCGGCCACCTTCATCCACACCATCTGAGTGATATCAAGCGCATCCTCCGGGTTGAGTACCACCCGGTAAGCCAGCGAGTAGACAAACCTGCGGTACCTCTCAAAGAGGATCCCGAAGGCCTGTTGATTCCCCTCCGCCGCCACACGCGCTAACTGCTGATCCTCCAACGAGTTGCCCCCACATGGTTTGTGTCAGATCCAGGTCCCTGTATTATGTGACGGTAGCGGGACACGAAAAGCTCACAAGGTCCCGCAAACAAGAATCAGTAAGAAAGAGGCGAATACCATGACAGGCGACACGGAGAACACATCCGGAATGATTGAAGAGAAGAGCGAGGACACCGAACATCTGAAGCCTGTCCAATTCGAGGATCTACCAGCGGGTCTTCAAGAAGCGGCGCGGAATGCGGGGTGGAGCGGTCTGATGCCGGTGCAGGAGCGCGCCATCCCTTATCTGATGGCACGGCGGGATGTGATGGTCCAATCCCAGACCGGCAGCGGAAAGACCGGGGCCTTTGTCCTCCCCATTCTCGCCCGGATCGACCCTAGCCGTCCGATCTGCCAGGCGCTGGTCCTAGTTCCCACCCGGGAGCTAGCAATGCAGGTCTCCCATGAAGCACAGACCCTGTGCGGAGGCAGCGGGATCAACACAGTGGTGGTGTATGGGGGTGTCGGGTACAAGGAGCAGCTCGCCGGATTCCGCGAGGGAGCGCACCTGGTGGTCGGAACCCCCGGACGTATCCTCGATCACCTGCTCAAGGGTTCGCTCAAGATCGACCGTCTCTCGATGCTCATCCTCGATGAAGCCGACCGGATGATGTCGATGGGCTTCTACCCGGACATGGAGCAGGTCCGCTCCTATTTGCCGGACTCTTGCGATGTACATCTCTTCTCGGCCACTTACCCGCCGGGAGTGCGCCGTCTGGCACGCCACTTCATGAAGAATCCGGAGTTCCTGAGCCTGAGCGAGAGCCAGGTTCACGTCACCGATACCCGTCACATCTACTATGTGGTTCCGGCCATGGACAAAGACCGGGCGCTGGTACGCATCATCGAGATGGAGAATCCCGCCTCGGGCATCATCTTCTGCAACACCAAGATGAAAGTGAACTATGTGACCCAGGTACTGCAACGCTTCGGCTACGACGCCGACCAGATCAGCTCGGACCTGGCCCAATCCGCGCGTGAAAAAGTCCTCGGCAAACTGCGCGAGCATCGTCTCCGTTTCCTGGTGGCGACCGATGTGGCGGCGCGCGGGCTGGACATTGTCAACCTCTCGCATGTGTTCCTGTATGACATCCCCGAGGACCCGGAGTCTTACATCCACCGTGTGGGGAGGACCGGGCGCGCCGGCGCGGCGGGAGTGGCCATCACACTGGCCGACCTGATGGAGAAAGTCGAGCTCATGCGTGTCGCCAAGCGGTATGGCATCGATATGGAGGTTCGGACAGCCCCGACTGATGAGGATGTGCGTGGGCTGATCGAGGAGCGGGTTACAGCCCTGCTGGAGGCCAAGTTGCGTGGACGGGACCGCATTCAGAATGAACGGATGCAGCGTTTCATCCCCTTAGCCAAGAGCCTGGGCGAAAGCGATGATGAGTTGGCCGTTGTGGCGATGCTCCTGGATGACTATTACCAGGAGACACTCCACGCCGCTCCCTCGGAGCCACCCGAGACCACCACCCACAAGAAGCCTTCCTCCTCCACACGGAGAAGGAGGCCCCATGGCACCTCGGCCCCCAAACCAGCCGCACGAGAGAAGGCTGCACCGGAAGGGGAGTAGCGATAGGATCTCCAACCTCATCTCCCACAGACCCCCTCTCCCAGTGGGAGAGGGGGAAGGGGGTGAGGTCTTACGGCGCGAAGTATCCCTCGAAGAACTCCCCAAGCGGGCCCTTGTAGAGGGCCTCTTTGCCCTTGGACCAGGTGTGTTGATCGCCACCGCTGTAGTACAGGTGGGTTTGGCCTTGGAACTCGATGATATCCGGGTCAGAGGCGTTGATACCCTCATCCTTGACCGGGGTGAGGACCGGATTGCGTGGGCTGAGGGTCCACTCCTTGAGGTCCTTGGAGCGGGCCAGGTAGGTCTCGAAGAACCACCGCGGGGTCCGGTGCTCCAGGTACAACAGGTAGTAGAAGCCATTCGCATAACGGATGCAGGGGCAGGCAGTGTAGCGGTCCTTGCCGAAGATGGCCTCTGGCTGCTTGGTCCAGTGAAGGAGGTCATCCGATGTGGCGAACTTGATGGTGAAGGCGGGGTATGTGGAGTCATCGCTTTCATAGGCCATCACGAAGCCCTTCTCTCCCACACAGACCGAGGAGTTGAAAAGGTGCTCGTTCTCCTGGGTCAGCACAAGCGTCTTCTCCCAGGTCTTGAGGTTGGTGGATGTGAACAGGGTCACATCATTCCAGGTCCCACTGGGCTGATCGAAGCGCGAAGCAAAAACATGGAAAGCGCCCTCATGAACCAGAGCGCAGGCCAGGCCATACCCCTCTGCGCAACGCCCGATTTCCTTCCCGGATTCGATATCAGTGATCTTGATGTAGTAGTCCTTGAGTTCTCCTCCAGTGGCTGGACGCACACACTCCATCAGACAGAGGCGGTCCTGCCATACTACCGGGGCGCTTTCGCAGAGATTATTAAAAGGTGAGTCCTGGATGACCAGTTTCGTTGGTGGGGTGGGCGGTTGCGGCGGAAGGATGTTGGCGAAGACCCCGGTGGGCCACTGTCCCAGCCGGTGCATTCCAGCGGGGAAGTCCTGTTCATACTGGACATAAGCCTTCACATCGCCCTTGGTGGTGTAGCCGATCTCGCCCTTGCCCGCGCCGAAGACCTTGTAACCCATCAGGGTGCAGTCCTCCAGATCGACCTGGAGGAGTTTGCCATCCATGGTGCTGTAGATGATCCCGGAACCGGGAGTGCCGCGGGGTTGTGAGAAGTTTAATGAGATGAGCTGGCAACCCTTGAATTTTACCAGTGTGTAACCCTCATAGCCGGGATTGCCCGCCTGAAACGCATTATCAGGTCCGACCAGGGTGCACTCCTCGAAGGTGACATCGGGTGTTGCGGGAGGCGTGGAGTTTTCCCCACGGACATAAGCTCCAGCGGCATCTCCCCACCAGTCCAGACACCACAGTTTACAGCGGCGGAAGATCACTGGCTCCTCGGGCCGTGCGGAGAAATGCGCCGCGCCACCCCCGAAGGCACGTCCAATCCCCATGCTGTCCTCAACAATAATCGAGAAGGGTTCGATCTTGGGCGGAAAATCCCAGAATAGACCGCCATCGCCGCCGGTCATGTAGATGTGGCGCAGATGCCAACGGTCCCAGTTGATCGCGGAGAAGTTGGGATCGGCCTTGATGATACCATACCAATCGACACTCTTGAGTCCCTTGTCCGGATCGCTCGAATCCATGACCGCATACCCAGTGGCCCCGGAGCCTTGGCTCCCATCGAAGTCAGCCTCAAGGAAGTTGTAGGCTCCCGGCGCCCCCTTCTTTCCGGGGTCCAGGTTGTTCTCCATGTAAACACCAGGGCGGATGAGGATGTGGTGGCCGCCCTTGTCATCGGGAACACGGTCAAAGGCCTTCTGGATGGTCTTGAAGGCCTTGGTCCACGAGGAGCCATCCGAATCATCCCCAAGCGGGGAGACATACAAGGTGGCGGCTCGAGTAGGACCAGCACAAACTGCTAAGAAAAGAAAGAACACAACTGCCACTGCGATGAAAGACAACGACCGGGACATGAGAGTTCTCCATTCTAATGTTGAGCATTGAGACAGCAACTGAATTAAAGAACTGATCAAACCACTACAAAACAAAAACGGTCCAGAAGGACCGTGGTACACTCCTCGCTTATACCGCCTTGGCACTCACCCGGACACCATGCTGGAGGACATCCTCCACATTAATACCGAAGCGCGGAGCCTCATCCGATGTTAATCCCAGAGTTACGGAAAGACTCTCAATTTTATCATCCCAAACCTGGCGTAAGGCCTTCATGATGACAGAAGATCTTTCTAATAGATCTAATGCTCTCCATTCATTGTTGTCCCAGACCACAATGAAATGGAGCCTTTGTTGTTTGGTGAGGTGTTCAATGATGAGGGGATTCTGGACAACGCTGGGAACCTCACATTCGGTAGGTTCGGAGATCTCCCGTGCGAGTTCCTTCGCGAGCCTGGCTTCAACCTCTTCCTTAACTTCCTCTTGGAGTTTTCGGTATGGCATCGCATCATCTCCATTCAATCTTCCCAAGATTCCTATAAATCCAGGTTACATCATCCCAGACATCATACACATACTCGAAATCAGGATGGATGTCTTGATATCTCAAACCAGTCCACCAGTTCAGGTGAAGCCGATTCATGCGTACAGAAAGCTCAAGCGCCAAATCTAATGGAAGGTTCTTCCCTTCGATAGCTCGCATCCGGATGAGAAGATCGGCCCAGAAACGTGGGCTGTGAAGATCATCCATCATGAACTCCGCCTCATATTGTTTAGCTAGACTGGGTTTGAATGCTCCTGTGGAAGATTCCCTTTCATCCCGCTTGATCCTTTTGATGTGGCTCTCAAGATCCTCTGTCTCCGGCAGATAACTGAAGAAAGCGGTCTTGAGCCAGATCTCCGCCGCATATCCGAGCAGGTAGACCGCACCTACCGGGGAGCCGGTACGGATCAGGTCTTCTCCCTCCAGATATCGCATCACGGCGGCCTCTTTCAGGTTACGGAGCGACTCATCCTGTTTCAAGTTCCAGATTGCCATACACTCAACTCCTTCACTCCCCCCCTACCCCCGCCAGCCCCTCCACCATCCCCGCCAGCCCGTGCACTACTCTCGCCATGCTCTCGAAATCCAGTTTATCAACGGTGTCCTCCGGGGTGTGGTAATAAGTGTTCCGGTAGTAAGCGGTGTCGGTCACCATGATGGCCGGGTAGCCCTGTTGCCAGAAAGACCAATGATCCGAGAAACCCGCATCGGGAATGCGGTCGGGGCAGATGGCCCCCTCGGAGGGGAAACTCGCACTCTGGCGGAATGCGCCAACACATTGGCGCAGGAAAGGAGCCGAGGAGGCATTGCCCACAAAGCCAATGAAATTGCCCCGGCTGGGAAAGACCAGGTTGAAGGGACTTGGGTATTGCTGGCTGCCCGGCTTATCTGAGTAGCAGCCGATCATCTCCAGCGCCACCATGCCAACGATGTTCTCTTCCCGCTCCCGGCATCGCTTGGCATACACCAGGCTGCCCATGGCCTGGCCCTGAAAGTAGGGCGGCTCCTCATTCACAAA
>CAYRBI010000127.1:0-3974 GCA_964422415.1 uncultured bacterium | reverse complement strand
AAACCGGACATGAGTTTCCAGACGCTGCCTGGTCCGCAGAGTCTCCTCATCCAATGCGGGCAGGATTCCCCGATAGGAGAATCCGGGCATGTACACAAAACGGCAGTAAACCCAGGAGAGGGGGGCAAGGAAGAGCGTGAGTAGGAGTGCCAGCCTGAGCCAGCCCAGACGGGACTTGGGAAAGACTCTCATCATGGCCATTGCAGTGCCTCCTTATTATTCGTTGTAGATTTAGCCGGGGACATAGCCTCTCCGGGGGCGGCGGCATCGAATCAATACGGGAGATAAAGTCCCGTTGCCTTGCCACCGGCTAACAACCGAATGCCGGATCAGATGCCCCTATTTCTTCGGAGCAGTCATCTCGAAATATACCGTCGATCTCGGTTGCAGAATAAACTCCACTTGGTCCGTGTCCTTGCCCACACTCTCACCACTGAAGACATCCTGGACATCAAAACGCCCTGGGAGTTTGAGGGTCCGTTGGCCTGATTTGTCACGAGTGGTGACACATAGGAACTGACGGTTGGCCATGAAGACATCATCGGTGGCGTTGTAGATGTGGACACCGGCCTGCTCGGCGATACGTCGGATGAGCAGGGTCGAGGAGGGGATGGCCGCACAATAGATGGAGGTCCACTCGGGTAGCTTCTTGACCGCCAGACCTGCCTTTGTGGTGCCCGCCAGGTTGCCGAGGACCGTGCTCTCCGGATCATCCACCCAGAAGGTGGGGCCGGCCACTGAATTACGGCCGCCAATACGGAAATCATTCGAGCTCTGGCACATATCGACCTTGTTGTCAGTTCCCTTGCCGATCTCGATCCCCATGATGGAGCCCACGGGATTGAAGTCCTTGAGAATGGGGTGTGCCGAGGGAACCAACTCGATTTGCTGCATCGCTTCTTTGTCCTCCTTGGCGAAGCGGAATCCGGTCAGATCCCGCATGGCCTCCAGCGACAGCCCCTCCGGTGTGGAATAACCCGGAGCATATACCCACAACGCGGTGGCATGAGTTTTCTTGAGCACATCCTGAATACGAGCCCGTGCAGCGGTATCGGCATAAAAGAGCTGCGGGAAGATGAGAACTTTGTAGTCAGGCAGCGTGGATTTCCCCAGTTCGCGGTCAGTGATGATGTCGAAGGGAATGCCGCTTCTGGCAAGGACATGCGTCGGGATATCGATGAACTCCCAATTCGCCATCCCATTCGCGCTGGAGGTGTAGTAGAGGGTATCGAGGCTGTAGACCAGCGCCACCTCGGCGGCGGAATGACGGTCACCCTGGAGCGAACGGTCACCGATTTGCTTCAACTCCTTGAGCGCCTGGATATTCTGGGGGTGAACATAGAGACCATACTTGTCCTCCCAGTCCCACCACCAGTTCCCGGTGTTACGGATCAAGACCTGGCCGAAGATCTTGCGTGTGTTCGCAATCGATTCCGCCCAGTTTTCAAACTGTTCGCAGGCCCGGTATTTTATGTCCGTGCTGTAAGTGCCCTCATCCGATTCGCTGATATAGATCTTCCCATAAGCCTTAACCGTTTCGGGTAGCCCACGCACCATCGAATCGCCGCCGAGTCCTCTCGCCAGCCAATCGTTGTAGTTGGAGGGAGATGCGAGGAAGTCGACATAGGGAGACTCCAGCGCACGATGGATCCCGAGCGACAGCCCCTCCGGATACCAGGGACAATGGAAGAGATAGCCGTAATAAGCTCCGGCTAGCAGACGGTTGTTGGAGGTCTCTTTCACCACGCGGCAGAAGTCCACCAATACATCCGCGGTCAGTTCATGCTGGCACTGTTGATAATCAATGACCTGGGCCTCCTGAAGCGGATCGCGGAAGAACAGATCTTTCGCCTGATTGCGCGGTTCCACACCCGGGACCTGAGCATTCTCGAAGGTAACCTCCGGGGACTTCCAGGCCTCCTGCAGGGTTTTATCAGTCTGGTATTTGGCCTTCAGCCACTCCCGGAAGTGTCCTGTCATGACTGGACCGGTATCGGGCATCAAACCGAAGATGGTGCCCCAGTAATGCCACTCCTGGCAGTGCCCATTCATGACATTGATGCCAATCACCCGGTCGCCTCCAGGGACGGTCTCAAGGTGGTGGATAAAATCCACCAGCATCTTCTTGGCATCCTCGCGCCAAGGTTTCGATGCATAGGAAATAAAGGTCGATTCCTTGGCCCCATTGTTGACAGTCACTCCCTTGGAGCGGTCAGGCTCGTAGCCCGAGGCGTAATGAACCCACTCCTCCGGATGCGACAGTACCCACCAACTGGGAGCCTGCACATAGAGTTTGAAAAAGATGAAGGCCTTGGGGTGGTATTGCTGGATCGCACGCAGCTTGGCATCGACCAGGTCATAGTTGTATTGGCCCGGTCCAGTCCACATCTTCTCGAAATCACGCAGGGATAGTTCATCACAGGTGCTATGCAACTCATACCCGGTTTCGGCTTCAGCGCGCAGTTTGACTTGTCCCTGTTCAGTGGATTCATAGAGTTGCCAGGGAGCCATGATCATCGTGGTAAAGAAAGGTTTTCCATCGATATACATAGCGGGCGCGCCATTCAGGTCACGGACCTCCGCTTGATGAGCGCTGGAAGTTAAAGGAGAAAAGAGGGCTGACATACAGGCTACCTCCAGGATGATCAGCACTTTTTTTTCGATCTTCATGGTATCCGCCTCCTTGAGAGAAGAGGTATCCTAACGCTATCGTAGAGGTGAAACAGCACCCGGGTGGACCACTCTCCAGGATGAACGGGAGGCCAGATGATGACAACAAGCGCGGTATTATCACTCCTATGCGCGGTCTGCGCTGGAACATCCAATCCCACTCAACCGCCTGGATACCTGGCCCTGGTTCCCAGCTTCGATCACGCTCAGTTTTCAGAGCCTCCCTCACAATTCTGGCCGGGATACTTCTGGCTTTGGAATGATCCCTTGGATGAGGGAGTTCTCCTTGAGCAATTACGAGATATGGCCGGACATGATGCGCGTAGCGTGTGCATGTTGCCCATGCCGCACGGATTCCGTCCACAATCCACCAACAGCCATATGGACCCGGATTACCTGACTCCTGAATACTTCGACCGGGTTCGTGTAGCAGCCGGGGAGGCCAGACGGCTGGGCATGAGTTGGTGGCTCTACGATGAAGGGGGTTGGCCCTCGGGACGTGCACTGGGCAAGGTGGTCGAGGGACATCCGGAGCTACAATTACAGCGCCTGGAGCAACACCAGGTCACCCAGGCCACAGGCTCCTATCAGGTTCCTGCCGGGGCCTTCGCTCTCGTGGTGGAACCGGGTCATCGTGTATTCAAATCCGAAGAGTCCTGGACTCCACGCGAGGGGGAACAAGGGTTCCTGTACACGGTGGCTCAGGCCAATGTTCCAGATCTTCTGAATCCCGCGGCGGTGCAGCGTTTTGTTTCACTCACGCATGAGGGTTACAAGGGCGTCATCGGTTCTCTTTTCGGCCAGACAGTCCAGTTTGTCTTCACCGATGAACCCGCCGTGCCACCACCCGATCCGGGGAAAAGCCTGACCTGGACACCGGGCATGGAGACGCTGTGGGAGCAAACCTATGGTGAGGCGGTCTACTCCGCGCTGGGAGCACTTCTCGCCAAGCCAGGAATGGAAATGCCCCTTGAGGATCAGCTCCAGCGTATCCGCTTCTTTGACCTATGGACCGCACGGTTCAGGGACAGCTATTTTAGCGGTCTGCGCGATTGGTGCCGCAACAATGGCATCGCTTCAGCGGGGCATTTGGGGGGCGAGGATGAGACCATCAACGCGGTCATCCATGGCTTCGGGCATGTCATGCGTGAATTGCGCTACCTGGATGTCCCGGGAGTCGATCTGATCTGGCGTCAGCTTTTCCCCGGACGCGAGAACCAACATCATTTTCCGCTCTTCGCCGCCAGTGTAGCCCACCAGAATGGAACCCGTTACGCTTTCACCGAATCCTTCGCTGTGTATGG
>CAYRBI010000126.1:0-17776 GCA_964422415.1 uncultured bacterium | reverse complement strand
GAGATGATCTCGATTCAGGTGTATAGCTCACTTCCCCTTCCCCTCCGCTTCCCGCAGCATCTCCGCAATCTCCTTGAATCCCCGTTCGGTGGCCAACTCCAGGAGAGTCCCGCCAGTCAAGGGATCGGCCACATCCGTTTTGGCGCCGTGGCTGAGCAGCACCTTGACCACCTCGGTGTGCCCCTCAAACACCGCCTGTTGCAGGGCTGTGCTACCACCCCCATCAGATTGGTTCACATCGGCTCCAGCAACGAGAAGCGCCTCCACCACCTTCGCTTGCCCAGCCGATGCCGCACTGGAAAGGGGAGTTCCATAAAATTTCGCCTTTGAATTCACCAAAGAAGGATCTTTGGTGATCAGTTCCTTAACACGGCCCACATCTCCAAGCATGGCTACATCATAGATGGTGTACTCCGCGCCTGCCTCCAGAAACAACTGGACGATGTCTGGAGGCACATGGCTTCCTCCTGCTGCCAGTATCTGGAGTGGAGTCCAAAGAAAAGAAGGATCATGGGCATCTTTGGTCTTCGCATTGACATCCGCACCAGCCTTGATGAGATCGGGGATAGCCTCATTGGCACCCTCCCAAAGAGCACAATGAAGCGGTGTGGCATCTCCCGCCGCTTTGGCGTTGACATCCGCCCCCTTTTCGATCAGGAACACCGCCATCTCACGATTCCTTGCATGAAGAGCTACATGGAGAGGGGTGAATCCCCATTCGCCTCTTTCCTGGAGCAACGCGGGGTTGGCATCAAGCATCTGTGAGACCTTCTCTTTGTCTCCCATACGGACCACATCCAGGAAGGAAACCTCGGAGCCCAGGCTATGCAGCAACCGGGCGATATCCTTCTCTCCATGCTCAGCAGCGATTTGGAGTGGTGTCACTCCCTTGTCATCCTTGGCGTTCAGTTCCGCTCCATGAGCCAGGAGGATCTGGATGACCTGCGAGGCATCCCGGATACCCTGATCGCTCTGCAGCCACTCTATTTGTTCCTCAAGTTTCTTTTGGCTGGCTTCATCATCTGCGGATAAGGTTGATCCCATGACTATCGAGACAAGATTGCGGTTGTACCCGGCCACATAATGCAGTGGGGTCCTATCCTCGCTGGTTTTGGCGCGTGCATCCGCGCCATGGTCGATGAGTATCTGGACGACTTCTGGATGGGCATGCATCGCAGCGGAAAACAGTGGAGTCTTGCCAGTAGTGTCGAACCGGCTGATTTCCTTGGCTTGGGGATTGGCTCCCTTGGAGAGGAGGAAGCGGACCATTTCAGTCTGGCCATACAGGGCGGCTTCATGCAAAGCGGTGCTGCCGGAGTAATCCTCCGTAGAGTCAATCGGAACACCCGCTTTGAGAAAGGCGCTCACGGAGGCGATATCACCCGCCTGAGCGGCTTCTTGAATAGTAGAAGGCTTTTCTGGTGATGTGGATGGTTCTTCGGGGCCTTCATCTATAAGGAGAGGAGGAGGGGATGACCTTTGGGGCTGACCATGCTTCGCTCCGATTCCGTTGAGGTAATCAGCGACTTTCATCTTGTTTCCCGCGCACTGTGGATCGAGGTCACTGAACATATCCAAAATCGTTGTTCCGTCCTCGTTTATGGCATTGATGTCCGCTCCCGCCGCGACAAGGAGTTTGAGGACCTCGATCCCCCTATCGTCATGGATAGAAAAGAGGGGAGTGTTCCCATAGTCGTCCTTGTTGTTCACATCTGCCCCTGCCTCTAGCAGGGCCTTCACTCCGGGGGATTTCTGTGCCATGACCGTGTGGTGTAGTGGAGTCTGTCCAAACCGATCCCGCGCGTTCACATCCGCGCCATTTTCAAGCAACAAAGAGATCACCTCGGTGGATCCGCGTGGCATGGCATCGAAGAGTGGGGTACGGCCGAAGGAATCTTTGGCGTGGACATCAGCCCCCTTGGAGAGGAGGAACTTCACCACCTCCACTGAAGTGCCATTGGCGGCATCATGGAGTGGAGTATCCTGTTAACGGTCTTTCTCATTAATGGAAACCCCCTTCGCCAAATGCCGTTCGATGTCTGCGATGTCCTGCATTTGGACGGCGTCATGGATGGTGGGGGTGAGAGGTTTTGTGTCTGTTTGTGAGAATGAAGGTTGTAGAAACAGGAGGGTGAAAAAAAAGGGGTAGAGAGGGGGACGCATCACGGCACTCCTTGTGTCAGTTTGTAAACAGAGTGCTCATGATACCTCTTTAGAGTGAAGTCTCAATCATGGAGCCGCCTTCGCGGGAATGACATTTTCCTGGAGGTACCCCTATTCTGTCATTCCCACGAAAGTGGGAATCCACTATGCCACCTTGTCATCTTGGAGCGGCTCGCCGTGCTCCTCGGTGGATTTCCTTCCTCGATGAGAGAAATCCACCATCCGATCCTTATGCCTCTCCTGCAGTTCCATGTAATGCCGGACTAATGCATAGGAGTCATGCCCCATCTCCTCGGAGATCTGGTGGCGTACCGCGCGGATTTCATCGATCAAGGGATCTTTCATGAGTCATCCTCTTCTTCCTCTCCGAGTAGTCCTAGTGGGGTTACAAGTGTGGGGCAGTGAAGACCCATTAGGGCATTGACTCGTCGTATGTGTTGAGTCTTGTTCGCATTCGCCAAATGTCGGCAATTCCATGTCAGGAGGAAGTCGCACTTGTGGTGAGAAGCCAAAGCGAGATGGAGTGCATCTCCACGAGGGTCCTCCGGCATGACTCGGTGATGGACGTATGTTTCCGCGATTTCCGCCACTGCGTCATCAAGAGTGATAAAAGGGACCGAAGAGATCAATTTGATAACCTCATCTCTTTGGGGGAACGAACCCCTCTCGATCTCTTCAAGAACGGCTGTGCTGGTCACCAACTCATACTCGCCCGAACACTTGTCCCACCACAAGCGAGTCCATCTGCGCCGGGCAACCATGTCTGGTTCCGGTCTTGTCTCGAAGTAGAAACTTGGGATTGTGGTTTCAATGTAAACTAGTGGTCTTGTGGTCATGAGCCATCACACATCCATCCACTTCAGTATACCCGGACGAATTGGACCTGCCAGATATTCGAGCGTTTATTGAAAAGATAAGAGCCACTCAGGTTCTGTGTTCCTTACCCCCCCATCAATCTGAACCACCGCTCCGGGGCCTTCATCTCAGCGAGCTTCTGACGGAATTCCTCGAAGGTATTCGAGGTAGTGGCGGCCTTGAGGATCTTGGGAATCCACAGGATGTCCTGAAGCGTGGTGGTCCAACGGAAAAAGACGCTCCGGTCGAGAGGGGGGTAGCCGATGATCTTGCTGTCGGCTGGGACTGTTCCGGCTAGTTTCACCCCTGCCATGAGCACCGCGCGGTCGCCGATATTGGAATGATCCGCGATCCCGGCCTGTCCCGCCGCGATGACATTTTTGCCGGTGGTGATACTGCCCGAGAAACCGGCCTGACCGACCAGGATGTTATGCCTTCCAATCCGGCAGTTGTGTCCGATCTGCACTAGATTATCGATTTTAGTTCCCTTACCGATGACTGTCGGCTGCAGCAGCCCACGGTCGATGCACACATTCGACCCGATCTCAACATCCTCCTCGACCACCACAATCCCCGCGTGGGGAACCTTGAGGCTTTCCCAGGTGGTAGGGTCGCCATCGACCGGCTTTTGGACATATCCGAATCCATCGGTGCCCAGCACCGAACAACTATGGATGATGACCCGGTCCGCCAGTTGGGTGCCCCAGTTGAGCACTGCGTTGTAGCCGATTGAGCAGTCCGCCCCGATCTGACAACCCGCCCCGATCACCGCTCCCGCCATCACCTGAGTGCGTGGACCGATCCTCACCCCTCCGCCGATGATGGCACGTGAGTCGATCACCGCGGTGGGATCGATCACACTGGTGGAAGGATCTCCCAGGTCAGTGGGGATGAACTCCGAGAGCAGCATTCCGAAGACCAACTTCGGGAGCGGATGCAGCAGGGCAGGGAACTCGATTCCTTGGGCCTTGGGGGGTAGGATCGCGGCTCGCGCGGGGCTCTGGGCTAATCCCTCGACCGCCTCCTTGGACTCCGCCCAGACAAGGTCTCCCTCCTCCGCGCCATCGGCGGTGTTGATGCCCGTCACCACCACATCGGCGTGGCCGGCATTCGATAGGCGGGCGGCGGTTGCGGCGGCAATCTCCCCCAAGGTTTTGGGTGTGGTGAATTTCATTGGGTAGCTTCTCCGAATAACTTCTGGGCGGTTGTTTACCAGTAGGATGGGGCTAACCCCACCAGGGAATCACGTCATTTCTCATCGGTGGGGCTAGCCGCACCCTACCGCATCAACCTCATCCCCCCAGCCCTCTTCTCCTCCGGGGGGAAGGGGAGGCACATCAATCTCATCGGTGGGGCTAGCCCCAGCCTACTTCAGTTCTCCCGGATTGATGTGGATGCCAGATTGCAGGGGTTTAAACTTCGCCACTGTTTCGTTGAAAGAGGCCAGGTTGGTGAGGGATGCGCAAGGAGCATCGGGATCGAACTTAGTGAGCAAACCACTCAACACAGTTCCCACACCCACCTCAACATAAGCTTGACACCCCTGCTTTTTTAAAAAGTCCAGACTCGCGGTCCAGCGTACTGGCGAGGTGAGCTGCTTGGGGAGATGCTCCCGCAGGGAAACCACGTCTGTCACTGGACATCCATCGTGATTCGAAACAAAGAGGGTGGATGGCTTGTTGAAAGGAGTCTCCGCGACAGCCTTGCTAAATTCGGCCTGTGCCTCCTTCATCAAACCTGAATGGAAGGCACCCGAGACATTGAGGGTTACAACCCGTTTGGCGCCCTTGGATTTGAGAACCTCGGTGGCCTTCTGGACCATTTCGGTGGTTCCGCTGATGACAGTCTGTTCAGGGGAGTTGAAGCCCGCCACTGAAAGTGGAGCACCTCCGGCCTCGCTGACCTCGCGGCAGGTCTGTTCCACCATGGCGGGATCGAGGCGGATCACCGCAGCCATGCTACCAGGATTTTTTGCGGCGGCGGCGGCCATAACATCCGCGCGCTTCTGGACCAACAACAATCCGGTCTCGAAGTCATACACCCGCGCGAAGTACAGAGCGGCATACTCCCCGATGCTATGCCCCAGGACATAGTCTGGAACCAGGCCTTGGCCGGACAACAACCGTGCCGCAATGCAGCTGACCGTGTAGATCGCCACCTGGGTGTTGTGGGTATCGGTGAGCTCGGTCTCGGGACCCGCAAAGCAAATGCTCCGCAGGTCGCGTCCCAAGGCCTTGTTGGCCCGCTCGAAATAACTTGCGGCCACTGCATTGCCCTCGGTCCACTCCTTCCCCATCCCTACACCTTGGCTTCCCTGACCGGGGAACATGAATGCGATCATTGGTTTTTGTGCCTCCAGCCTTTCAATCTTGTAGGGTTTCGGAACCCGCTTGGGGAAATCCATTTGTGGCCAGCTGAGATATTCCTTGAATGTTTACTGATTTTGTAAAACTGAAATCATCGCGGCGATGTTCTCGGGTTTCGCATCGGCCGGGGTGTCATGCGCCGGTGCCACGAAATAGCCGCCATTCTTGCCAACTTCACTGATCAGCCGTTTCACCTCATCCTCAACCTGGGTGATGCTTCCATAGGGAAGTGTCCTTTGTGTGCTGATTCCTCCGAAAAAGGAGAGGCGATCTCCATACTGCCGTTTAGCGGCGAAGACATCCAGCACCTCGGGTTGAAAGGGATTGAAGACATTCACCCCGATCTCGATCAGTTCCGGGAATAGATCCTCGACCTTCCCGCAGCTATGGATGAACACATACTTTCCGCTGGCATGGACCGCGCGATACATCTCGGAGACACGTGGCTTGATGAACTCACGCCACAAACGCGGTCCCATGAGGATCCCCTTTTGGGTTCCCCAATCATCTCCAAACATGATTGCGTCGATCCGGTACTGGTTCACCTTTTCGATGACCGCCAAGTTGAACTGGAGAATTTTATCTAGGAAGCGGTGGACGAATGCGGGATTACAGGCCATCGCCACCAGCAGATTCTCCATCCCGTACAATGACCAGGCCCGTTCGAACAGGCTGAATCCAAGATTCACCACGGTGAACTTCTCACCGGGATCTTCCGAAAGCGGTGGAAGCTCCTCCCAATTCCGGAGATCCTCTACTTCGGGAAAAACAACCTCATCGAGGTTAGCTTCCGTGACAATCTGGTTACACACCGTGCCGATGTCTTTGTCGACCGTGCGGTCCCAGCGCACTCCGAAGGGATCCCGCCAAATTCCCCGGAAGACCTCGATCCAGCGATCCTTGGAGATGGTCCGGTGGATCTCAAAACAGTTTCCCAATCTCCGGAGGAAGTGAGGATCTCCGTAGTAATTCACCATCCGGTCATGAGCGGCCTGGGTGAATGCAATGTGGTAGGGTGTCTGATCTGGTTGACGGTGTTCCAGAGATGCCAGTACCCTTTCACGATTATTCATGAATTTAGCCCCTATGTCTCATTAACTGTCGTAGATGGATTCCACGATTCCACTGAGAGGATCTCCACCGGCGTGGGATTTCCACCACTCGTGAAATCAAAGGTGTCTCCAGCGCGGTGTCCCCAGAGAGCCTGCCCCAGGGGGCTTTCGTAGGAGAGGATGTCCTGGTCGGGATTCGACTCCCAGGGCCCCAGGAGAATAATGGTCCGTTCCGAATCGCCGATCCGGACGCGGAGTCTCGATCCAAAGAGGGCGGTATCTTTCGTGAACTCCTCTTCACGGACCGAGGTGGCGCGTCCGAGCTCCTCTTGCAGAGTATTGACCAGCGACAGCAGCACCCCCTGCCGTTCCTTAGCGGCGTGGTACTCGGCGTTCTCACGCAGATCGCCCAGTTGGCGGGCTGCATCGATCTCCTTGGAGTTCTTGGGAATGTCGATTTCCTTGAGTTGTTTGAGCTGAGCGTGTTTGGCCTCCAGGTTTTCCTCCAGGCACAGCAGCCGTGTTGGAAGCGGGGCGGCTGGACCCGGGGGTGCGTTCTCGGAGGTGGCGGTCAGTTGATCGTGGAAGTGGACGCTCAGGTATCCGGTGATCTCTTTGCGGATCCGGTCTTCGATACCGACCGCGCCTTCGGTGGTCTTCATCAGTTGCCGCGCGGTGGTGATATCGGTTTCAGTCATGATCTCGCGCAGGCGTTTGAATCCCGAGCGTTTGAAGGTTTGACGGATATCGGACATCTGTGCGCGGAGTTCCTGCGAGGCGTCCTTTTTGGTGGTCTTGGAGCGGTAACCGAGAACTTCATGAAGTCCCACCAGATGCTCGATCAGGGATGGACGTGTGATCCCGGCCTGCTCCGCCGCTTCAGGGCTTGCTAGTAACCTGCGCGCAAACCAGATAAACAATCCCGAGGCATCGCGGAATATGGGACGAACCTTCCGGAAGAGGTTCTCAAGAACTCCCTCCTCATGGCTCCGGGCCACATGTTCGGCCACGAGATCACGGATGGAATCGGGACCATCGAAAAGCAGGCGCTCATAAGCATCCGCCAGCTGTTCACGCAGAGCTTCTTCCATCATCGTGAACCAGCGGGATTGCAGAGAGACGCTGCGCATCCCCTCCAGGGCATTGACCGCGCGGTCGAGATCCGCTAGGACCGGAGTGATGATCTGGTCGAGATGAGTGCGGTTCACCTTGACTTGGGATGAGAGTTCATCGGCGACAAATACCGCCTCGATCGCCTCGCTATCGGAGTGTGTTTGTGAAGCCTTGGAAATCAGGTCTGTCACCATCTGGGAGAGGATGGCGGGCTGGCATTCGCTACGGCGGTGGCTCCGGTAATCTGAGAGAATATCAAGGCGGCCACGGAGAGTCCGGCACTCGCGGAAACGGCGTGCATATTCCTCGTCAGGCCCCTCGGGCGCCTCCCGAAGGGTAAAGGTTTTCAAGGCCCCACCAGTGACCTCGATATAATGGTCATCCTTCAGCTTCTTGCTGACGGATGTCCACCACTTCGACCATCCCGCCTCGGGGACAGGCCGTTCGAGCAGGGCATCTTTCACCTCTTTGGCATTAGCCTTTCCTCCCATCGAGATGAGGGCGGACTTGACCAGATCCACGGGGCATTCCTCGGCCATCTGGCGGACCTTGTCCTCGTTCTCCAACAACAGTGCCCGGAGATCATGGGCCGGGATGGGAGTCAGTGACTTATCGGCCATCTCCAAGGTAAGGAGGTGATCCTTCTTCTTGGCGAAATCAACAAAGACCCGTTGCTGCCCTGGATCGATCCGGCGGATTTTTCCTGCCCCCCAACCGGAGTGATAAAAGAACTGCCCCTCTCCAAACTTGAGGAAGCGGTCCAGCTCGATCATGGATTCCAACACCGATTCCGAGGTGGCGATATGGGCTAGGTCCACCAGCTTGGGCAGATCGGGACGGTCGGAGTAGACCTCCTGGTAGGCCTTGAGAATGGTGTCACGGAAGCTGGTTTGGCGTTCAGGCAGGAACTCGACAATACAACGTAGGCAGCGTAGGCGGTCTTCAGAGCCAAGCTTGGCGGATTCCATGAAAATCAGGAGCAACTCGCCTGCCCGTTCCTTCTCCCGCCGTCCTGCCAGACGTTGCGCAAAGTCCACGAAGAAGGAGGCTCGGGCTGATCCCAGCTCGACAAGTTCGAGCCAGATCTCCTCGACCTCCGCGAGATGTTTGCGGTCGATGGCGGAGATCAAGGCCTGTTCGAGGTATCCGCGTGCGGCGTTATCGCCTTGGCTCTTGAGCGCGAGTCCGAGTTTTCGCGCGAAGGGTGTGATTTCGTGGTGACGGTCGACCAGCAATCTCCAAGTCTCGGCTGCTTTTGGTTGTTGGTCGGTTTTTTCATAAGCGTCCGCCAAGCTTCTCAAAGCCGCCAAGTCGCCCGGATCCTTCGAGAGGATCTCGCGCGCCAAGGGAATGATTTCTTCCCATTCGGCTTTTTGACGGTGGACATTGATTGCATTCTTCAGATTGGTTGTCATTTTTTCTCTATCTAGATGGGGCCCACTGTCGTTTCAGGGGGCAAGAGAGTGTATAGAAAACGCTTGAGCGAAACAACTGCGATGGAATCATTTGGCGGAATCCACTAGAAACACTCGTCCTGGAAGCCCTGGAATCAGCTCTTAGTGTCTGGTTAACCCTGATGTCTTCCGGATCTCCTGCTTCAGTTGTTCCTCTTGTGCTGTACGGCGTTGATTATGAATCTTTTCGTGTATCTCAAGGGTACACTCCTCGATTGGACGCCCCTGTGAGGCCTTTCGATCCTCCACTTTCAAACCCACCACCAGGCTCCCGAAACGGAAAACCTGGCCGCACCAAGCCCCTGTGGGTGTTCCCGAGAGAGCCTTCCAGATCTCTAGTGGGTAGCGTGTTCCCGATAGCAACCAGCCGGTTACCCCCCCCGGCGCTGCTTCAGTCCCCTGTGACATCTGTTGGATGATTTGTTCTTCGGGGGTTCCCTCCTGAATTTCGGCCATTGCCTTCAAGACCTTCTGTTCAGCCTCGCGGTAAGCGAACTCGAGCGTGGATGGGGAGGTGGCGCTGTTGGGGTGCGCCGCAATCTCACATAGCCGGTATTCTTCCGGAGACATGAATTCGCTCGGATGAGAGTCATAGTAGGCCTTGATCTCCTCTGGGGTGATCTGAGGTTGCTTTTCCAGACGGGCCGCCACCAAATGATTGAGGAAGAGGTTGCCCAGGAAGAGGATTCTCCCCACCTTGATGCGCTCCTGGAAAGTCGTATCGGAGGTTAACCCAGCGGCTTGCGCCTCCTGGAAAGTAAGGTCCGGAACCAATAAAAACCGTTGAATGGTATCCCGGTGAAAGGCTTTTACCTTTTCATCAGGATCGCCCGGGGGACGTAAAGTCATGCTCATGGCCATCATGTAATCCAGGTATCGGCCCACCGTGAGCCCACCTTTGAATGCGGATGAGAGTAGAACCGGGGCCGTCTCTTGCGGTTGGGTGGCCGATTTTATTAAGGCCGTGAGTCCCTCTTCACTGACCGCGAGTTTGCCGGAATCAAGCATCCGGTCGATGAATTCCTTACGGCGGGTTTGAGTTTCGTGGACCCGCAAGGTCTGGCGGATACGGGCACGGACCTCCTCCAGGGGATGTACTCCGGGCACTGCCTTGGACTCCAGACGGAGGATCTGAAAACCATGCTTGGTGGGAATCACGGGGCCCACCTGACCGGGTTCCAGGCTCAGTGCGGCCTTCTCAAGAACGGGGCTGATCTGGCCTAAAGGGAATGGGCCACGTACCTCGAAGGCGCTGGTGGGCTGGCTGGTGAATTCCGAAGCCACCTTGAGAAAAAGATCCAAAGGAACCGTTGTTGGCGCTGATGCCCCACTCACCAGGGCAGCCAGAATCTGGCCCGCCTTCTTCTCCAGGCCTGTATGGCAAGCGGTATCCGTGCAACGGGTTGTATCCAGGAAAATGCTCCGGAAGCGGATATGCCCCTTCTCCTCGAAATCCTTCTGGTGGTCTTGGTAATACTTCTCAATCTCCTCGGGTGAGGGGTTCTGACCGGGTGTGAAGATCTCCTCCATGTAGCGGGAGTAGGCTTCGCCTGTACACAGCCGCCACAGACCCCAACGGGCCAGGGGGGTCTCTAGGAGACCGGCCGGATCTGTCTCCGCCGAGGCCGCCAAAATGCGAAGGGTGGAAAAGGTTTCAAGGTCTTCCGGGGAAGGAACCAAGGCTTGCTTCTGGGGGACACCACCGTGTTCTTGTGAGTGTTTGAAGAGGGCTATCTCGCTCTGGGTGATCTCACCGAGGCGGTCACACGCGAGGATCTCTCCTCCCGGAAGAGCTGCGGCTATGCTTGGAAGGATGGCCCAAATTAGGAATAACACAAAAAGGGGGCGCGGTTTCCCGCGCCCCCAGATCCTGTCCATGGAGATCGGATTATTCAAACAAATCCCAGTCTTTAACATGGGTTGGGTTATTGGTGGTCTGGAACAACCGCGCCACCTGGGTGGCCGCCAGAGCCTTCTCAGCGCCATAACAATCCACTGTGGTGAATTCGGTCACACCATTGTCGGTGGTCCATACGACGCAGATGGTGTTTCCGCTCTTGGCCACCTCCAACTTACTGCCATCTTGGCTGGCGAGGTTGGCTGAATCGTCAGTGGTTGGATCCTCCAGTGAGCTGACATAGAAGCTGCTTGTCAAAGGATTGCCATTGGCATCGTAGACCCGGCAGACCACGGCGTTGTTTTCAGCGGTGCGCCAGGCGACGACAAAGGAACCATCCTCATCCACATCAATGGCCGCGCTGGTGCGGTAGATATCATTGTTACCAGGATTGGCATTCGGTCCGGTGCCCCCGTTGAAATCATCGTCAGGGAGGATTCCGGGAAACGGAGTCACTTTCCCAGCGGTGGGATCCACTTTCCAGAGCATGACCATGCGGCGGACAACTCCCGTAATGGCCTTACCACCAGGCGAAAGGCTGCTATCAAAGACATAGGTGAGCCGTGCAATCCGGTTACCGCCAACCGCCACATCCTGATCACGGTCAAACCAGCTCCCGCGGAATGGATCGCCAGCATTGACGATGTTTTCGGGGAGTTTGAAACAATTCCCATTGGGATTGTTATCGGCATTGGTGTTTGTAGCGTAGGCGATCAAGGAGCCCGCATTGTTGTACACCGCGATCATCTCATCTTGATAGAGAGCAAACCAGCCATTGATGTAATCGGACCCGCCACCCTGCGGCGCCTCTGATTTCGGTGAAAGGAATCCGGGCGCTGTCGGGCCATAATAATGTTGTGGCTGCTTCCGGGTCTGGAAGGCGGCTGTGGTGCTCTTCACAAAGCTGCTCGCTGCTGGGTTTGTGATGGAAAACACGGTCACATCATCGTTCCCAGTTCCATAGTTGGGATTTGAGGTTCCATCCACGGCTGCCCGATTGGGGTCAATGAAGACCTTGATCTCATTGGAACCAGCACTGCCAGTGATTTGGTTGCTTGACCGGGTGCACATTCCATAGAATGTGTTGCCATCGGAAAGAATCCCGCATCCGGCCGGTTTCTGGACAACGCCGCCGACCCAGTCAGGATCGCTTCCTCCCATTTCATCCCCGGCGGGGATATTACGTCCCGCGCAAGGAATGCTGACTGGGGTTCCATTCCGGGCGAAGCGTTGGAAGGTGGCGCGTTGTTGGTTGTTACCACCCGCTGTGTTAACGGGAGATTCGTTTCTCCAATAGTTGAAGGCTGCTGGCAGGGTTACCCCGCTGGCGGAGAGGATGTTTTTATACACATCGACCTGAAAGAGGCACACACCCAGGACATACTCTCCGGTCTGCCGGTTTCCACGAATGCAGGAATCCGCTTGAAACCGGTATTCCTTGTTGTGTGCGTAGGGATGAGTGACATCGGTGGTGCCATTGTCACCAATGAACCCCCCGAAAGAGTTGACGATTCCATTTTTGTTGATGACCACATGCTTCCAACCACAAGAACCAGAATTCGTATTCACGGTGATGTTCTCGGTTCCCAGCACCACGAATTCATCCAGTCCATTCTGAGGATTCTTTCCAATCGCCGCGATACCTAAACCGTGCCGGTGGTTGTTACCCCAGGCAAGGAAGTCAGGCCATACATCGAAGTTTTACGATAGAGCTGTCACACCAGCTGTTTCAAGATTCGTTGATTGAGCGAAACCCACTTCTCCAAAAAGAAGACACAACAGAACCAGCAATACACTGAATCGCATCTTTTCTCTCCTTTGGGAGTGCAGTTTTCATGCTGAAAAGGGCTCGAGCCCATGGAAGCCCCTTCTCAATTGCTCACCCTCCTTTCTTATAGTGTAAAATAGACCTCCAGAATGGTTTATTTACAGAAAATACACAGATTGTCAAGCCTACCAATCGACTTCCCGGTAAGAAAAACTTATAGCAAGTAAGGAAAACTACCCCCTTACCATTATTTTTACAAGCGATCCTCGTCTTTTGTTTAAGATAACTTGAGATCTGCAAGGGGCTTGCTCTGGAGAACGATCCGCAGCAACCTTCTGGGTGACGCCGCCCATCTCCTCCGAGGTGGCCAACAGGCTGGCCACCCCCATGCCCCACACCCGCTTTGGAGCGAATGCCACGGCATTTTGGAAACCGCAGAAAGGCAAGAAGCATTCATGACAATCCGTATCGAATCCCCTTATGAAGGGACCAATGGTCTCTGGTTGAGGGGCAACCTGCACACCCATTCTACCCAAAGTGATGGGAACCGCACCCCCCTCTCGCTGGTCGAGGAGTATGCCTCCCGGGGCTATGACTGGCTCTGCATCAGTGACCACGACAAGATCACCCCACGGCCTGAGGGGATTCCCGATGGCTTCACCGTCCTGACCGGAAACGAGATTACCGATAAGGGTCCCCATGTCCTCCATGCCGGGATTACTCAAGCCGTGGAACCCTCCCCCGACCGGAGCCGGGTGGTTCAGGCCGCCGCCGGGATGGGTGGAATTTGTGTGCTCAACCACCCCAACTGGGATATGACTTTCGGCCACTGGCCCCAGGCTCAGATCGAGGCCCTGCCCCAGGTCTATGATGGCATTGAGATCTTCAATGGCATTGTCCGCCGTCAGGAGGGGAGCTGTTACGCCACCGACCGTTGGGATCTACTGCTCTCGAAGGGTTTCCGGGCGTGGGGTTATGCCAATGATGATACTCACATGGATGTGGATCTGGCCTCCGGTTGGAACCGGGTCCAAAGTAGTTCCCGGACGGAAACAGAGATTGTGAAAGGCCTTAAGACCGGACGTTTTTACTCCTCCACCGGAGTCGAGTTCAGCCTGCTCCGCACCGAGGGAACTAAGATCCGGATCGTCTCCTCCAATGGGAGCCTCTGTGTTCCGGTCATCGATTGGGGTGTGGAATTGGGGCAGTACCCCGGCCGGGCCTGGGAATTTGATTTGGAAAAACTGCCGGGTGATGCACGTCCCTCCTATATCCGCTTTGAGGTTTGGGGTGATATGGGCCGCCGTGCCTGGACTCAACCCATCTTTCTCGCGTGGGCATAGAACCTCACCACACGGTTCCATCAACTCACCGGTTCTGGATGTCTCTGTATCTCCTGGCCATGTTTGGCGGACTGGGGGTTCATTTCAATTACATTCAGATCTATCTGAGAGGACAGGGCTTCAGTTACCGGGAGATAGGGCTGTTCCAGGCCCTTATCCCCTTGGCGGCGATGTTCTCCGCGCCGACCTGGGGTTTGGTGGCCGATGCCAGCCGTGACCCACGGCGGGTGTTGGGGTTGCTCTTGATTCTAGGGCCAGCGGCTCACTTGCTGCTGGTGGGAGGGGGTGGCTTCATCCCCTGTCTGTTGGTGTGCCTTTGTATTGCGCTCTTTTATCATCCGGTTATCCCCATCCAGGACAGCCTGATTCTGCGTGCGCTTTATCGTCATGGTGGAGACTATGGTCATGTCCGTATCTGGGGGTCGCTCGGATTTATCGTCCCCTCTCTCGTGTTGCCCTTGGTTTGGAGGATCCCGCCTGGAGAACCGGTCCACTGGACCATTCCAGGACTTGTCTTCGCTGGGTATGCGGTCCTGGCTCTGCTACTTCTCATCACCTTTCCACCGGTTCCTCCCGAACGGCATGTGTCCCTCAATCTGGGCGTCTTCCAGTTATTGAAGAACCGGACCTTTGTGATCCTCCTTCTGTGTGTATTTCTTGCGCGGTTTGCTGCCTCCGCTTTGGATGGATACCAGACAGTTTACTTCGAGGAGATGGGTGTGCCGGTGGCTTGGATCGGATTGTTCCTTTCACTGGGACCCCTTTCGGAGGTGGCTACGATTTTCTACTCCCAGCGTTGGATGGCGCGCTGGGGAGCTAGGAACCTTATGGCACTTTGCCTGACCGCCCTGATAATCCGTCTGATGGTGACCGCCTATGCTGGTTGTTGGACTGTGTTGGCTGGGATCCAATTCCTGCACTGTCTGACTTTTGGAACCCAGCATGTGGTCACCACATTGTTGGTAAACCAGCTGGCTGGTGACCGGATCCGTTCCTCGGCTCAGACCTTGACGACGGTCCTGACCTTCTACACCGCCCGGTTGTTGGGACTGACCATCTCCGGCTTGCTCGCGGGATGGGTGGGCATTCCAAGCCTTTTCGCCGCTGCCTCAGGAGTCGCGGTCCTCTCTTTGATTCTGTGGCTGGTCTTCTACCATGACACCCAAGCCACCACCCTTAGCCAGGGTATGAAATAAGGAACACCAGTCCATGCGCAACAATCTTCCCAGTTATATCCTCCGGCGCGTCTTGGCGGCCATCCCGATTCTCTTTGGAGTGACCTTGCTCACCTACACCCTGGTGGAGGGCACCACCGATCCGGAGCGACTCCTGCAGGGGCAGCGTAGTGACCAGGCCTCCCTGGAGGCGATCCGCGAAAAATATGGTTTCAATGACCCGCACTGGAAACGCTATCTCAATTTTGTCTGTGGAGCTGTTCAGGGGGATCTGGGGAAATCGCTGGCCTATAACTATGATGTCTCGGAAGAACTGGTCAAGCGTTTTCCAGCGACTGCTCTGTTGGCGGTCACCGCGCTGTCCATGGCGGTGCTCGTGGGGATTGTGCTGGGTGTTCTCTCGGCGCTTTACCATGCCCGCTGGCAGGATGGATTTGCCTCGCTCTTCGCGCTGGTAGGAATCAGTTTTCCGATCTTCGCCCTGGCGGTGTTTTTGCAGCTCCTCTTCGGGGTGGTATTGGGATGGTTCCCGGTTACGGGGTATATCGACCGGAGTTGGGCGGCGCTGGTGCTTCCCTCCACCGCGCTGGCGACACGTCCCATGGCGGTCATTACCCGTCTCATGCGTGCCTCGATGATCGAAACCCTGCGTAGCCCCTACATCACCACTGCCCGCGCCAAGGGGCTCTCGCGCGCCTCGGTACTGGCTAAACATGCCTTCAAGAATGCGCTTAATCCGGTCCTCACCGCCATCAGCGGCTCACTGGCAGAACTCCTGGCGGGGGCTTTCTTCATCGAGGTGATCTTCGCCTGGCCAGGGATTGGTAAGCTCGGTTTCGATGCGGTCATCCGCTCCGATCCCTTCCTCCTGGAAGGGACTGTCCTTCTCTCGGCGGTGATTTTTATTGTTGTGAATCTGCTGACTGATATTCTCTATAGCCTGATTGATCCCAGGGTGAGGCTGACGTAAATCCCACCCCTTCTCTGAAAAGAAGGGGGGAGTGGTTGGGAGTTCACACTTTAATGTGTCTTTTTACCCTCTCTCCACATTGCTGGAGCGGGAAAGGAGTCATTCCAGCGTTGCATCTGTTGTTAGCCGGGCGGCAAGGCAATGTAACTTCACCATTCATATAGATTAAATGCCGCCGCCCCCGGAATGCAGCGGGTTTGAGATATCAACTACCACCTTCCGGGGGCGGCGGCATGGTAGTCTCTACGAATGATGCCATTACGTTGCCTTGCCACCCGGCTAACAACAGATATTCAGGTCAGATGTTCTCTTTTCGCAACAGGTCCTCTAGGCCGGTTTTCCGGCACCTACAAAGAATGAAGATGAATTCCCCTTTTTTTAACAGACTGCTAACTCCTCTTACTCCTCCGGTACACATCCATATACACCGCCAACAGGATGACCAATCCCTTAGCGACCGACTGGAGCGAGAAGTGGACTCCTGCTTGATTGAGACCCTTGTTGAGGATGCCGATGATGACGGCTCCGATGAGGGTACCATGCATCGTCCCGACACCACCGCTGAAGCTGGTTCCGCCGACTACTACCGCCGCGATGGCGTTGAGCTCGAAACCCTCACCTGAACCGGGTTCCGCCGAATACAACTGCGCCGCTTGAATGAGTCCCGCCACTCCCGCCAGTAAAGCGCAGACCGCATACACGATGGTTTCGCGCCAGACCACCGGAAGGCCACTCAGCCAGGCGGCCTGACGGTTCCCGCCGATGGCGTAAAGGTGTCTGCCAAATAGTGACCAGTGGAGGACTACTGCGCACACTATGAAAACCCCCACCATGATTACCACCGGTACCGGTAGAATCCCAAAGAGACGTCCATTCCCGAGGGCAAGAAAAAGCTCCTGTGACTCGGGCACATGCATCGGACGGCCCTCGTTGAAGCGTAACGCGCAGCCACGGGCGATGAGCATCGTCGCCAGGGTGATGATGAAGGGCGGGATCCCGGTCTTAGCGGCGCAAAGGCCATTGAAAGCTCCCAGCAACAGCGAAGCTCCCAAACCCATCGATACCGCCAGGAGGAGCCACATCAGGCTCTCGCTCCCGCCTGAATAGGTGGCGAGGATGTAGACCGTGATGGTACCCACCAAGGCCACCACCGCACCCACCGAGAGATCAATACCTCCAATGAGAATGGCGAAGGTCATCCCGAAGGCTAGGATGGCATTGACTGAAATCTGTTGGGTCAGATCGATCAGGTTCTCCAACCTGAGAAAACTGGGCACCCAGATCCGGAAGATGAGAAGGAGCGCCACCACCGCTACTAGCAGTGGGATCATCTGCTTGAACTGTTTCACCATTCGCCCTCTCTTTACGCTGGAACGAGAAAGGATTCTCGTTCCGGCGTTAATCATCAGCTGTCAGCTGTCAGCTGGCGCGTGAATCCCTCCTCGCGCCGTGTCTATATCCTGCCTTACTTGTTCTGGTTGAAGGTGTCAGCGTTTTCTTTGGTCACCAGTTCAACCGGGATGACCACTTCGGGAGGAATCTGCTTGCCCTCGAGGTGTTCATACAGTTTCTCCGCCGCCACCTTGCCGATTTGGCGTGGGAACTGGGCCGAGGTGGAGT
>CAYRBI010000125.1:0-17796 GCA_964422415.1 uncultured bacterium | reverse complement strand
GCCTTCGCGGGAATGACAGAATAAGCGAAATCCCTTGGAAATCGTCATTCCCGCGGAAGCGGCTCCACGGCTGTAATCCAACCTCATTTCATCAACGGTGTCAGTATCTCCCGCCACAGGTCATACCCCTGCCGGTTAAGGTGCAGCATATCCTCCAAGAAGAGCTCCTTGCGGGGCATCCCATCCGCTCCAAGCATGGGGGTAAAGATGTCGGCGAAGGTGAACTTCTCATCTTGCGCGGCGAGTTTCTTCGCACCTTCGTTGACCTCACGAGCCTTATCGATAAGTCTCGAGCGCGCGGGACTGGGTTTAATTGCGATATAGACCACCCGTGTTTCCGGGAGCGCCTCGTGAATTTTTTTCACCAGTAGATTGAGATCATTGATGACTTGATCCGGGGTTTTCTTATTCGCCAGATCGTTGTCTCCCGCATAGATAAAAACCAGACGGGGTTTATAGGGGTGTATAATCCTGTCCGCGTAGAAGAGGACATCCGCCATCTCACAGCCACCGAATCCACGCCGGATGATGGGCACTTGGGGGAAATCCCGCGCAAGGGTTTCCCACATCCGGATAGAGGAACTCCCCACGAACAGAATACCACCTGGCTCTGGAGCCTGCTGCTGGTCACTCTCCTCGAAGGCCTTGATGTCTTCCTCCCACTTGGCTGGTCCAGACTGTGAGGTTGGCTCCTGTGCCCATGACGGCACAAGCGGAAATGAAATCAAGAGTGAAATGGTAAACACCATTCTAATGTCCATGAGTGGACTCCTTGTGCTGGAACGAGAATCCTACGGCGTTTTTTCGTCGCCCACCGGGGGCGGCGGCACTAAATGGTAAGTGAACCATGAAGCATCGTTGCCTTGCCACCGGCTAACAACAGAATTATCGCTGGAACGAGAAAAGGAACTCGTTCCAGCATTGTCCGTTATTCCCGCGAGAGCGGCCACACGGTTACTTTCTATCTCAATCAGGTGCCAGAGGCAAGGAGGATTGCCCCTTATCTTTGACTCAGCAGCATCCGCTGACCGGGTTCAAGAAGACACTCTAGCGTTCCAGCGGGAGATTTTCCAATGGTAAGGTTGTCATCTCCGCCGTTGGTGAGGACGAAGACTTTCTCTTTCGGATTGTACCTCTCATGAATGGTCAGACGGATACTCTCCGCACTGAGCTGGACCGGGGAAACGCCATGGAGATCTTCCATAATGCTCAGGGTTTCTCCCTCGGGAGTGGAGATATCATGGACACGAAGACGGTATTGCTTACCACCCTCGAGCCACTGATCCGCACGTACCCACACCCATTGGCCATCCCGGACATGGTTGTACCAGTTGACCGCGATCTCTTTCCACCCGCCATCCACTTCTTCATCCAGGGAAAGGCTGATCTGAGCATCATGCCGGACCAGGTACGGCGTGATATGAGCCTGGACACCCACCTTGTTGAATCGTGACGCGGGGGAGAAACAGTATCCCCCCTCACTCTCAGCTGTGCAGGTCTGGATCGTTATCAAACTCCGTTCAGCGGAGACTTTGAAATCGAACATTGCACCGTGGTAAGCCAGTCCATCGAAGGCGTAGTCTTCCAGCTCCGAGGGGACACCCGGCTGCAACCACAGCCCCTTCGCGGATGGTTCAATTCCCAGGTATGCCAAGGGCTGGAAAGAGGCGAGAACTCCATTGGGGGGGAAGATCTCACGGAACCCCTCGATATCCGCACGGTCATTAAAGGGTGCGCCAAAGTGCCAGCGTCCACGCCCCCCGGGGTCATCGAAATCCCGTCCGCCGGTCAGACGGTCCGGGCTGGCCAAACGCCCCAGAATGCGGGTGTTGCGCTCGTGCATGTTATCCACCGAGAGATGCCTGGCGCGGAGCACCAGATCCAGCCCGGAGATATTCAGCCGGGTACCACCATTCGTGAGGACCTCCAGGAAGGGGAGAGTGCCCGTGACATTCATCCAGGTCACATTCTCGATCGTGTTAAAGGGTGGGGCGATGTCCCAGATCGAGTAAATGTGCTCCTTCCAGGTCTTACCTCCATCAGGACTGTAAAAACCACGATCCAGCCACCAGAGGATCTGGAGAACCTTGTCCCGTGAGGAGATACACCGGTAAGCGGCCTCCAGGTTGTAATAGGTGAAGCCATAATCGTGGGTGACACCATCCCAATCGATGCAGCCCAGATAACGCGAGAAGGTCTTGCCATTTTCATCGAATGAACGCCAATAACGGGCATCATAGGTCTGGTCGGCGGTCTTCCGGAGTTCACGGTAATGGCTGGCTTCCTGGTCGTGGCCGAGTAATTCGGCTATCTCACCCATGCTGGAGCAGGCCGCGTTGTACCACAGCCCAGTCATGGATTCGTAACCGCCACCCGGGCACTCCCAGTAGGTGTTGGTGGTTCCGACCGCGTTACGGCCTGACTTGTGGTTGGGGATGTTGTATTCGGGATCATTCTGGTGGTAGGACAGGTTTTCACGTTCCGGGCCGGTGTAGTGGTAGGTGTAATCGAACAACAGTTTCAAGCGGTCATAATTGGTGGGTTCCGCAAGGGGGCCGGTGGTCGCTCCACCCTGCTCATCCTCCGACTCACAGTCAGTCAGCCAGAAGATGCCCGGACCGAAATAACGTCCCTCCAGGCTGCGATGATCCAGAATCTCCACATGGTATTCTCCCGCGGGTTGCCCGGAATCGAGAGACAGACTCATGAGCTTATCGCTCTCCCCAGGCTGAAGAGTGAACTCTTGCTCCGCGATCTTGTCACCACGGAATCCCTTGCGGAGTGTCATCGTACCCTTTCCTGGTTCTTTGCCATCCAAACCAAGGCGCAAAGAAACGGTTTTGAAGGGAGCAGAGGCCACAAAGATCTGTCCCAGGGTGAAAACCTCAGTGGGCTTCTTGCCATCCAGACGGACATCGCCGGCGGATAGCACGAAATCCTGTGCCGTGCCCTTCGCGCCGTTGATTGGTTGTGGTTCCGCTCCATCAGTCGAAACCCAGCGTGAGCGCTTGGCTTTCAGGAAAGCGGCATCCCCCGAATGAAGGACATAGGTCGCGATCTGCTGGACCATTTGAGAACTGAGATGGATGGCGCGCATATCTACATTGGCGTTGTTCTCAGGAACATTCAACAGAGCACCCGCTCCATAGTCTGGCAGCCGTCCCCAGGCATAGTACAACCCGAAATGCCCCATCCGGTCATACCCAATGAATCCCAGCTGCTTGAACAGGTTAGCCCGGGTTTCCCGGGCATACCAGGAACGGGGATCATCGAATTGGTGAGTCTCAACCGCGTTGAGCCCCCACTCCCCGCCCCCGGTGATGTTTGGACTCCAATAAATTCCCATCTGTAAGAGGTCTGTCAGGAGCCCGCTCGCGGACAGCATCTTCCCGGTGGGTTCATAGACGGCGAGAAAATCGGGGTGGAACTGTACCGAGGGGTGGATCAGGCACTCTCCGGGCAGCTGCTCGGAACCACGTGGGAGGACCTCGATGGTGATTGGCCCTATGGGGGGATGGCAAGTCAGACTCAAGCGATCCTCCGCAATGTTGTAGTTCACCGCATCTTGTCCAGGCAAGGTCACCTTGAGGTCGTAGTTTAAAGAATTATCGCCACACATCAGAAACTGGTTCTGACCAGTGATATTCAACCACTGGTAGTAGGGCCCCACTGGCAAGCGCTTGAAGTGTTCGATGAAGACCACCTGCCCCGCGCAGGTGACAAACTTGCGGAAGGGTAATGTCAGGGGAACCGCACCCGCTGTCGTTTTCCCAGAGGGGTAGTTGACACACCAATCCGCGTCGTAATAACCCGCCCGGACAAAAGGCAAGTCCCAAGTCATCTCTTCACCGGTTGGCGCCAATGTGAGTTTATTTTTCTCGATACCTCCATCCTTCACTCCGGATAGGGAGCCACCAATGGCGATGGTCTCGGGGCCAAAATGCCCGGAACCAGTGGCATCAAAGCGCAGGGAGGTGATCCGGCCCTCTTCCCAGACCGCTTGGATGGAGGTGGGGTGACTTACCAGAGGTTCCTCTGAAAAGGTCAGAGTGGCCGGGATGAAAAGGAATACAGCCAGGATGGAGTGTGTGATGTTTGTTTTCATTTGTGCGTATTTATGCTCGATTACGAGCGGACAGTCAAGCAAAAAGTGTGATCCCATCCAAGTTAATCAGACTGGGGTATCCTGACTTTGGTCGAAAAGAGTGGAAGAATAATAAAGATTCTTGGATTTGTGATGAAATTGGAAAGAGACATGGGGAGGAGTATCAAATGGGTCTCATTGAGCAAAGCCGTCAAGCCGCCATACTCGCCTTCTTGAAACAAGAGAAGAAGGGCACTGTCGCGTTTCTAGCAGAGAAATTTGATGCCTCAGAGGCCACCATCCGGCGGGATCTCACCAAACTCGAGAGTCAGGGGCATCTGGTCAAGACCTATGGTGGAGCATTAATCACCACCTCAACCCAGTTCGAATTCAGTTACAGCGAACGTCTCCTAAAGAATGTAAAGGCCAAGAAACGGATCGGCGCATATGCGGCCAGCCTGGTCAAACCAGGTGACAGTATCCTGCTGGACTCCGGAACTACCACACTGCAAATCGCTCTCAACCTTAAACATTTACATGACCTGACCGTGGTCACCAATGCTTTGCCGATTGTCCAGGAGCTGGCTCCCTGTCCAGGCATCCGGGTCTATCTCCCCGGCGGTTGCTACCGTCCCAAAAGCCAGGACCTGGTCGGCCCGACATTGGTGAGTACTCTGCCCCATTTTTCGGTAGACATCGCCTTCTTGTCGGTGGATGGCTATCACACCCAACATGGACTGAGTGCAAGCGATACCAGCGAAGCCGAGGTGGTTCAATCCTCAATCAAGATCGCCAAGCAATCCATCATCACCGCCGATCATAGCAAGGCCCAGAAGCGCGCCTTTGCCTGGATCTGCCCCTTGGATGAGGTGGATCTACTCATCACGGACAATGAACTGGACAAGCAAGTGATGGAGGAGCTCATCCAGGCGGGAATCAAGGTGGATCTGGCGTAACAGATTCGAGAAGCGGCCGGAGTATACCCTTTCGGTTTCCAGCACCCGTAAAGCACGCAAATGGATTTCACATCTTTTGTCTGTTCTTAACCGTGGTCAGGGCGGTGTGGCTTCATCATTCGTAATAATTCCATACCGCTGCCCCCGGAGGATCACGAAGCGGGAACACCCTTCATCGCACACCCCTACCCTTCCTTCTTCAAGGAACGCAGCAAGATGAAGAGGAAGAACGGTCCGCCTAAAAACGCAGTGACTACACCCACCGGGATCTCCACCTCGCGAAAAAGGATCCTGGCAAAGGTATCACACCACACCAGGAACGCCGCGCCCAATAACCCGCTCGCTGGTAAAAGAAAACGATGCGCAGGTCCAAAGACACGGCGCAGGGTATGGGGAATAATCAATCCGACAAAACCAATCGGCCCGGAGTAAGCCACCAGCAGCGAGGTCATCAGCCCGGATAGAACCAGAGCGAGCCAACGGACCCAGCCCACCTCTACTCCCAGATGGAGCGCGGTATCCTCACCCATGGAGAGCAGGTCCAGACTTCTTCCCAGGCAGATGAGGGTCAAACCACAGATAAGCGTGGGAAGCGCAAGGAACATGGGAATGCGTATATCCGCAACATCCAAGCCCCCCATCATCCATCGAATCATCTTGAAGGTCTGGAACGGATCGGAGATATACTGTAGTAGGAGGATAAACGCGGAGAAGAGCAGATTGAGCGTGACACCCGCCAGTAACAGGGTGTTTGTGGAGAAGCCTCGTCCGGACTGACGGGCCAGCAATCCGATGAAGGCCACCACACCAAAGGCGCCCAGGAAAGCACCCAAGGGAACCAGCACCGAGGAGTGAAGATAAGAGTGTCCCAAATGGATGGCCAGCAGCGCCCCCAACGAGGAGCCTCCAGACAGGCCCAGTGTGTAAGGTGTTGCGAGGTCATTACGCAACAAGGCCTGGAAGACCGCTCCTGCAATAGCCAGCCCGAAACCCACCAACGCTCCAAACAGGGCACGGGGAAGACGAGTGGTGAAGAAGATCACCGCATCCACATTCTGGTCATATGGGATCGAGGAATCAAACACCCTGGAAATCGAAAAACTGGAGCCCGAAGGTCCCACCAGCGGGCATAGTAAAAGCGTGAGGAGCAAAACCACCCCAAACAGTCCCAGGACCAAAACCATCCTCCAGGCCGTTGTCATCGCAACACTCCCACCAGCGTGGTTCCATTCTCAAGACGCTCCACCCCAATGGGAGTATGGTAGACATCGCTCAAGAAACCGCTGTCGAAGATGGCCTCGGTGGGACCCTCACGAAGAATACGGCCATCCACGAGTACCAGAACACGCTTGGCATAGGACCCCACCAACGATAGATCATGGGACACCAGCACCAGTGTCTTGCCCTCTGTTTCATTGAGCCGAAGAAAGAGCTCCAGCAACATCTTCTGGTGTAAGGGATCTAATGCGCTGTTAGGTTCATCCAGGAGAAGGATGGGTGTCTCTTGCGCCAGAGCACGCGCCACAAGGGTGCGCTGACGTTCACCCCCTGAAAGCGACCCAATGGGACGGTCCGCGAGGGTGAGCAGATCTGTCTGTTCGAGAGCCCGTTCCGCAACCGCATGGTCATGAGCTTGCTCCAGGCCAAAAGGTCCTTTTTGGTAAGGGTAGCGGCCCATCAAGACCACTTCACGGACCGTAAAGTCAAAGACGGCCTCCTCCCGTTGTGGAACCATCGCCACCCGCCGTGCAAACTCCCGGCGTGACCATTGGCTCATCAACCTGTTTCCAAACAACACCTCTCCCGAACACGGCTGGAAGCGGCCTGATAACAGCCCCAGCAGGGTGGACTTCCCCGCTCCATTCGGACCGATAACCGCATAGAACTCCCCCTCTACGAGATCCATATCGACCTCCGATAGAACAGGTCTCGAAGGGCTGTAAGAGAAAGAGACTCGTGAAAGGCTGAAAATGGTAGATGAAGAGGACATTGGCATTCAGACTTCGCTTCGTGGAATGACCCATTAAGGTGATGCAGTCAACATCTGCCTGGCCACATCACCATGAATCATCACGGCCAGTTTACGGATACTCTCTGTAATCCCGGGCCCGGGGATGGTCAAGTGGGGATCATCCACCACGATGATCTTCTTCTCCTTGACCGCGCTAATCGAGGCCAATGCGCTCCATTCCGGCGGGATAGCTCCATCCGCCATCTCTTCCGGTGTGACACCCCCATCCAGGATCACCTCTGGATTAGCTACAATGAGCGCCTCGCGCGAGAGAACGGGGTAGCGCCCCAGATTCGAGGTCACACAGTTCGTCGCTCCGATAATGTCGAGGATCTCCGAGAGGAAGGTTCCCGGACCCGCAGCGTAAAGCTGCTTGAGCGACCCCGGCTCGCGTCCCACCACATACAGAACCCGCTTGCGGGGGAGACCTTTTAGTTTCTCCCGTAGGTCCTGGAATTCCGAACTGATCGATGAAACCAACGCCTCCGCCTTTTCTGGGACGGCGAATACCTCACCCAGATAACGGATCGAAGCGAGCATCTGCGGGACAGTCTCAACACTACAGTAGTACACACTACAACCACGGGCTGCAAGAACATCACCGATCTTCGATTGCCCGCCAAATAAAGCAATCCAATCCGGGTTAAGGGCTAAGATCCTTTCCAAGTCGGCATCATACAGTCCCCCCACCTTGGGCTTCGCTTTTGCTTCCGGAGGAAACTGGCAAAAGCGTGACACACCCACTACCCGGTCTTGTTGTCCTAGGGTGAAGAGAATCTCAGTGATACTCGGAACCTGGGAGATGGCTCTCTTGGGTGGTTCACCTCCCACGGCTGGCAAGACAACCATCAAGAAGACCACTCCCATCCATCTCCGGACAGGACAAGCCCCAATTACACCAGAAAACCTCTTCATCTTCTCGATCTCAATATGCGAACCAACGGAAATGACCCGCTGTGTTCACCTCAAAGCGTCCACCACCAAGGGACTTGGCAGCTTCGGGGCAGCTGATACGGTCCGGACTCGTCCCGGCCGGGAAGACCACCTCCGCGGTAACTACGGCGGGAATGGTGACTTCGAGAATCAAGGAGGAGGGATCCCAATAGACCGAGACCAGCCCCTTGGGGGTCATCGAATGTCCTGAGACATAAGGCAATCCCGCCGCGTTCGGGGCAATACAGATCCTGCCACCACCGGGCTGTGTCACACGGATCCCCAACAAGGAATCGTGCATCCATAACAGAGGCACACATCCCCAGCCATGCGATCCAGTCTCATCATCGGGTTGAGCACGATCGATTTCATCATCCTTGAGGTTCCCGTCCTCACGGTTGATCCAATACTCCGGCAAGGGACCCCCCAAGGGACCTTGAAGGACCAAGGGTGTTTTATTGCGCGGATGACAGGGAAGATATGGGGCATATCTTTCCAGCAAGTGAGCCACCGCCCGTTCACCAAATCCATTCTCGGTGAGGGCTTGCAGGGCACGTTGGCAGTAGGTGGGATTGTTCCAACGTGTCACCCCATCGGGAGGCGTTCCATCAGGACCCGGAAAGACATAATCAAGAATCACCAGGGACTCCTCAGGAGTGAGCAAGTGGGAGGTCACCGAAATCGTATGCGAAGCCTGGCTGAAACCACGTTGAGCCACCGGGTTGCCTGGCGCATAGACATCATCTACATGCAGGGGTACCCCACCTGAAGCGGGTATGAGGTGGTACTTCCTGAAGGCTGCGGTCATCTTCTTCATAATCGAGCCCCACTTAGCGGCCCGTTCTGTATCCCCCACCGCCTCCGCCAGTTGCACACTCCAAACAAGGCGTTCAATCACCCAGGGAGTGATCATCCCACTGGACTCCTCATTACTGGCTGGAGTAACACCCACACGGATATCACAGAGCAAATGATTCGCAAGGAATAATCCTTCCTCATTCACATGCGATAGGATCGCATCCCAATACGAACACAGATTTCCCCAGTACTGTTTGAGGAACTCCACATCTCCCGTCCACATGTAGTCATCATAAATGGCGGCCGCCCATTGAAGGCTCCAATCATATGCAGCCGGATAACAGGGGTAGTTGCTGGGAGGGAAAGCATGAACATGGCCATCTGGGCCTTGACTCTCGGCTACGGTGCGGATCAGGAAACGGCGCAGGAGGAAATCTCCATACCAACGTTCCGCGATCTGCGCACGTGGACGGTCATCCTCGAGCCACTGCCCATCCTCGCGCCCGGGGGTGTCGACATAGGCATCGATCATGGTTATTTCCGAATGTACCAGGCAAAGACGGATGATCTGGTTGATACGCTCATCCCCGCACTCGAAACTGCCGACTGGCTGGATGGGATACTGCGACTTGACGATCCCTGCCTTATGGAAGGTGATCTCTCCATCCATGGGAAAGTGGATGTGTAGGGTAAGCCAACGAGCGGTGCGTTCATCTGGGAGTTCGAGGGATTGCGCGCCTGCCCTTGTGATGACACGGTCGGCATACCCTTTGCCAACCACCCCTTCGGTGTTGACCCAGCCATCGGAGGTCACATGGACCTTGTTGTCAAAAAGCGCGCGTGTGATCTCGCCATAACCAAAATCCACCACAACCCCAGCGGAACGGCTATTCATTTCCAGAAAGGGGTAACCATGCACGGGACAGTGAAAATCGAAGGTAACATAATAAGACTCCCCAGCCTTCCCTTGGAGAGTAAAACTGGCTTGATTGGCAAGTCCGGCGGCTTGCTGGGTAAGAACCGCATCGGGAATACACTTGGCCAGCCGGATCGCCGCGGCGATGGAATAGGGTCCCTCTCCCGCCTGAGAAGAGGGAACTAAGGTACCCGCCGCAAGAACAGCTTCTGGGAACACAGGTGTTTCACGTTGACCGGGGGTTTCCACATCCAGCGGATGCACGGGCCAAGGCCCATCGGTCACCATATAGGCTGAAGCCCACTGAGCGTCATCAAACGCGGCACTGAGCAGATCCCCTTGTATCTCTTTTCTTGCATCCAGGATCTGAGGATACCGGATTCGGGGAGCCTCCCCAGCGATTCCAATCACTTGACACTCATGCGGCTCAAACTGAGGAGCCTGACAACATTTCCAGGTGGCATCCGAATTCAACCAACTCCCTGCAACGAAGAGACCGGCGTGTTGATTACCCGTCCGTTGGAAAGTAGTGATGTCACCCCAATTATGATGCAAAACAAGGATCACATTCTGGCCCAGCTTGAGCCAAGGGCCCACATTGAGGACCTCGCAAGTGATTTTCTCCTCCTGGTAACGAGCCACCTTGCGCCGGAACAGATGCCCATTGACCCAGATTCTGGCATTCGAATCCGCCGCGAAATGCAGAGTGGCCTCCGCCGGAATCGCATCAAGTGATACTACTTTACGAAAATACGTAAACCGGTTGCTGGGAGCTGGTTCATGGGGATATGCCCAGATCCATTTACCCTCTTGAGTGACAGACGAAACACCAGCCGTATCTGAAGAAAAAACCATTTTTCCGCCCTTTTCTCTAGTTTCTAGTGTGGGTGCAACTCCCTTCAAGGGAGACAGGGAGATGATCCACGGAAGGGGTATTGTGAAGCACAAGGGTTTCAAAAGGGAGTGGTAACTGAGATTGAAAATCATGGATACAAGATACTTCATATCAGATGAATGAGGTTCCGACTTCACCACCGGACAGGATGGAGATTATGGCTCGGAGGCCCCAGAAGGAATGAAGTTGTGAGGGGTGATGGCTCAATTGCTCGATGTGCTCGATACCTTCCTGTTCATTTACATTACTGGAACGAGGAAGGATTAATACTACAGAGTTACATATTTGTGTGAGGGTTGTTTACAGGAAATCTTCTTCGTCGTCGTCTTCTGGGAGGGGACCGACCTCGTCCAAAGACTCCTCTTCATCACCCGGACCCACGATAGCCAGGACGGGATGATGGAGGTGTTCTCTGGCGATGGATTGGATATCCTCGGCGGTCACCGCATCCAGCAAGGAGGGATATTGGTCAATGAAGCTGACTCCCAATCCAAGGGAGTGATAACGAGCCAGCAGATGGGCCTGGTCGGCGCATCGCTCCTGGGACATCATAAAGGTTCCCTTGAGATAGGTCTTGGCACGCTCAAGTTCATCCGGGTCGGGAAGGGTATCCTTGAGCCGGTCAATCTCTTTCTCAAGATGAAAGAGGATCTTGTCGTGGTTCTGACGGGTGGACATGAGTGAGATCCCGAAGAAGCCCTGCCACTCCAAGGGCGGATATGAAGAGCCGATCTGGTAGACCAACCCCTCCTTCTCACGGATTTCAGTAAACAACCGGGAATCCATCGAGCCACCCACGATCGAGTCCAAAACCTTCCAGGCGGGATAACGTTCATCATGCAGGCCCGGCGTGGGAAACCCATACACCATACACTCCGAACCGGTGGCCCGGCGTTCGTAGACCTCATTTGCGGACTCACGTGTGGCTACTGGGCGTGCCGTTTGAAGAGTAACGGTATCTCCCCGTGGAAGATCCTCCACCAGATTGGCCAACCCATCGCGGACCTGGTTCATATCCAGGTTTCCGACAACCCCAAAACTCAATGGAAATCCACCAAAGCGAGAGAAATAAGAGTCCTTGACCGCCTCCAGTTTTAGTGAGGCGACACTATCTTCGGTTCCACCGCCGGGATGACCATAGGGGTGGCCAGCAAACAGGGTTCGTTGAAAAAGCCGGTAAGCGGTGGCATAGGGAGAGTCGAGATCTTCACGGATCTCCTTGATCAGGATCTCCCGCTCGATCTCAAAATCTTCCTCGGGGAAGGAGGGTTCGGTGAGTATTTCCCGAACGATATCCATTGTCTCCTGCCAGTAGGCACCAGTGGTGTGAATCGTCACAGTGGCCCGGTCTTTCTGAACATCGGTTGAGAAAGAGGCTCCGATCGATTCCAGCGCCACCGCGACCTCGAAGTCATTCTTGGTCCGGGTGCCACGGGAGATCATACGCAAGGCCAGCGTGGTCAGGCCCGCCATGTCAGGAGGTTCCTCACGTGACCCCATGGGGAAAACCAACACCAACGTAGCGATATCATTCACCGTGTTGGGGCGGAATAGGAGCGAGGCCCCCTTGGGTAAGGAGAGGATTTGAGTTTCCCCGATGAGCGGGGAGGTGATTGGAGCCATATCTATGTCTTGGCCTCCGGACGGACAAATCCCAGAACCATGTCTCCATCCTGGCAGCAGCGGGTAAAGGTTTCCTGGGCGACCTCTCCCGATAGAGAACAGATCCGCTCCTGATAGTCTACCGCACTTTCGAGTAAATTGTTGGAAGAATGGCGTCCCAATACCCCAGCCAGGGATGAGTTTTTCTCGAGGTCATATTGGTGGGAGGTCAGGAGCATGGCCTTGGCCCGCTCAACCTCCTCCTCCGAGACCGGTTCGGTACGAATCCGTGCCATTTCCTCCTCGATCACCGCGAGAGCCTCTTTTTCGTCTTCGCCATTGTAACAAGCCTCGATACCGAAGAGGCCGATCCGGTCCAGAGACCAATAGAAAGAGGAAATGCTGGAGCACAGCCCACTTCGCTCGGTCAGACGGTAAACCAACCGGCTACTACGCCCATCCCCTAGAATCGAGGCGATCAGATCCATGGAGGCCTCATCCCGGGTGCCTTGAATCGGGGGGGTCTTCATCCCCATACAAAGGTATGTCTGTTGGACATCCTTGGAGATTTCAAATTCGGTTCTTCCCGTCTGGCTGGATACTGGAAGCGGACCGGGTTGAGGCACCTCCACCGGTGTCATCGGTTCGACTAAACGCCTCGTTTTCTCTGAGATCCGTGTTGGATCGACACTACCCGAGACAGCGATATGGAGATTCCTGGGTCCATAATAACGGCCCCGGTAATCAAGGAAATGGTTCCGTCCGAGATCCGCCAGGCTCTCGGGAGTTCCAAGAATCGAATGCTCGTAAGGAGTTCCCACAAAGGTTCTACTCAAGAACTCGTCATAGAGTTTGCCCAGCGGAGAATCTTCCTTGCGGGCAATTTCCTCGAGGATCACGTTCCGTTCGCGCTCAATCTCCTCGACTGGCAACTCCATGTTCAAGAGGGCATCGGTTAGAATCTCAAGGGCCAGATCAGCGTGTTCCGAGGGGAGCACCACATAGTAGTGGGTGAAATCGTAGGAAGTGGCGGCATTGTTATAGCCGCCCAAAGACTTGATTTGCCGGTCCATCTCCCCCACGGGACGTGTGGGAGTACCCTTGAAAAACATATGCTCCAGAAAATGGGAAATTCCAGCCTCGGAGTCCCTCTCACGGGAGCTCCCCGTGGCCACCCAGAAATCGACTGCCACGAGGGGGACGGAATGATTCTCCTTGATCAACAAGGAGACACCATTCGGGAGCCTCTCCCTATGAAACGGGAGTAGTGGTGAAGGCCTTGGTTGATTCACACTTAAACTCAACAGCTACTTGGCTCCACCTGGCGCGGGCGGCGCGGCGGGTGGGGCCTGGACCGGAGCAGGAGCGGAGGAACCGGCCGCCGCAGGGGCGGCGGGGGCCTCAGCCTGCGGTGCCGCTGGAGCGGCTCCCTGGCCTGCCGTGCCTGCTGTCCCTTCCGCTGGCTGCTGTTGCTCAGCGGGCACCGAAGAGGAACTGGATGTCCCTATCAAATCCTCCACATCCGCGCCGATTCGTGTAGGTGGCACCATATCGCGCAGAATCGTTAATGCGAAGAAGGCGATGGCCAACCAGGTAGTCCAACGGACAATCTCTTTACTCTGGAGGCCACCCAGCCAAGTCTCACTGCCCCCTCCACCGAAGGCACCAGTCAGACCTCCTCCCCTTCCTTTCTGGACGAGGATCATCCCAATCATGACAATACAGACCACAACAAAAACAATCGAGAAGAAGATCTGGATCATTGTATCTTTATTTAGGCCCGGTCGGTCAGCGAGGTCAGACCAGGGAGGGCTCTTCCTTCCAGCAATTCCAGGGAGGCTCCGCCTCCAGTTGAGATATGAGTCACCTTGTCGGCTAAACCAAACTTCTGGATCGCGGCCACCGAGTCACCACCACCGATGATGCTGACACAGGAGGAATCCGCGATGGCCAAAGCAACCGTTTTGGTTCCCTCATCGAAGGGGGGAATCTCAAAAACACCCATTGGTCCATTCCAGACCACGGTCTTAGCCGAGGCAACCAGCTCACTGTAGGTTTTCCGTGTTTCGGGTCCGATGTCAAGTCCCATGAGATCATCGGGGATCTCGCTAACCACCTGCGTGGCCACACCCGCCTCGAGTTTGTCAGCCACGACATGGTCGGTGGGCAGATAAAGTTTGCAATTCTTGTTGGCCTCCGCGGCGGTCAGGATCTCCACCGCCAGATCCAACTTGTCATCCTCGACCTTGGATTTCCCGACCTTCAATCCCTTGCTCTTGAGGAGTGTATAAGCCATCGCACCACCGATGAGCAGCGCGTCGACTTGGGTCATCAGCTTCTGAATCACCTTGATCTTATCGGAGACCTTGGCGCCACCCAGGATGGCCACGAAGGGACGCTCGGGGACACTGGTCTTGTTGACCAGGTATTCAATTTCTTTCTCCAGCAGGAACCCAGCCACGGCGGGCTGAAGGAACTCGGTCACCCGTGAGACCGAGGCATGTGGCCGGTGCGCGGAACCGAAAGCATCATTCACAAACAGGTCCCCCCACTCAGCCAGCTGCTTGGCGAACTCACTGCAGGAGTCATCCTTAGCGGTTTCGGCCTTGTAGAAACGGACATTTTCCAGGAGGAGGATCTCGCCTGGCTTAAGGGCTGTGACCGCCGCGCGGACGGAATCACCGATGCAGTCATCCACGAAGTGGACTGGCTTACCGATGAGTTGCTGGAGACGGTCCGCCACGGGCTTGAGGCTCGCGGAGGGATCCTTGGCTCCCTCGGGACGCCCCAGGTGGGACATCAGTACCGCGCAGCCACCACCATCCAGAATGTAGTTGAGAGTTGGCAGAGCGGCGCGGATACGTGTGTCATCCGTGACCTGGCCGTCTTTCAAGGGCACATTGAAATCAACACGGACCAGGGCCTTCTTGCCTTGAAACGACACATCGCGAACAGTCATTTTTTTCATAGCGGTATCCTCCTCACTTAGTTTAAGGGGGCAGACAAAGAGGGGCGGCCCGAAGACCGCCCCCCGTAACAAGCATTTACCAGGTTACAGACCCTTGCTCACCATCATGTCGATCAGGTCGATCACGCGGTTGGAGAAGCCCCACTCGTTGTCATACCACGAGAAGACCTTGGCCAGCTTCTTGTCGATAATCTTGGTGGTGCCGGCATCGAAGATCGAGGAGGCCGGATTCTTCAGGAAGTCGATGGAAACGAGCGGCTCATCGCAATACTCGAGGATGCCCTTGAGTTCTCCCTCGGCAGCCGCTTTCATGGCGGCGTTGATGTCAGCCTCGGTGGTTTCCTTCTGCAACTCGACCACCAGGTCCACCAGGGACACATCGAAGGTCGGGACGCGGACCGCGCCGCCGGTCAGTTTGCCCTTCAGGTTGGGGAGCACCAGACCGACCGCCTCGGCGGCCCCGGTTTTGGTCGGGATCATTGACAGCATCGTGGCGCGCGCGCGGCGTAGATCCTCATGTGGCAGATCGAGGATGCGTTGGTCGTTGGTATAGGAGTGAATGGTGGTCATCAGACCACGGACGAATCCGAACTTCTCATCCAGAACCTTGGCCACGGGGGCCAGACAGTTGGTGGTGCAGGAAGCATTGCTGAGGATGCGGTCCTTGGCGGGATCATAGGTCTTGTCGTTCACGCCCATGACGATGGTCTTGACCTCGCCCTTGGCGGGAGCGGAGATGATGACGCGCTTGGCGCCGGCATCCAGGTGAGCCTTGGCCTTGTCGGAGGTGGTGAAGCGTCCGGTGGACTCAACCACCACATCCACTCCCAGATCCTTCCAGGGCAACTCGGCCGGGTTGAGGACCTTGAGAACCTTCATGCTGTCGCCATTGATGACGATGGCATCATCCTTGACCTCAACCTTGCCATCGAAACGGCCGTGGATCGAGTCATACTTGAAGAGATGACCCAGTGTCTTCGGATCGGTCACATCATTGACCGCCACAAAGTCGATATCCGCCTTCTTCGCCAGAGCCGCGCGGACCACCAAACGTCCAATACGGCCAAAACCATTGATTCCTACCTTGACGCCCATTGTTCTTTCCTCCTGATGATTACACGGACCCCGGGAAGACCCGTGGGTGTCCGGGTGATTCGATCTCACACTTGCGGTTTAGGATTGGGATAACCAAGATTCCTGCAACCAGTTCAGAACAAGTGGAAGAAACAAAGGATATTAAGGCTGGAGGAAGGAAGCGTCAATATGGTCCAGATTTCTACAGAGGGCTCCAGAGAGGGTATTCCAGAGAATCAGGGGTGACGGACAGGAATCCCAAGACCGGCTTTCCTGGCCCCTTTTATAAAGGATTGGTCGAAGGTTAGGAAACAATCAGCTCTCTGGCTTTCCGAGCCTGAATGGGATCATCATTAGTGAGTACACGGACCAGGATATTAGTGTCGACCGCAATCATGTACGCGATCGTGCCCCCTTCTTGATCCCTTCCTCCATACTCCGGAGCGAGTGCTTCGGCCCTTTATATCCAGTACAACCCAACAGATCCTTCACCGAGGCATGTGGACAAGGTGTTCTCGCACAGAGAAGTACTCCCTCCGCCTTTTCCTCAACCACTAACTCCATCCCTGGAAACCACTGGTGGTTCTCCCGGATGGATTTCGGAATAACCACCTGACGTTTGCTGGAGAGCCGCGTTGTTTCCATATTCACTTCAACTGGTAAGAAGCCAGTAAGACGATTCTACCAGAATCCACGACTTCTCCCAACCACTCGTTTCCTCCAATTGAACCGCACCCATCAACCACGACTGTCAAGACTCAATATTGTCTCCAGGTCTCGATCGATAATGAACAGTCAGAGATCGAATCCTCACCAATGACCGTGGATTCATCCGGGTCGGCCAAGGTTCCTGAAAGGCTCACGGTTCCATTGGAATTGGGAACGACGGTATAGGTTACCCTGGACGGAGGCGGGTAGTTCCCCAATCCATCCACAAAACTCCAACGAACCTTTCCTGCAGAGAAGGTCCCGTTGTTCGAGATGGTATTGACAGTCCATCCGGCGGGTACCTCATCCTCGAGGAGAACGACTTGAGGTATTGGGGTTGAAAGGCTCAACTCAATGGTGACATTGAAGGGCTGGCCGGAGACAAAGCAATCCGGAAGGCTCCGTGTGGCAGTGGAGCCGGAATCTTTGATCATCTTCCTTGCATCGGCTGGGAGCGATTTGTCTCCCTCGCAGGGGACATTCACAAAGCCCTCTTCTCCAGTCGCCGCATAACACTCCCCACCCAACCAAAGCGTGAGTCCCTGAGCCGCTTCCCCAATACTGCAATTACCATTGCGCCAACATTGAAGCAATGTCGCTGCTTCTCCAATTGTGAGACGGAGATCACAGTTGGTATCACCGGTGTAGCAGGGGCAGTCATTGGCGGGTAAGGACTCACCACCAATTGGGAAGGAATTAGGGATCGCTACTGTACCTGAGAAGGGGGTAATTTCCCTTGTCTGGAGGGTGACCTGATAAGTCACCTGCGAAGGCGGTGGGTAATTCGCCAATCCCTTCACAAAGGTCCAGGTGATTTTTCCCTCGGCGAATGAACCATTGTCCGAGATCTC
>CAYRBI010000124.1:13240-17833 GCA_964422415.1 uncultured bacterium | reverse complement strand
ATTGCGTCCCGATTTGATTGCGTCCATATGGCCACTCAACAACTTAAATCGTGGAAGGAACGGAAGAGTTGGAAGAACATGGAAGTGGATGGTTTGAGGTCTCTTCGTTTTCCACGAACTCCCAGGTCTTTCCATAGCCTCCACAATTCACCCCCCATCACCGTACAAGACCCATGGTCGAGCTGACCTTGATCTCCCCTTGACGAATGATTCCAAAGTGATATCATATCAGTATCATAGTGCTAGGAGGTTCGATGATGTCGAACGAAGTGGAAGTGGTCCCGATGTCTGGTTGGATGATGGTTGTGGTGAATTTCGTCATGTATGTGGCGAGTGGCTGGGTGTTTTACACGGGGGTCCGGATGGTGGATACAGCAGGCCCTACGGCACCGGGTATCTGGACTGTCATTGGTGCTGTAATTCTATTTTTATTCTCAGTGGTGACCTCGATTGGTTTTTTTGTGCTCCAACCGAACGAGGCTGGGGTGTTGCTTCTCTTCGGTAAATATGAAGGGTCCGTGAAACGGAATGGTTTCTTCTGGGTAAATCCGCTCATCATCAAGAAGAAGATCTCTCTTCGTCTGCGCAATCTGAATATGCAACGATTGAAGGTGAATGATCATGCGGGCAATCCGATTGAGATCGCGTCGGTAGTGATATGGATGGTGCAGGACACCTTCGCCGCCACCTTCGAGGTGGACGACTATGTAGATTATGTGACCACTCAAAGTGAAACCGCGCTTCGTCACCTGGCGAGTAGTTTCCCTTATGACTGCTGGGAGGAGCACACCACTATCTCCCTGCGTGGAAATATCGATGAGGTCTCACAAGCATTAGTCAAGGAACTCCAGGAAAGACTGAGTAAAGCAGGCGTAACTGTGTTGGAGGCGCGCCTTTCCCACCTTGCATATTCTCCCGAGATCGCCGAGGCGATGCTCAAACGCCAGCAGGCTTCGGCCATTGTTGCGGCTCGTACCAAGATCGTTGATGGTGCGGTGGGGATGGTTCAGATGGCGCTCGAAAGGCTCAGCGCGCAGCATGTGGTTGAGCTTGACGAAGAGCGTAAGGCCTCGATGGTGAGTAACCTGCTCGTGGTGTTGTGTGGCGAGAAGGAAGCCCATCCAGTCATTAATGCCGGGACACTCTACCAGTGAGTCCAGGTGAGACCATGAAAAAGAAGTTCCTCCTGCGTATGAATCCCGAACTCTGGGAGGAACTCAACCGCTGGGCCGAACAGGAGTTCCGTAGTGTCAACGCCCAGATTGAGTTCCTCCTGCGAGAGGCTGTCCAACGGCGGGGAAAGACCATTGCAGAGGATTCCGGTCCAACTGGGGCAACATCTCAAAAGCGTGAAGAGAACGAAGGAGAGGAATGATGAGCGAAGTCTTCCATATCATCCCGGCGAGTCTGCGGGGAATGGGTCTTTTCAGTGGAATTGCTATGGGGATCCTTCTGATGGTCCTCGTCGGGGTTGGGATAATCCTACTCTGCACCCTCCATGGATCGCGTCACACCCTCTACGAGGTGAGTTCCGAGGGGCTGCGGATACGTGGTGACCTGTATGGGCGGCTGATTCCGAAGTCGGCCTTGCTGTTGGAGAAGGCACGGATGGTGAACCTGAATGAGGTCCCAGATTTGAAGCCCACCCGTAGAACCTGCGGTACCAGTGTCCCTGGTTACCAGGCCGGATGGTTCCGCTTGAAGAATGGCGAGAAAGCTCTTCTGTATCTGACGAATACCCAACAGGCTGTCTACATTCCCACCACAGAGGGCTTCTCATTGCTCTTAAGCGTGGAAAAACCTGACCGTTTCCTGGATGCCCTTGGAAAATACTGCGGGGTCTCCATGGGGCCATCAAGGATGGCGGTGAAGGGAGCCCAATCATGAGCGAGGAGTTTCGAGGAGGTCCTGTCCGGATTGTGCTGGTCTTGTTGGTGGTGGTCCTGATTGGAGTGGGGATTGTTTTGTCCGCATTGATTCTTAAAAAGGAAGAACCTATCCATATTGAAAAGATCTCGAGAGAAGAACCCAAGGTTTTCTGGAGCCTTTCGCCGGAAGAGAGAGTACGCAATGTTCACATTCCGAAACCCTTTCTATACTCAGGTCAAGTGTGGGAGAAGGTCAGAAGGAGTCTTGTGTAAAGATGCAACGCACAGCCGATATTCGTGTCGTAAGCCTGAAACCGCTAATCACACCGCGGGAGCTTTCTGAAAAACTGCCTCTCACGGATTCAGCGGCTCGTCAGGTGATTAAAGGGCGCAAGGCGGTGCTCAAGATTCTTGCGCGCCAGGATCCACGGATGCTGGTAGTGGTGGGGCCGTGTTCGATCCATGACGAAAAGGCGGCTCTGGAATACGCGCAACACCTCCACAAGATCAGTGTCGAACTGGCGGATTGGTTGTTCTTTGTGATGCGGGTCTATTTTGAAAAGCCCCGTACTGATAGCGGCTGGAAAGGGTTTATCAACGATCCCAAACTGGATGGTTCCTTTGATATTGCGTCAGGGTTGCGGCGGGCACGTCAACTGTTACTTCAAATTAATGAGCTGGGGGTTCCAGTGGCCACGGAGATGCTGGATCCAATCTCGCCGCAATATACCGCCGATCTGATCACTTGGGCCTCGATCGGTGCGAGAACGATTGAATCTCAGACCCACCGGCAAATGAGTAGTGGATTGTCCATGCCGGTGGGTTTCAAAAATGCTACTGATGGCAGTCTCGATGCGGCTATCAACGCCATGAAGACCTCCCGGCGGCGGCACAGCTTTTTGGGAATCGATCAGAATGGGCAGACCTGCATTGTCCAAACCAAGGGTAACCCCCATGGACACTTGATCCTCCGTGGCGGACGTTCGGGACCCAATTATGATCCCGTCAGTTTACAGCGTGCCACGGACATGCTGATCGCCAATGGCCTGGAACCCAACATCATGGTCGACTGTAACCATGATAATTCAGGCAAGATTGGGAGTAATCAGGAATTTGTCTGCCATAGTACCGTGGCTCAACGCATCTCTGGCAATGACTCAATTATTGGTCTGATGGTGGAGAGCAATTTGTTTGCTGGTAACCAAAAATTGACGGATGATCCCACGCAATTGCGCTATGGGGTATCGATTACGGATGATTGCCTCGGATGGGAAAAAACTGAGGAACTCTTGCGGTATGCCCACGATAAGTTGGCAGGAAGCTGATCGCCCCGTATGTTGTTCATGCTTTAGCATGTACGGGGAATCCTCGCTGGAATGAGAATCCTTTCTCGTTCCAGCGTTTACTCCACATGCTAAAGCATGAACAACATACAGATGGCTCTATTCGATAAAAAAAAAGAGGTTCTATGATGAGAGAGGAGTTTCCGATTATTCCCGCCAAGCTCACTGGCTTTTTTATCCTTGTTGGCATCTGTCTCGGTGGAACTGTGATTATGTTGGTGGTGGTTGTCGCTAATGGAGCGGAATGGGAGGCTGCTCTAGTAATCTCACTCACCTTTGTATTCGTGGTTCTCCTGTTTGTGGTTACCTTCCGGGGATCGCGTGGAGCCACCTTCGAGGTGAGCAGCGAAGGGCTACGGATTCGTGGCGATCTCTGGGGACGTACCATCCCTTTGAAATCACTTGATCTGGCGAATGCTCAAGTTCTTGATTTGGAGAAGTCCCCTGACTACAGAACCACCTGGAAGACCTGTGGTTCCAACTATCCTGGTTACAAGTCGGGCTGGTTCCATCTCAAGAAGGGGGGCAAGGCCCTGGTCTACCTGACCGATGAAACCAAGGTGGCCTATATCCCAACGCATGAGGGGTACAGTTTGATGCTGAGTACATCGAATCCGCAAAGGTTGATCGATGCGTTGAAACGGTAACGGATGATTGCGCAACAACCCCAAGGAGCCTATCCCTTGTTCTGGAATAGAGACAAATCCCAGTATGAGAAATTTCCGATCATCCCCGCCAAGCCAACGGGTTTCTATCTCATCATTGGTTGTGTATTGGTGGGCTTTTTGTTAGCCCCTTGTAGCTACAGAGTGTCCTCTAGCGAAACCAAAATGGAATGGATTGACTTCTTGGTAATTACCCTCGTTTTCTTGTTATTGTTGACTCCTTTCTTCTGGATCTCATATTGGCGTTCCCAAAAGATGACCTTCTGGGTGAGCCGTGAGGATCTCCGGATTTCAGGGATTATTATTGGACGTGTTTTCCCCAAGAGCTCGCTGGATCTGGAGAAAGCGATGATCCTCGATTTGAGTAAGTCGCACAACTACGACTTGATTCCTTCTTTCTGGAGAAGGAAATGGCAGGGATGGCCCGGCTTCCAATCGGGGTGGCACGATCTCGACAAGGGCGGCAAGGTCCTCGCTTTTGTGACCGATGAAACCCGGGTACTCTACATCCCCACGCATGATGGTTTCAGCCTCATGCTGAGTACATCGAATCCCCAAAAGATGCTGGATGCCTTGCGATGTTAGTTCGCGCTTCTCCCGAACATCCTTCCAAAGAATCTAGTGACTGCATTACCCTGGGGCGCGGGTGTTGGCGCGGGCTGGGGCGGTAAGGGCTGTGGCATGACCTGTGGTTGTGGACGCATCTGTGGTTGTGGA
>CAYRBI010000124.1:0-13140 GCA_964422415.1 uncultured bacterium | reverse complement strand
CTGTGGTTGTGGACGCATCTGTGGTTGTGGAGCAACCGGTGCGGGTGGATTCACCTGTGGCGGTGGTAGATTCTCCGCTGGACGGAAGGGGCGTGTGACCCAGGAGAAGAACTTCCGGATCCGGCCTGGCTCTTCAACCGGGGCGGGAGCAACATAAGGTTGCGGCTGTGGCTGTTGCATCGGACGGGCGGCCATTCCTTGCCGGGGTCCCATTGGTTGTGGGCCGGGTGCCATTCCCTGTGTGGGCATCTGGTATTGCGGTGGTGGCGTATAGGGCCGTACCGGTGGTGGTGGCGCCGGCATGACGGGCATCGGTGCGAAGGGCGCCTGGATTGCCTGAGAGGGAATGGTGCTGGTACGGGGCATGGAGGGGATCTCCGCCTCGATAGGCCGCACCATGGTCTGGGGTGGAGCCACGGCCGGTGGCTGGACAATCGCACCCGGCGCGGGGCTCATCGGAGGGGATGCCATCGGGGGGGCGGTCACCGGTGCTCCCTCGATCTCTTCCGGACCAACAATCTCGGGGGCTGGCGTGGTTAGCACTGGGCCCGCTGGCGGGGGGCTTTGTACCGTTGGGGCGGAGGGGATGGGTGCGCCCTCGAGTATTGGGGTGGTCGAGGTTTCCGGGGCTGGTGGCGGTGGAGAATTTGGAGGAAGAGGATTCTCAACAGCGGGCGGTGCTGGAGAAGCGGGTGTGCCGGCTCCCAAAAGAATCTTCAACAAGGTTGTGGAGAGATCGCCGATGAACTCATTGGGTTTGGTGGCATCCGCGAAAAGTGTCTGCTCAGCGAGCATCCGTCCGGTCTTCCCATCCACCACCTTGAGCGAAGCGGCGATCATGTTTTTGGAGATGGTGAAACTACCCAACACCACAAAATCCGCGCCGAGCTTCTTCCCAATGGGGGGAACCTGTTCGGGCGCGATGAAATAATCATCCACCTTGAGTTCCTTCAGGGCTGAATGGATATGGGGATAAGCGATGACCTTGAGTTGCTTATTTGCGAAGAGGGCGCGCCGCAAACCTCGTCCCCAGAGTGTCTCCCAGGGATCGTATTCGGAATTATTAGAAAGATTAAACAGGTCGAGAATAGCGACGCTGGCGCCGGGGGTTGCCAGTCCCTTGGCGGAGGTCTCAGGTGCATTCTGAGCGGCAAGCGAATTCACCGCCACCCAGCAGGCGCAGAATGTGATTAGCAAAACGGACCGAAGAGTCTTCCGCATGGTTCCTTCCTCCCAGGCGCCCCCTCTCAGCCCTTAACTAACAATCTTATCTGTCTGATTCAGGCGTGCTGGCTTTTCCCAGAAGCACAAACAACGCCATTTCGGTGCCACTCATGTCACCCATGCAACTCTGGATTTCCTCGTTCGCGGTAATCCAGGGTTACATTCTTGTTACAACAAACTCCCAGCCCTTACCAAGAGGCCAACAGCCTGTCTGGCGTAAGCAAGCCATCCCTCCTCCTAGAATGAGGGTACCCACGCCTGCCCACCATAGGTTATCGACAGGAGAAACAGATAACCCAAGTGGTTGAAAGATGTTGACGCGATTCCGGTATTTTGCCCGGCCACACCCTCCTCCCCTCCTCTCTCTGTGGGAGAAGGGGGCTGGGGGGATGAGGTTATCCATTCAACTCACTTGATCCGTTAGACGCTCACTACCTCCTGATCTTCATCGACCAGATCGAATTCCTTGGCCAGTGCTCTTACCGCCAATTCAGTATAATCCTCATGAATGACCACGGAAATCCTGATTTCGGAGGTACTGATCATGTAGATGTTGATGCCTTTATCGGCAAGGCAACGGAACATCCGTGCCGCCACGCCGCCATGTGCTTTCATCCCGACCCCGACCACAGTCACTTTGGAGATCTTCTCATCCACCCCCATCTGTCTGGCGCCCAGCTCTTTCACCATCGCCTCGGTGGTCTTGATGGCATCTCCCAGATCCGGTTTGGTGACCGTATACGACATATTGGCCAGCCCATCCTGGCCCTTGCTCTGAATGATCATATCCACCGAGATCCCCTGTGCCGCGAGGGACTCGAAGATCTTCGCCGCGATGCCCGGTTGATCCGGGATCCCCCATAGGGTGATGCGTGCTTCGCTCTTGTCCGAGCAGACTCCTGTGACCAGGATGTCCTCCATATCTTTCACCTCCTCCGAGATCAGTGTCCCGGGTTTGTCTTCGAAACTGGTCAGTACCATCAAAGGTACATTGTACTTCATGGCAAAGACCACCGAGCGGGTCTGGAGAACTTTCGAGCCTGCTCCCGCCATCTCCAGCATCTCGTCGTAAGAGACCCGCGCCAGCTTCTTCGCATTCCGTACGATCCGTGGATCGGCGGCGTAGACACCATCTACATCAGTGTAGATATCGCAGCGCTCCGCCTTCAGTGCCGCCGCCAGGGCCGCCGCCGAGGTGTCCGAGGCTCCACGCCCGAGAGTCGTAATGTCCATCGTATCCGTGACACCCTGAAAACCGGCGATCACAGGTACGATTCCATTATCCAGGTCTTCGCGTAACCGGGTGGTATCGATCGATTTGATCTTGGCGCGGGTGTGGAAGGGGTCGGTGTGGATTCCCGCTTGCAAGGCGGTGTAGGACACGGACTTGACCCCTACCTTCTGGAGGGCCATGGCCATGAGCGCGATGCTCACCTGTTCTCCCGCCGAGGCCAGCATGTCCCGTTCACGGCCAGAGCCATGAGGATCGATGCTATCGGCCAGCGCCAGCAGACGGTTGGTCTCGCCCGCCATCGCGCTGACCACGACCGCGACCTGGTATCCTTTTTCGATATCCGCGGCAATCCGCCGGGCATTCGAGAGAATTCGCTCGATGTTGCCCATGGAGGTGCCGCCATACTTGTGAACGAGTATCGGCATGTCCGGAATTTGAACTCCCTAATATGAGTGGAGGAAAAGATAGCAGTCTTAGGGGATCTCTTCAATGCAAACGGGAAGCGGAGGGAAGGCAATGGCTGTCTCCAGAATCCGATTGATTCGTCATTCCCGCGAAGGCGGGAATCCATGGTGCCCCACAATAGAATATATACGGATCGACTATGGATTAAGCGCTTTCTTTACCGCCTCATAGACTGCCTCACCATGCACATCCGATGCGAGGACCTTCCAACCGGGTGAGATCAGGAAGGCGGAAGGGAGACGCTGAAAACCGTAATCCCTGATAACATCATTGCCCCACCAATCATTGAGCGCGGCCTGTTCCCAAGTGAGATTGTATTGGGTACAGATTTGTGTCAGCGATTCCAGATTACTCCCGATACAGATCCCCGCCATATGAAAGCGTGTGTTATCTTTGAACTGTTCATAAATCCGTTTCATGACATTCAGTTCCGCGACACTTCCCTTGTGCCAGGGAGCCCAGAAATGAATCAGAATGAACTTGCCATCATCGGGAGTGGGCGTGAATACACCTTGGGTGGAGGAAGCGGTGATACCCGGCCAATCGGATCCGGCCTCCAAGGGGATCTGTTCAACTCGAGTGAGTTCCAAATCTCCCAGATTACGATCACTCTCAGGAGTTACCATGGCTATGTTCTGGTTGGCAGTTCCAAAGAATGGTTCCAGGTCTGGGTGATCCGGACATGGACCTTGCTGAAAGGATATACTTAAGTGGCACGCCACAGGTGGAATATCATCGAATTTGAATGTGCCATCATTACCGATCACTGTTTCGGCGGAGAAGTTCTCTCGATCCGAGGTCCATTTTTCGGTGTATTGCAGCCACGCTATACGGCGGAATGAAGGGGCCAGAAGGTCGCATTTGGATACCGGCCTCCTTGGGGACAGGGAAGATAATAAAACAGTGGTTTTTCCAGAAAACATAAAGGGTTGTGGGTAATCCTTGGGAGCTTTGATACGGCCAAAGAGAGACCACCCTTTTCCACCCATATCAACATGCGTCACTGATCCAGGAGCGACATTCACCATCCTCTTGCGCGAGATCAATATACGATCACCGAAGTGAGTTAACCATTGAATTCTTCCAAAGCCCGGAGGAACCTTTTCGAACCGGAAAGCTCCAGTTTCATCTGTTGTGGTGGAATGGATGCCTCTGAATCCGGTTTCGGCAAAGCCATATCCATAGTTTTCCTCTCTTCGAAACCTCATTGTAGCATGAGCAACTGGAGACAATCCCTTTCTACAATAACCTTCTATTATTCCCCAAGGTTGAAGCCGTAGGGTTGTCGTTGGACTCGCGGGATCTACATCCGAGCTGAAAAACCCCTCCTCTGTGCTGACTTGCGTGATGATTGGTGAGAAGGCTTCAGGATACTCGAATAGACCTTGCCCATCGGTTTCCGTACTTGACTTTTGGAATCCTGTCGATTTGAGACTTTCAAGCCAAGCGAAAAGGATGGTGGTTCCCGCAGCTGGAGCGCCATCCAATCCGAGGAGGACTGCCTTTGGAGAGGAGCCTTTCTTTAGGATGAAATCAATGGTTGGATTCTTCTCTTCACCAGATAGATTCCCCGATTCCGACCACGCATATCCCCGTGCTCCCACTCGAATTCGGAACTGTACAGTAAGTGGATCGTGAATGCTGGTGGAAGATCTTCTTGGAAGTACTATCCTATCCATCGTTAATATTTTCAGGCTGTATTTTCCATGGTGTTGAACCTCCGGCAGATTCCAAGCCACTATTCCTGTGGGTTGGATCACCTCTCCCACGGCGGTCCAAAACTCCTCGATGGGATCGCCCGATCCGGCGTCGATCACATGACCAGTAACTTCCATTTCGAGTTTGGATGGTGAACTGTATGGGGCAAAGAAAGACGATAGCCCTGATGTTTCTGATCGAGCCTCACGGGATTCACTTGAGGATACAGGTTCCTCGTTCGCCGCGATGTTGGGCTTCAACGCACCAAGCCAACCGACTGTCACACATGTGATAGCCATCACCGCGAACGTCAATCGTTTGGTCAGCCTACCCCGTTTCCTTCCCGCGTCGAGTATCGCCCGCACTCTTCCTTCGAGGTGGCCTGGACGCGCCATTGTGATTGCAGCGGCGGCCAGGGGACGGTTCCAGTGGATTCCGCGTGCGATTCCGAGAAGCTGTTCGGCATACTCGGAGGGTGTGGTGCCAGCGTTGAGTACCAGGTCATCGCAAGCCATTTCCCGTTCCACACGCAACCTTGTAAGTGCTATCCAGACCAGGGGATTGATCCAATACAGGCAGGCCACCAAGCGTGCGATCAGCTGGGCGGACCAGTCGCCACGTTGGATATGGCCGAGCTCGTGCAAGAGCACTAGCTCCTTCCGGGCTTCAGTCCATTGCTGTGATTCCAATGGCAAGACAACCGTGGGTTGATGAATGCCAAAAGCAATCGGCACTCCACATTGACTGCTCTGTAAGCAACGGACTCTTCTTTTAAGCCCAAGTGTCTTTCTCACTCGTACAAGACAGGTCTCCCAATTTCCTCCAGTGATTGGAAAACCATTCGCGGCAATGCGCCGGAGGGCGATCATCCCACTCAGGAGGGGAAGGAGGCTCATGAGTGCTCCCATGGCCCAGAGGATAAACAGAATGGCTGAACCACTGACTGTTTTCCCTAGGGAGGGGGATGCCACCGAGGAGATCACTGGCTCTGCAATCTGTCTCGATCCCTCGATGCCAACCGACGGACTTGTTTCACTCACCTCTGGGTGGTCTGGATTGGGGGGCAGTACATTGGTGTCATTCCGTGGCAACTGGGCTGGGTCTTCGGCCGGCTCGGAGTGTGAAGGCTGGACCTTTTCGACCTGGAGCAGGGGAACACTCCAATTGGGCAACAGCACAGTGAGCACCGGTAACACCCACAGCGAGGCCATTGCCACGAACCAGATCAGGTGACGCCAGGCCGCCGAGGTTCGGTACAGGAGCAGTGTGGCGATCCCCGCCATCATCAGGATCACCACGCTCTTGAGAGCGCACTCGGCAAGCATGCTCGCGCTGAATGGCAACGACAGGAAACCAGAGAGAAAGGTATGCATGGTCTAGCGCCCCTCTTTCCGGGCCTGCTCGATCATTTCGAGCATCCGCTGGTAGTCAGTTTCGTTGAGTTCACTATCGCGGGAGTCGAGTAGCGCGGCCACCACCTTTTCAACCGAACCGCCGAAGAAGGTTTTAATCACTCGGTCGAGGGCCGATTTTCCAGCGCGGTCTGGTGGATCGGCCGGAAGGTAGAGATACTTCGCTCCGGCCTTCTTGTGATGAATGAAGCCCTTCTCCTCCAGGATACGCAACAGGGCCCGGACAGCGGAATAACTGGGCGGGTCAGGAAGCGCCTCTAGGACCTCCTGGACAGAAACTTTGCGCAACCGGAAGAGGATATCCATGATCTGCCGTTCCCTTCGGCTCAATTGATCGTGGTTCTGTTTTCGCAAGGGGCTCTCCTTTGATTGGGAGCGTGAGTCTCTTCAATGCTAAAAATTTAGCACTACAAATCTGGAGTGTAAATAGAAGATGCCAAAATTTTTCATTGGGATGGGACAACATCGCATCCCAGTCATTTCGAATGGTTCACAGGTATTCCGTAGATTCCCGGGAGGGATGAGAGGAGGGAATTCCAGGTTTGTTTACTGGTTGGAAGATTGAACTGAAGGGAAACGGTTACTTCTCTTGTGCTGGGCCGTAGATCCCATACATGACGATTGTAAGCCCACCAAATACAACCAGTGAAACCATGACACCAAAAACTGCTGGATCCAAAATTTTTGTAAGGTCCTGTAATCCAGTGGGAAGGATATGAACACCGAAAAGATAATCGAACAATCGGGGAAGGCGGTAAAGCAACGTGGCACCAATTGCGAAGACCATGGTGGCGAGGATAATACTGTTTTGTCTTGTTGAGCGGGTGTGTGAAAGGACTCCAACGCATACGGGAACAAAAACAGCCGGAGCCCATAAATGGTAAGTGAACAGGAGTAAACCGATGATGTCAGACCACAATACAGCCACGAGGATTGCTGCCATGCCAAGGGCCACACAGCAGAACCTTGCTAATAGAAGCATTTTGCCACTCCCGTTATCGTGCCAACCAAGCTGATGCTCGAAGAGGTCCTTCACGAAGATAGCTGTGGCTGAATTCAACGCTGAGTCAGCTGATGACATAACTGCCATTAACAACGCACCAATGATGAGTCCGGTGACCATAGGATTGTGAAGTTGGAACACAACACGAGGGAGTGCTTGCTGAGGGTCAATTGCTGGGTAATGGATACGTGCGTAGAGAGCAATGAAGAAGAGCACAGCGGGGAAGACGACTGCCAGGAAAACCCCCGCGCCGATAATTCCGATACGTGTCTCACGGATATTCCTCCCCACGCAATACCGGGTTGCGTAACCTGGTGCGAAGCATTCGCCAAGTAGAAACGCTAGAAAGGTTGTGAATAGAAATATCCACCCCTTATCTCCATGTATTTTGAAAAATGCAGGTGAGATCTCGCGATTAGGTGAAATAAAAAGTGGATAAGCATCCTGGATCAGGGAAAGGTTTAACCGGTGTAACCGGTTTCCATAGGCATCTCCCTTCAACAGTTCTTGAGTTTGTTGACTGAATATGGTTTTGGCGAATCTATCTGGAGAGTAAAGGCTAGAATCATTTAATGACTTGTTCAGTACTTCAACAATCGCGGTCTTCAAGGCGACTTCATCTTCCACCCCGGCGGACTCCGGGAGCTGTCCAACCGTCTCCACCAGATACCTTGCCACTGGGTCTTTTTCGTGTCTCAGTGTTTGCTCAAGGCTATTCGGTGCCACGATGTCCACTGTGCTGAAACGTAATGGTGTGAATCTGCCCGTGCGCGCGTCGTAGGATTCGACAAGGTCTGGGATACAGAACCCAAGGGTAATAGCGAAACCCAGCACAAGGATGAGAAACTGGTAGACATCCGTGTGAATGACAGCAAGAAGCCCCCCAGCGGTACTGTAGATGATGACAAGCAGTCCTCCAATGACAATGGACCATCGCAGGAGATTTCCCCCATTGGCGGAGTCGGGTAGGATAGCGGCCATAACGCTTCCGAAGGCAGCCATTTGCGCGGCTACGATGAAAAGGGAAAAGAGTAGAGAGAGGATAAGAGCTGCAAACCTTGGTCCTTCTCCGAAACGATGCCCGAAATATCCAGCTACGGTGTAGAGATGGGCTTCACGGAAACGTGGTGCCACCCACATTCCAGCGAAAATGAAGTGCAAGTACCATCCAGTGGAAACGATGAGCATGAGCACACCCCAGTCGTATGTGCGTGCGATTGCGCCGATAGATGCACCACCTCCAATGACCGTGGCTCCCATTGTACATAGCAGAAAGAACCAGCCGATGTTGCGCCCAGCAACTAGGAAATCATCGGTATCTGTGACCTTCCGGACTTTAAGGACACCTTTGACAACGACAACGACTAGGTATGTCAGGACGATGGCCCATATAATAATTTTTCCTTCCATGCGCCTACATCCCCTTTTGGATATCAAGGCGCGAAAGGAAGCCTTTTAGTCGGTTACCGGCATCAAGAATAGCAAGCTGGACCGGCCAAGCTCTCAGGGAATCAATCTGACGCCCATCAATATGCCAAACTGGCAGTCCTCTCCATTCTGTCGCAATCCACTCCGCGATCTGTTCCGATGGATACCAATAGGATTCGTAGTCCCAAAGAGTGTGAATATGACCTGTCGCGATGACCTCCTCCACCACGGCGGGATCGCGCTCGAGGATACACTCCTCCAGGAACGTACCGTCCGCGTTGTTTGCAGCCACGCGTATCCGCGGATTTGTATCGAAGGCACGCTTTACCTCGAGTGGAATAGGTACGACATCGTGCGATGTAAATCTTAAGGGTCTCAACCAGCTGGGTTGCCCAGAGACATTCATGGTGCTCTCGTAGTTCCCAAGTGCAAATGTAGGAACCGCATCACGCCGGTAAGCACTGATGAGGACGATGCCACCCTCTTGTTCCACCTCTTTTCGTAAGGCTTGAAACAACTGTTGCGCTCCTTCCGGTCCTTGCATTACACCGATGGTATTACACACGGCTAATGCAACAGGTAGTCCTTTGACGAATCTGGGTGCGGGACTAAATGCTGATCCTTGACGAAGCCGAAGAAGATTCCGCACTTTTGGGGCAATCCTCGAGGAGTCGAGTTTCCGTCGAGCGATATCGAGCATTTCCTTGGAAAAATCAACTCCATCAATCCCATTCAAACCGGATGCAATGAGCGGGTCGAAGGCAATATCTCGTGCCATGGTACCTGGAACAGAAGGTGTCATTTTAAGTCCATAACGCAGGTGAATCCTGGCTGATCCACATCCAGAGTCCAATAGGCGTAATGGCCCCTCACCATTGAGCAGGAGGTATCTCAACAGCGCATCGAGAAAATCTTCCTCAAAATCTTCATAGGCACGCACGTCGGGATGTCCGCACACGATTGCTTTTTCGTAATCCGCTGCGCACCGGTCCCAAGTGACAAGATTGTCTGTATATCGCTTTGCTAGAGTTAACATAATGTCCTTACTTGTTGGATATTTGTATGTATTCCATTCGAGTTCTCTGGAATGCTGTCAAAACGACTTAGTGTTAGTTGATGAGGGTGTATTATTCCTGTCCCCAAGTGTGTGCCCCTGGTAACGCACTTGGGGACATAATGGCTGCTCATCAATCGTAACAGAGCAGCGTAATTCATCCGGAAAGTGATTTTGCTGCCGACCGACAGATTCTCAGGATTTTTACCAAGATTCACAACAGTGATATCGCTGCTCGCTCCGGCAATCTGATGGTCGCTATTCGTCGGAGTTAATCCTGCGACATCGGCATCAAGCTGTCCCATGTCCACAAGTGCACGGAAACCGCGTTGGAAAGGCAAGACCTCCAGCTCCCCTACACTGGGAAAGGGTGAAGTTGTGCTGGCATCTCCTTGTGTCGTTAGTCCTTTTTCCTTGAGTTCTACAATCTCCGCTTCGAGCAGGATTACATCGTCGCGGAATCCAGGCAGAGTGCCACCCTGCAGGAGGTCTGTTCCAAGGAATAGGGCTTCTCCGATCCGGAAATGATTCACTGCCTTGGGGACCTGACCATCCATGAGCATTGGCAGGACAACACTTGAGCCAGCAGAAATTAATGGGAGCCGTTTGTTAAATTTCAACTCCAGCAATTCGCGATACAATACGAGCTGCATTAACTGGTCTGGGCTTGGAGGCACTCCGGATAGACAACCAAGGTTGGTGCCGATTCCAAATACCTCAATGTGAGGAAGACGAAAAACAGATTCGTAAAACTCGACAAGGGTCCCTGGTAGAATACCCTCTCGCAGATCGCCCAGTTCAATCATAATAATAATATGATGCCTGGTTCCATGTTGTGCCGCTGCTTCATCCAGCCGGATGATTGTTTCCAGTTCGCTATTCAGGCTTGTCTGGGCAAGAGCAATCACTTTGTCACAATTGGTCAGGCTTGGAATTCGAAGATACCAAATCTCAGGATGGGTAAACCTCCGGCGTACCGCTCGTAGATTGGCAAAACGTGAATCGCCCACTGACCGGACTCCCATACTTGCTAACGCGCGTAATATCTCCACGTTGCCGCAAAGTACTTTCGTCACTGCTGTCCATTGTGCTCCATGTTCCTCCATCAGCTGATTGATACGGGTCAGATTGTTGTGCAATGCGTCAAGGTCGATGATGAGCCTGCTCATTGGACCACCTCATTTCCGCGTATTTTGTTGTGAATCCAAGGCGTTCGTAAAGATTACGAGCGGGATTAGAGTATTCACAATGGAGCTTGATACTGCTATTCGAAAGGGCCTGCGCTCTCCGAACCAGCGCGGAACCGGTTCCTTGTCCCCGGCAAGAGACATCCACGGCCACAAACAGCAGCAAGTTAGGGGGCACATACCCATTCATGCCTGTTTTCAGCATGACTAAAGCTCCCAATAACTGGCTTCCATTCTTCGCCAACAACACGAAACCACCTCGAGCCGGATCGTTGGAGAGTGCGTAATCGATCCCCGCCTTGATGTCTGGAGGAGTGTCTTCATAAGGCTTCAGGTTTTCATGCAGAAAGGACACAAGGGCACCTAAGGGAATGTGTTGTTCCAGCTCCGTTGAAGTGTGGACCTCGAATATCTGAAGCCCCCTTTGTTCATCTTCAATTTGAATATTCGTGGTGGTGTTATCAACCAGTAACATCCGGCAAGATTCCAAGAAGCCTGCCGGAGAAGCTTTGATGGCGAGAGGTGGATCCCGGTGAGCTGATTCACCATGGCTTCCCTCAACGAATCCCTTTGGGATCCCTCCCTCCATGATACCGGTCATCATCTCTGCCAAAAGCTGGATGCTCCGGAGCATCGTGGCCTTTTCGGAGACCTCCAAGCGCTCCAATGCATTCAGGAATGCTTCCTGCAAGAGTGGTGGACGGCGTTCAGCGATCAGCCGCCCTTCTTCTGTCAGCGATAGCCGGACTTCACGCCGGTCCTTACCATTCCTTTCTCGTTTGACTAGACCCCGTTGTTCGAGGCGATCAACAACGCCTGTTGCCGTGGCACAGGTCAGGCTGGTACGCCGTGCCAAATCACCCGTCGTCAGCCCTTCATTCCTGCCAATTTGATTGAGCGAAACCAGTTGGGGACTCGTCAGGGCGAAGGACTTGTTAAGCCAACGCGAGTGGAGATCGAGTGAATGGACTATCTTTCTCAGTTCAGCAACCAGTTTTTCGCTTTCTGTTGAAGACATGTGTGTGACCTTCCAGGATATTACTATCAACTCAAAATATTATGACTCAAAAGAAATGTCGTGTCAAGCAAGGAAAGATATTTAGTGTTCTGCCTGAATTCGGTGATACAAAGACTTCTTAAAGAGATTCCTCCATTGAGTTCTCCTCCCGCGCGAGTCTACACTCTTGTCTGGTTGTCCAGTGGCAAAGGTCACCAATCCCTTGCGTAAAGGATGGAGTCCCTCATGTCCGGCTACGAACCCGTCAATATAGCCTCCCTCAGTAACGTCGATCACACCCAAGTAAGTCTTGAAAAGCCCTTCCCATCCGGTTCCCAGACCTGGCATGGCCTGCCCTTCGAGGTGGGGGAAGGGAGTGGCAAAGTGGCTGGATTTGGAGAGGGAGTGCGGATGGAGAATGGGATCATACCAGCCGGGAAGACGGTGACCCATATTCTCTTTGCGCACCGGCTGATCGATTCAGGTATCCCCAAGAATGAAGGGTTGGGAGTGGCCTGTGCGGAGTATGTCTTCTGTTTCAAGGATGGACAGGAGGAACGAGTCCCCATCCGGGACCGTTTCGAGATTGGATGTATCCCCTGCGAGTGGGGGCAATGGCCCTTGCTGGCTCTACCCGACAATAGTGAAAAGAGGATCCCCCGGTACAAGGGAGATTGGGGGCAAGCTGGATGGCGGCAAACCGAAATCACATTTCCCTGGGCAGAGCAGTACTACCTTTACTACTGGACCAACCCCCATCCGGAGAGCGAGGTCGAGTCCATCCGGATCGAACCCAAGGGACCGCGTTTTCTCATCGGCGCGGTGACTCTCAGCACGCTTGAGGAACCTCCGCTGGTACGTACCGCGCGCAGACCCGTCAAGATCACTCTGCTCAAACCGGAGGATGCCCAGCGCACTGGTAATCTTGAGGTGGAGGTGGATCGTGGGACAGCCGCGTATCCCTATGCCCTTCCAGCGGCCAGCTCAGATGACTTTCTCAAGGACTCCTATCCTGGATGGGGACAAGAGATGAATAAAAATGCCAGTCCCGCTTATGTGGAAGTTACTGCTAATCCCTCCGCGACGATTACAGTCAAGCACTCAGATGAGGCTCTGGGGAGTGTGAATTGGGGTGCGGTGGAGAAGGAAGGCGCCGCAGAGGATGGTGGACGGGTACGTGTGGAGCTGGCCGAACCGGGACGCAACTGGGTTCATACCACTGTGCTTGATGATGCGTCCGGGAAGCCAATCCCCTGCCGGATCCATTTCCGTTCGCCAGAGGGTGTTCCCTATCAACCCCATGGCCACCATGCCCATGTCAACTCCAATAATGGTAACTGGCACCTGGATGTAGGAGGGGATCTCCGCTTGGGCCAGATCACCTATGCCTACATCGATGGAAAGTGCCAGGGGTGGCTTCCACGCGGTGAGGTGATTG
>CAYRBI010000123.1:0-18161 GCA_964422415.1 uncultured bacterium | reverse complement strand
CTCTAAAAGAAATCACAATACCCATCGTACCAGGATCAGAGGACCAAGGTAATTTACCGAGGAAATTATTTTAGGCCTATATTCTACTGGTGGATAACAGGCTGTTAGCAGTCCGTTGAAAAACTCGTAGTTCTGTTGGCACCATGGATTCCCGCCTTCGCGGGAATGACGTTTTCCGAAGAATTTCGCTTATTCTGTCATTCCCGCGAAGGCGGGAATCCACGGCCACACTCTTTTTCAACAGGCTGTTAGGGGGGAATGCGGAGGCCACCAGGGGCCAGGAGCTCGAAGGGTGGATTGGCCACCCGGAGGGTGCCGCAAGGCGTTCGCCAACTTTCATAAATCAGATATGGACTGGAATAAAACTGGATTTCATCTTGAAATAACAGTGCCAACATACTACGATCACTAAAATCATTTAATACTGATGCTATTCCCATTCGTTAATCAATAATTGGAGACAAAACAAATGGGTCATCATTACGTACCACAGTATTATCTTAAGGGATTTACTGATTTAAATGAACCCAATTTAATTTGGATGTATGACAAACAATCTAGAGAATTTACACATGCGAGTATCAAGAAGGTGGTCCAGGAAGCAGGATATTATTCTGAGCAGGTCGAAAAACAGCTGAGCCTCGATATCGAAAAACCGGCCCACATGTCACTTGATCGGCTAAGAAGTGGTGAGAAGATAAACGCCAATGATCGCTCCCATCTTACTCGCTACATTGGCGCTATGTTAATGAGAGTTCCACATCGTCGTCGCAAAGCATATGAGATGCTACCGGGATTTATTGATGATATTACCAGAAATTTAATTGACCAAATCACTCAGTGGGCTGAAACATCAAACCCTGATCAAGAACTTGTGTCTCGTAGGATTAACGAGATAGAGAACGGAAAGAATAAATTTCTCAAAGATCCTCCTGATGAAATAGTCAATCAGATTCGTACACCTTTGCCCAAAGAAAAGATATTGTCTCTGATCAGCAAAATGACTTGGAGGATTATTAGACCTGAATCGGATGTCCTTTTTATAACCTCCGACAATCCTGCCTTTTTCTTTGAGGCATATGGATTAGGAAATCTTGAATCAGAATTAACATTTCCTCTTGCGTCTGATCTTGCACTCGTTGCAAACTGGCAGGGTCCTTTTTATGGTACCATTTACAGGAAGGTCACAGATTCCATAGCAAAGGAACTAAACAGGCGTGTTGCAAGTGGCGCTGAGCGCTTCGTGTTTTTCCACCAGCGAGAAGATTGGGTTGCTCAGATCTCGAATAAGCAGAAGCCTTATCTGAGCAAGATTAAGTGGTGAATCCAAAGACTTGTAATGCCTAGCAGTCCGTTGAAAAACTCGTAGTTCTGTTGGCACCGTGGATTCCCGCCTTCGCGGGAATGACGATTTCTTAGGGATTTCGCCTATTCTGTCATTCCCGCGAAGGCGGGAATCCACGGTCACACTCTTTATCAACAGGCTCCTAGAGTGCGAAACATCCAAGATCACTTCCTTCAAGCTTAAGGGCTCCGAGAGCAAGGTCTATAGGAGGATCGAATCGAATGACACCAATTCCAACAAAGGCGCAATGGAAGAACTGGGGACTCCCAAGCAAGGCATCTTACATTGGCTGTGTGGTAGGAGTTATCGGAATTCTCTTGACTGTTGCATTTGGATTATTTCCAGGTCTACCTACGAAGCAGATCTCGACTTATATCACCGAGAACAAGTTGTCGGGCAACGACATTAATGCATCGGCGGTCCTTCAGGATGTCTCGGCAACGGACATTTCAGTTAGTGTTGTCAATACGCAGATTCAGAACGGTATCGACAATCCACCCACCCCTCACTTCCAAGTATATATTAACAACCTTACAACTCCGATCACTGACCATGCAGTAATCGAACTTGGGGAAGACCGAACAGTTCGAATTCGAGTCCAGAATGTATGTCATATTGCAGCTGATAACATAAGTATCAGTGTTTATGTTCCCTTGAAACCAAATGATATTGTCTCCGCTGGCTGGACGATTCAGGCGCCACCGGTCAATCCGAAGACGAGACAAGAAGTAAACGGCTTACTTCATCTATGGTCGGTTGCAGCTGGTGTCGTCCCGGAACAAGGATGGTTTCGGACACCATTGCTATCCATCTCAAAGCAGTCACCACACCCTCAATTCACAAGGCGTACATTGGAAGAATTGGGATTTGAGTTCTCCGGCTCCGCCATACAATGCCCGGAAGACTTTGTCTTTCATGTCTTACCGGTTATTCTTTCTGTAAATTCTTCCCGATCGCCAGATCACAGATTAAATCTATTTTTATCATTCTAGAACGTGAATATTGTGACAACAGCACTTTGATAGTGTTTCAATCATCGGTAAACAGCCCCCAGCCGTCTCGTTCCTACCCGTTGTGAGTGATGAACACTATTGAACAAAGTGAGAGCTCACGGTCGGTGTTCCTGATGAGACACATGATCGGATAGGAGCCCAACCGACTTCTTTCTGCCGACGACCTCAGAGTAGATAACCTCCTCCTTGACGGCACATTCTTTAAGAATTCTCTCTGTTTCCCTTTCCCAGTAACAACCCCAACGGAGGTGGGAAACCATGTGCGAGATCAAACCCATTTATCGCTGGCTCTCGCGGAAATTCAGCCACAAGATAGAAAATATCCGGTATCGAAAGAGACGTACGAAGCCAATTGTACTGATATTCATTCATGGTTAGCAGCATTTCTGTGAGAGCATGGAAGTGGATGATATATGCCGCTACCTGAAGCCTTTCCTGGGGGAGAAGGCAGACCGGATGTGGTAGGCGTATCAGGTGGCTGATATGCTGTTCCGTGAGGTGAGGGAACTGGGTAAGGCCATTGTTCTAATTGATCAGTATCCAAGCCTGATCAGTCTGCCCGCGCTCGGAAAGACCAACCTGACCTTCACCTTCAACCTCAAGACCCGTGAAAATGTCAACACCGCCGCGAATTATCTACTGTTGGGGGAAGACCAACGGGACACCTTGGGTAAACTCAAGACCGGTCAGTGCCTGGTCAAGGTACAGAGCCGTTATTCCAAGTCGTTTCTCACCTGACTGTCTCCTCCATGTTGGCACAGAGGGCTCTATCATTCTGAGTGTGTTTGTGGTGAAATCCTGATACTTCACGACTGTATAGATAGTGTGGATGCTGAGGTTCATGTGAAGAAGAAAGTCACTCTCCTAGACGTCGGACGCCGTGCCGGGGTCTCACATGGGACAGTCTCCCGTGTACTCAATAACCAGCCAATCCGTGTGAGCGAGAAGACCCGCCAACGGGTTCTCCGCGTTGCTCTGGAATTGGGGTATGTTCCAAATCGAGCGGCCCAGTCACTCAAGACCGGCCATACCGGAACTCTTACAGTTATCGCCTATGACATAACTGATGCATTCGTCGTAGAATGTATCCGCAATATGGAAGCAGTTCTCGCGCACACCCATTACCGTGCGCGCTGGATCAGCTGCTCAAGGTCACCGGGGCAATCCTCGGTTGAGTTCATGGCTTCTTTACAAGCAATGCCGATGGATGGGCTCGTCGTGGTGGAATCAGGCCGTATCATTTCTGACTCCGACATCCTCAGGTTTCATGCCCAAACTGAGTTACAGGTTGTGACACTCTTCCGTCAGATTAAGGGGGGCCACATCTCCAGCGTGGTTCTGGACAATGAACTCGGAACACGCTTAATTATGCAGCACCTCCTTAGCCTTGGTCACCGCAAGATCGCCTTCTGCCGGGACAAGCATAATCATGAGGGAGCCACGATCCGGGAGCATACCTATCGGACGGTCCTGGCGGAATCGGGAGTCACCTGCCAGAGCGATTGGATCTCCGCCAGCACGGGGACTTTTGAGGGTGGATTTGAGGCCGCGCGCCAGATCCTCCAGGCAACGAACCGGCCGACCGCGATTTTCTGTTTCAACGATCTCTCCGCTTTCGGGGCCATTCGCGCCTGTATCCAATCCGGGCTTCGCATTCCCGAGGATATAAGTGTCACTGGATTCGACAATATCCAAATGGCGGCCTGCTACAATCCTTCCTTAACCACGATTGAGACCAATTATGCCAAGGTGGGCCAACTCGCCATCCAAACTCTTATTTCACAAATCGAGGAGGAGACACCTCTTTTCGAGGCAACCCAAGGTATCGTTGAGCCCGCTCTGGTAATCCGCGAGTCAACCGGTCCTGTCCCACGTTGAGGTGGTCCCTGGCAAGCAGCTCCATCAACACAAGACTCACTGGCAGGTGAAACCTCCATCCACCATCAGAGAGCTGCCCGTTACCCAACTCGACTCATCCGAGGCCAGATAGACTGCCGCCCATGCACAATCCTCAGGTTCACCAATTCGTCCGATCGGGTGAAGCCGGACCACATCTTCATAAGTGAATCCCGGCGGGAAGATTTTTTTGGGGTTCGCCTCCATTTGGGCGAGCTGGTCCCGGTTCATCTCGGTCAATACCCAAGCGGGACAGATTGAGTTAACCCGGATATTATCCCTCGCGAAATCGAGCGCCATGCACTTCATGAGTAGCTCCTGGGCCGCCTTGGCCGCATTGTAGCAGCCCTGTTTGGCTTGCCCAATATGTGCCGAGATCGAGGAGACCATGATGATCGATCCGCCACCGGCTTTACGCATCCCGGGAATGACACACTTGCTGCAGAGCCAGCTCCCCTTGGCGTCAATATCGAAAGTGCGTTGCCATTCCTCCTCGGTCAAATCCTCGATAGTACGAATGCTTCCCCGCACCCCCGCGTTGTTGACGAGGACTGTCACCGGCCCGAACCGCGCGGCAACCTCATCAACTACCCTCCTTACATCCATTTCTTTGGACACATCGCCTACCACCTGGATCGCCTTGCCTCCTTTCCCGCTAATCTCACTCACTGTTTTTTGGAGTGTCTCATATGTTCTCCCACAGACAGCCACACTGGCGCCTTCACTCGCGAAGATTGCCGCAATTGTCTTTCCGATCCCCGTGCCCCCACCCGTAACGAGGGCTACTTTACCTTTCAGGCGATCCACCATTTTCTTCGCTCACCCCCTTCAAGATTCTTGCAGTTCTACTGTCCATGTGTCATTTAACACCACTACTTTCCTTCCATTATTCCCTGCTGAAGGCCATTGCCCACCGCGATAACAATCATGGCGATGACCAGTAAGGTAAGGCCTGTATACAGGATTTTCATGGTCTTTCCTGAGACACCTTTCCATTCTCCCGTGCGGACACCAAGAATATTTGAGATAAAGATCATCATGCCCATGAACAACGCGGCTCCCACCGAAATCCCGAGAGGGCCTAAACCTGTCTTTCCGACTGGAAAAGCGACCCCCTGGCCAAGGAACCATAAAAGACCGATCAACGCAGCGAGAAAGTACTCCCGCGCCTTGCCTTCACTTGTCCAATAATTCTTCAATGTGTCTTCCTTCATCATCTTGGGGAAGGTCAGGGCTGCGTTTATACACAGCATCCCCAGGAAGAACGGCAGATTATTGAACTGTGGAGCGAATGCTTGACTCACATTATGCGAGATGGCTATCTGCTCAACCCTATCTCCCCACTCATGGATGAAGTAGTAGAATGAATTGGCAATTCCACTCCAGAGAACCACCCCAATGATGATTCCAAGGCCTACTTGTTTACGGGTTTGACCTTGGTCCGTTACCGTTTCTCTCTCCCTGAGAAGTCCCGCTTTCCCCGAGTAGGAGATCCCCACAAGGAGAATGAGCAGACCAAGAAGCAGTGTGATTCCATCCATGTGTCCAATACGATCAGCATGAGCGGCGAACATCGGAACCAATAATCCTACTACTGAGATGCAACCGATCATGAGTGCATATCCGAGAGCCAGTCCGAGAATCGTGGTCCCATACGTAAACACCAGCGCACCAGTTCCTTGTATCAAGCCACAAGCGAAAAGGATGATGATCGCCCGGGGACCCGCTTCCCGGTATACCGCCAGCGGTTCCGGGCACACCAACCTCAGAACGAGTACCGGAAGAATGCAGTACATGACCAACGCCCCAACCATCCATGAGTTCTCCCACTTCCATTTCCTGGAAAATTTAAGTGGCAAGAGAAATGTGCCTACTCCAAGGCCTCCCAGCGCACACAAGATTGAATCAACGATGATTTGCATACTCTTCCCCCTCCAAGGATTCCACCTCTTGGAACCAGAACACCCGCCAAGCGGGTAATATCAGCGGCCGGTACTCATCCTGTCAAAATCCTCCAGACTGGAGATCCCAGTACTCAGATGACGGCTCAGGATGGCTGCCATAACCACCCTCGGCCCAGTCATATGAAGGGTACGAGTCCGCCAATCAAAAGACTGGCCGGGCTGCAAGAATAGAGCGGGAGACAAAGACTCCAGCTCATAGCACCGCCCCTTGGGGCCACCCTCCCGGTCAGGTCCCTCCGCCGAAAAACTGATGCAATCGCCATTATATGGATCCGGTAGATCATACCAGTAGGATGCGGCATATTCATAATTCGGGTAGAGGTCGTAGTCCATCATAACAATTTCGTCTGTGGCGAGATTGTAGCTACCAAGCAGCCCCATCGCACGGCTGCGGTTCTGTCCGATCTTGGTGCGGACTCTCCCATCGGCCTTAAAAAGCACACTCGCGGTGAGGATTTTATACCGGTTTGGGGGCATGACACCACCGATTACAAAATCCTTGAAATAATCTTCTCGTACCGGGGGATCCGGACTGAGGATGGGGCGGAAAGGAATGACGGCAATAATGTGATCATCGACAGGGAACTGACCCAGATGCCAGTGAGCAAGAACGCCTGTTTCGCGAGTCATGGGCCGGTCACCCACATTGGTGAGGCGGCTTTCACTCTGGAAACCAACAAAATCAACTTGGTCTCCTTGCCCAAGGCTGTAAGGACAAGCGTCGAGAACTGTGATTCGCCGTGTGACTTCGGCATGGAAAACTGTCCCCATCCCATTCTTGAGGACCATCTGTGAGCGCATTGAAATTGAATTCGCCAACCTGGAAACTTCGAGAGTCTTAAACGGTTGGTTATTAATACCATCTTGAACAGTATAGTTTTCAAAACAACTCTTTCTACCTCCGAACATCAAACCATACTGCCCTCCCTCGGGGCCCAGCCAATACCTCTCCTCTCCCCCCCAATTGTCCCAGATATCCGTGATGCCTTCTTTGAAGGCCTTTGCATCAATGAAGCCTCCGAAGACACCATTCGGACCAGAACGTGTAGTACCCATAACACGTCCGGAGAGTTCTGGGCAAACCAACACCTGTCTGGCTGGATTCTGTCCCTTAAGGATGTAATGCTCTCGCTTGGCGGATTTCAGCAGGCCTACAACTTCTTTGAATTTCATGAACGGTCCTCCCGGCGGGTGTTTAAAATCTCCCCAACGATAGTGCAGGGGCAGCTATCCAATCCTTCAATCAGGAAGGGTGTTATCGTAACCACCCTCAACATAGACAGGTCGTGATCGAGGTTCATGTCCTCTACAATGAAAACAGGTGGTGACCGGCGGAGAAGGACTTTATGAGCTTCAATACCCTCCTCGACATGCTCCGCGGCGGCATATGAGATTACATCCATCCCAACGCACCGGATGTTTGGGCAATTTTCCACAATCCATTCCGAGGCGGCCACAGTCATCCCAGGATTCCGCAATCGGAATCTTTCTGGATCCAAGCTCCTGAATCTTTGAAAACCGGTGCGAAGCATCAGGAGATCACAGGTCCGGTCTTGGTGGGGGAGGGTCATGAGTTCCTCCGGCGTGATCAATTGGGAGTCTTCGCGGGGAATGTCAAACACAATTGGGCGAGTAAAAAAGAAACCTTCTGGAAGAAAATATTCAACCAGATCGCCGTAGCCTTGACAAACATGTGTGGGGCCATCGACATGGGTTCCGGCATGATTCCAAAATGTAACCACTTTGGTGTTTGAGATTTCTCCTTTGGCAATACGCGAAAAAGACTCAATTCTTACGGGGGGGCCATCTCCAGGACAGGGAGTGGTTACGGAAAGTACATGAGAAAGAAGAATCTTTCTTGTTTCCACGGATGTCAGTTCGCATGGAGTTCCCGCCCTTAGTCCTGGTTCTTGCAAGGCCGTTCTCCTTGTTCTTTTATTGACAGGAACCGTCCGTTCACAACATTGATGAGGGGCTGGCCCGAAAGGGCTCTCTCAACCTCCCCAAACGCCTGGTCATATAAACAATTTATAGAATCAAGGGAGACCGCCGCCGAGTGCGGTGTCAGCACCACATTCGGAAGGGATAGGAGTGGGTGACTGGGAGGCAATGGCTCCGTGTTAAAAACATCCAGCCCGGCACTGGCAATCCATCCTTGCTCGAGAGCTTTCACGAGGGCAGTTTCATCGACCAGCTTTCCACGCGCGCAGTTAATCAATATGGCGGTGGGCTTCATCAGGCGCAGTTGTTTTTCACCTATCAATCCTTTGACTGTTGGTGTAAACGGCAAGTGGAGTGAGACGATATCGGCAGCGGCCAATAACTCCTCAAGCGAGTGATGCACCTCGATGGCATCCCTCCAGAGGGAGGACTCATCAAGATATGGATCGTAAATATCCACCCACAGGCCGAAAGCCGCGGCCCGTTCCGCTACGGCACGCCCGACCTTCCCATACCCAACCAAACCGATGGTCTTTCCTTCCAGACGGCTAGCGGAGAGGACCGCCGAGGGCTCCCAGACGCCCTCACGAACCCGTTTGTCGCTCCAGGTAATCCGGCGGGCACAGTCAAGAATCAATCCCATCGTATGCTCGGCAACCTCTGCAGTGCAGAATTCTGGGACATTACTCACTGGGATCCCGGAACACCCGGCCGCTTCGACGTCGATGTTGTCGTACCCGGTCCCAGTCTTGGCAATCAAAAGACAACCATTCAAGCCCACGATGACATCACGGGAAACCGGTGCGGCTGCTACCATCAGGACATTCGCATGGGCCGCAAGACGAAGGACTTCCTCCTCGGTCCTGCAGTCACGTTGGACGAACTCCGCTTCCAACTTCTCAAGCCGGGCGATTTGCTCCCGGCTTGGCTGGTGGAGCCGGGGGTCCGTGAACACAACAAGCCACTTTGACACGATACAACTCCTTCACTTTTCTGGACAATCGGGCTCTGGGCGGAGAACCCATTGCTTTCCTCTAGCAAGCTTCTTCTTCGATCCTCCGAATCCCATCAATCACTGCTTTTGACTGGATGAAAAGATTGACGTAATCGGTGTTCAGGCAAAGCCATTGAATACCCTTTTCGATCCAGTGTTGTGCCGCCACGGGTTCGAAACCCGTGGCGATCCCGAGAGAGAGATCTGTCTCGAGTGTCTTCCGAATGACTGTATCGATCGCATGCGCTACATCGGGGTGATTGATCTGTCCGAGAAGCCCCATGGACCCGGAGAGATCGTTCGGACCAATACAGACAGCATCCAGTCCCGGAACAGCAAGGATTGCATCGAGACCTTCAACCGCCTCGATCTGCTCAATTTGGAGGATCACCAGTGTTCGCGTATCGGCATCTCTCAAGTAATCCGGCATGGGAGTACCACCAAAGCGAGCACCCCGCCTTGGTCCATATCCACGGATCCCGGCTGGGGGATACTTGCAGGCACGAACCGCGTTCCGCGCATCCTCCGCATTACGGATGAGGGGGATGATCACCCCCGCGGGAGCCAGATCGAGTACTGGTTTAATGAGAACTGGGTCGTTAGCGGGTACTCGCACAAAGGGAGCTGTCCCGGTTCCTCGGACGGCCATGATATGGCCCAACGCGGTCTTTAGATCGATGGGACAGTGCTCCGTATCGATCCAAGTGAAGTCGTAACCCGCTTCGGCAAGAAGCTCACTCACCACTGGATCGGCGGAGGAGACCGCTGTCCCAACACATACCTTTCCTTGGGCAATCTTAGCCTTGAATACCTCAACATTGTTGATCGTCAAGTTTCCCTTCCCCTTTCAGACTTGTCTCCGGATGTCCCGCTCTTATATCCAAGTCTCAAATAAAGAGGTTCTTCCCCCTCCAAGCCTACCTTTATTTTTGGACTTGGGCCCAATTCATGGACTTCAATGGTAACAGGTTATTTCATTTTTGGGCCATTGTCTAGATTCTGAATTTAGAATTTCCTCGATTTTTCTCAGAACAGAACGAAACCTCATGGATTCCCTTGAACACAGAATCAATTGGTTGAATGCCGATAATTCATTCACGTAAAACAGGGTGTTCATTCAAGTTGAGGTCAATTGACCTGTTACCGTTCCCACAACCCCCAAATTTACTCTTGACTTCCCACGGAGAGTCGTATAGGTATAACGTGTGATCTTCTAGGCTGGGATACTGGAGGATTCCTATATGCTCATGAGGTCCATGAGAAAGAAGGAATCCTATGGTAGACAAGCAAAAAGAGCGTACCTCACAAGTAGACTCCGGAAGAGAAGAAAACACCTGGAGCAAGACATACTCTCTGATTATGGGAAAGACCGATGATGAGAAATGGATCATGCCCCAAAATGGGAATCCTTTTCATGGTGGTCATCCTTATGGTTCCCGGTGAATGGGGTGCAGAGACCTCTTGGTCGGAAGGGGCTATCGAGCCCTGGGCTCCAGCTGGAAACGAAACAACGGATTCGCTTCTTGCCCACACCAGCTCAATCAATCGTCCAAAGGAGCCGGGAATCTATTTTGGAGCGGAGGTTCCAGACACTCTCGATCTGGCCGAGCGAGCCAGGCTCGGTTTGAACTACTTTTCCAACATCACCGATCCAAACCTCGACTACGAAATGTATTTTGGTGGAGACTTCGATCAGACCAATCCCCCCAGTCTCTATGCGCATGTCACCTCCTTGGGAGCCTGCCAATGCAAGGCCATGGAAGCGATGTGTTTTGAACGCCTCATGAGTGGAAGCCAGCAGGAATTGGAACGTGAGGCCAGGATGCTAGAGATGATGGTCTCCTTCTTCGGCGAGGATGGGCTGCATTGGATTAAGCAGGATGTAAAGAAGAAACCTTGGATGCAGATTCCGGAACCCTTCGCGATGGTACATGGCCAGGGGCGAATCATGCGTGCGATGGCCGCATGGTACCAATATACAGGCGATCCTTTGTGGAAAGATCGTATCGACCGGATGGTGGATGGCTACAAGAAGATGGTGGTTGAGAAAAATGACTACGCCTACATCCCCGTGTCCGGTTTTTATCAGGAGGAATACCTGAGGTCCTGTCTGACACCGGATGGGTGGAAGGACACCACTGAACCCACCCATGAGAAATATGGAGAGGAAGGGTCTTTGTTTAATCACCAAGGACACATCCCTGGAGCCTTGGCGACTTGGTACCAGCTCACCGGAAACATGCGGGCATTAAGTCTGGCGGAGAAACTGGTGCGTTTCTACACCATGCCGAAGTTCTGGGCTGATTACCAGGGAGGAGATTACCCTGAAATTGCTGGTGCAGATCACGCTCATTGGACTGGACATCCTTGTGGGCATATCAATGTTCTCCGGGCTATCCTTGATGAGGCTTTGGCCTCTCAAGACCCCCGTCTGATGCTCTTCGCCAAGGAGGGATATGAATGGACACGTCAGCCTGAACTTGCACGCATCGGCTTTGTGGGAGATGGTCAGGGATGTAACTGCGGTAGGTTAATCGGTCTGGCCGTGAAGCTCTCCGAGGCTGGTATCGGTGACTATTGGGAGGATGTCGATCTGTACATCCGGAATCATGGCTCGGAAATGCAGTTTCTACCGGAGGATGAACCTTATCTGCGGAAACTCAGCGAGGGAAAATCTCCCTTCAACAAAACCCCCGAGCGTTTCCGCGATGATAATCTCTCTCGCCGGATTATCGGCGGTATTGCTGGACGTCCCACTAAGAATGTGTTTTGGCTATGTTGTGGAACCCATGGAAATATGGGTCTCTTCTATGCCTGGGACTCAATTGTCCGTTACAACGACGGGACCGCGAGGATCAACCTGCTCCTCAACCGCGCCTCACCTTGGCTGGATATCGATAGTTATCTCCCTTACGAAGGGAAGGTCGTTATTCGTAATAAGACCGTAAAGGAAGCCTATGTCCGGATGCCGCTTTGGGTCAACAAGGGCGCCGTTCATTCAAGCCTTTCCGGAAATGATCTCACAAACACCACCTGGTTTGGTCAGTACCTCCGTGTGACAGGCCTCAAACCCCAGGACATCCTGACGATTGAATTTCCAATGGAGGAAAGAGTTGAGAAATGGAGAAAACCTGCCGCGGTTGGAGCTCAACCGCCTTTCATTAATGATGGAAAACTTGTCCTTTCAGGTCCATCCACCGTGTTTGTCAACAGTATTCTAACCAAAGATGTCAAGGTTTCCATGAATGCAAATAGTAATTCCGAGGCCGGGATCATCTTGCGTGCGAAGGACAGGAAGAACTACCTCCTGGCCATTTATGGAAAACAGTCGATATATTTCCATCAAGTGTCCGATGGGAATTATGGTCCCTTGTTGGCGGTGGTCCCGGTGGATGGACTTGGCGAAGATATCCATCTCTCAGCCGAAGTAAATGGAAATCATGCTGGTCTGGCTATTTCCGGTGGAGCTAAGACTTTCTCTACCGAGCTGACGGAGACAATCTTTACTGACCCAGGTCAGATAGGAGTTTTCCATAACAACTTTCCTAATCAAGTTATTGATGATTTCCAAGTCTTTGATGCTAATGCCAACGCCAATTTCTTGGATAACTTCGACCGTCCGAATGGGACAGATCTTGGTAGGAGTTGGAATAGTGACTTCGAGTATGATGCTTATTGGACAATTAAATTCAAGGGGAACGACTTGGTGAGCATTACTCCAGACCTTGTTCCGGGTAGTTGGCTCTACAGAGATCGTGCCTCCAAGTATCAACTAGATAAAGCGCCAATGAAGAAAGTCCTACGTTATGTGAGCCCCACGGTGCTTAAATGGTAGAGTCCTTGACCATCATGATATCCTTTGACAAGTATTCCAATGGAATCATTCTCCATGGCTTATCAGACAGCATAAATGATTTCTCTTTTCAAGACCGGCCATTGTTTTCTTTCGAGGAGCAGCAGGGGAAAAGAGATCACAATATCTTGTTGCATACAGTCTTTTTCTTCGTCCTGATATTCCTTTCTCCAGAATCATGGGCTGTAGAGATGGGGAATATCCACTTACCCTCCGCGACTACCCCGCATTTCATTGGTGAAAGATACCTCTCACAAGTTCCTGATACCCTTGATTTGGCTGAGCGAATGAGGCTTTCGCTCAATGCGATTACAAGATGTGTTTCTAGTCCATCCCAGAATTCTTTTCCGGATTCTCGCTACCTCTGCAACCATATTATTGACATGTCCTCCTTCCCGCCGAAAGTTCTTCGTAATGTTGACCTGTATGGCAAGTACATGTTGGGAGCTTTACTGGCAAGGATGGTGACTGGGAGCGAGGAAAACATTCAGGTGGATAATGATTGGCGGAAAGCCTGGCTTGAGTTTCAGCAGATCAACCCCGTCATGAGTGGTCCCGAAGGAGGCCGCTGGCTCGAGTGGATGGCTTTCAATATCCAGCGCGAACACGAACCCAATCGTACCGCATGGTTAGCTTTGGCGCAACGAGCTGTCAATCGCCTCAATGAGGCCTCCGCCTCCTATCGGGATGGGTGCTGGTTTGTCACGTCGAGTAATATTCCTGACGAAGGTTTTACTAGCCGCGATGCTGCATTTGAAGGAGTGAGGAAATTACCTGATATTCTCGCCCAAGCCCAGAATACGCATCTCAAGGGTTATTTGGCCAGTGGTGATACGTGGACGCTTCAAGGTTTATGCGCAATTTATCGCGAGACTCAGAATCCAGATGCGATCAACCTCGCTCGCCGGATCGCGCGATACCTGAAAGACTACGCCAACATCATTGCTTCTGACGGTAGGTTCCTTGCCGAGGTTCCACCAGGATCAACCCATTGGCATCACTCTTTTCAGTCCGCATTGGCATGTGCGGAATATGGTCTGATCTCTGGGGAGCACGAATTTCTTGACTTTGCTCATATCGCTTACAAGCACGCAATGACATTCTGCAACCGGGATGTTGGTTTTGCGCCTGAATATTGTTATAGCCGGTTCCCAAGGAGCCAGGATCAGGACAATGTCGAGGCGTGTTGCTGTGCGGATCTTGTTCTTATGGTTCTCTGGCTGTCAGTCGCAGGTGTCGCTGATTACTGGGATGATGTAGATCGATTTCTTCGTAATCATATCTCCGCCCTTCAGCTTACGGATACTTCCTGGTTCTACAACCTACCTGAAAACCGTGGAAAGTGGAACCAGCCTGACCCCTCCGTCGAAGCGTTAATCTCACCCTATATTGGCCAGTTTGGTGGGTGGGCGACAGCGAATGACTGGCATGATCCTCGCTATGGGCCAGGCGTCATGACTTGTTGCGTGGGATACTGCACACGTGCCTTCTATTATGTCCTCTCCCGGATGATGGATTTTACAGGGGGAACTCTCCGGATTCACCTCTTGCTCAATGCTGTCTCCCCATGGGCTGAAATTAAGAGTTATCAGCCCTATCAGGGTAAATGCGTCATTGAAACTACAGTGGACTGTGATCATATTCTCGTCCGTATCCCCGAATGGATTTCCACTAATAGCCCTGAGGTTATCTGCGAGCGGGATGGCAAATCCTGTCCTTTGGCTTGGATTGGACGTTACGTCGATGCTGGACCAGCAGAAGCCTCGCATGAAATTATCATTCAATATCCAATCCATGTCCGCCAAATCAGAACTGAAATAGGACGCCATTCTTACACCTTGACTTTAAAAGGAAACACGGTTGTTTCGATCGATCCAAAGGGAGTACGAATTCCTTTGTATCAACGGGAGAAATACCTTTCAACGGAAGCTCCGGTCCTAACATTGAATCGTTTTCAAAAAGAGATTGCGAGATAGATGTAGATGCTGTTTCATAAATATTTCCATTCGATTGGAACCAGATATGTCCATGAAATCTAAGCCGGGTAACACCATTAACTTTGTTTCCGCTTCCCTTACGAGCCTATTTTCGAGACTTTGCGTTCTTCTTGTGCTTGCTGGGTTTTCTTCTGTACAAGATGCCACGAGTCAGGACAATATGCAGTCTATTGACGCGGACCCAGGGGCAAAGCTTGTTCACAACCTCTTTATGAGCCGAAGGCAGACAGGCTCCGAGGTTCCGGACACACTCGATCTCGCCGACAACGCACTCCTTGCGATTCATGCCATTACGAATGGTATGGATCTATCATTGGAGAATCGACTCTGGTTTTCCATCTATTTTGACAGAAGACCCCTTTGCATGAGACACCACGAACCTTCCGAGTTCGATCAAGCCGGTAAATACCTCGAAGGATTAACTCTTATGCGAATCATGACTGGGAGCAATCTCAATCAAGACCGTGAGGACGCTTTTTGGAGTTTCATTGAGAATCACACGAAACCAGACGGGTTAATTTACTACCACCCTGATCAACCCGGTGAACCTCCCGCGAATTCTTATACACAAGCACGGACTCTCCTTGCTCGCATCTGCTGTTATGAACTTCAGCCCGATCCTGAAACAAAAAAGAATATCGAGCTCACCATCGACTCCATGGTTGAACAGAAATTGACACGTGGCTTCGGATTTGGGCCACTCCTTCCCGCGGTACGTTATTACATGCTCACAGGTTACTCGAATTCGATGATACTTTCCAGGATGGACTTCGATGCCCTAGAACAGGCGGGAACTTTTAACGAAGATGGATCCTTTGGAGGACACTTCCATTACCATTCTGGAGCGGCAATCGGTCTTCTTGCATATGGTCTGATCACAAAAAACGAAGCTTTGGTTCAGAAGATACGCCGCGTTTACGAATTCGCACGTTCCAAGGGAACCGACTATGGCTACTTTCCGGAATGCGTTGCACCTGCGCCATGGGTGATGCTCATCTCGAATGAAGGTTGTTGCACCGCTGACATGACTAGCCTTGCTGCAATCCTCTCTCGGGCTGGAGCCGGTGATTACTGGGATGATTTGGACCGGTATCTCCGTAATCAACTGACCGAGATTCAGATGAAGCGAACCGGGTTCTTTGACAGAATTCCTATTGAGAATCAAGTCTCGATCCCAATTTCTCTTCAAAGAGGTGAATGTGAGTTTGATGACCCAACACGTTTTGTTGGATCTTTCGCAGGCTGGGCAGCGCCCAATGATTTTGCGGGTCCCGCCCATTTCTGGCTACAGCAATGTTGCCTGGGAAATTGCCCGCGAGGGCTTTATCAAGGTTGGGAGAGTATTGTCACACCCTCCGGAAGTGGTGTGCGAGTGAACCTCCTTTTGAATCGTTCCACACCAGACCTAGATGTCGACAGTTTTCTACCTTACGAGGGGAAACTCGATATTAGAATCAAGAAGCAGACTTGTGCCGAAGTGCGCATACCTGGATGGGTTGACTTGGCGAAAGTGAACGTCACAGTCGATTCAAGGCAAGCAGAAGTCTCTTGGAACGGACGCTATCTTGCACTACCAAGTCTGCAAGCTGGTTCAAAAGTAACCATCACTTTTCCTGTCACTGAATGGACCACGGCCTACAGTCTACCAGGCGCTCCCTGGGCTTCCAAATTCTCCATCGTTGATGAGGATTCAGGAAGCGGCATGCCCCTGCCCAAGTCGGTTTCCCAGACTCCACCCGAGACGGTAGAGAAAATACGGTTCCTCCCCTTTCCAGGGGGTTAGTTGAGGGGGGTTAAAGTAGCGACAAGCACCTGATGATGTGGTACTTACGTTTCTTGGAATGGGATACGTAAGGGGGTCACGAAACCAGATGCTTGTCGAAGGTATTCTACAAAAGACATTGGCGCTGAGAAGCCATCGAGTCAAACGGGTATACGAGGAAGGGGAAGGTCTGTTGGCGGAGATCGTTCCGCGCCGGAAGGGAAAGGTCATTTGTGGCTGTTGTGGAGGGCGGGGCAAGTGGGTCCACGAAACTCGTCCGGCCCGTCGATGGCAGCATATTCCCCTGTGGGGGATACCGGTAGCAATTGAATACTGTCCGCGGCGGGTGGTCTGCAAGAAGTGTGGGGTGCGGACCGAAGCGGTACCATGGGGACTGCCAAACGGGAAGATGAGCAAGGGCCTGGTGGGATTTTTGGCGTCATGGGCAAAGGTGCTGTCGATCGCGGAGACGGCACACCGTTTCCGGGTCTCCTGGAATACGGTGCAGCGGGCGGTGCGAGTGGCGGTGGAGTATGGCTTGGAGCATCGTCCCAAGACGCCAGTCAGAGTACTGGGAGTGGATGAGGTATCACGCCAAAAAAGGCATGTGTACCTGACGGTCGTGTATGACCTGGAAAGTGGAGTGGTGGTGTGGGTGGGAGAGGGACGCGAACAGTCCACCCTACAACGTTTTTTCGAGGAATGGGGTCCAGAACGGGCCACGGCTATCGAGATGGCGTGTTGTGATATGTGGGAACCCTATATCAAGGTCCTGAACGAGAAGGCCCCCCAAGCGGATGTGGTATTCGACCGGTTTCATGTCGTCAAGCACCTCAACGAAGCCTTGGATCAGGTGCGTCGCGAGGAATACCGGTCACTCCCGCCGGAAGAGCGAAAAGAGATGAAGCGGTCACGGTTTTTGCTGCTGAAGAATCCAAGTAACTTGAAGCCCAAGGAGAAACGCCGTTTGGGGAAATTGCTGCATACGAACCGTAAGGTGGTGAAGGCGTATTACCTGAAAGAGGCATTTCATATTTTCTGGGAATACAAACAACCGGGACGTGCGGCCAGTTACCTCAAGCAGTGGTTCTGGTGGGCGACTCACAGCCGGATTGACCCTCTCAGGGATTTCGCTTGGATGCTGCGACGCCATTGGGATGGGATCATGGCATGGACACGGACCCGTATCTCGAACGGCGCACTGGAAGGGATGAACAACAAGATCAAGTCTCTCTCTCACCTTGCCTTCGGCTTCCGTAAAGCCCAGACCTTCATCGACATTATTTACCACTGCTGTGGCGGTTTACCCGAATTCTTACCCCCCAGCATGTAGGAGGAGCCACTTTTACATCATTGTTTACATCTTCTTCAATAACTCGATTCACCTCTGCCATGA
>CAYRBI010000122.1:0-18567 GCA_964422415.1 uncultured bacterium | reverse complement strand
GGGTCAGGCAACGACGATGGTTCATTCGCACACGCTACAATGCCGCCACCCCCGGAACGCAGCGCTAAGAATTCATTCAACATCGCCTACCGGGGGCGGTGGCATCGAATCAATACGAACGATGAAGTTCCGTTGCCTTGCCTCCTGCTAACAACTGAATGGCGGAACAGATGGCGTTCTATTTTCAAAGTAGCGAATTGATCCGCTACTCCGGGTTGGGGAGTCTCATTCCTGTGAATTATTCGTTATTTCTTGCCCGCATAGATGGCCGCCAGATCCTCTTCCGGGTCCCGGCCTGCCGGTTTGACATCGTACTGCTCCACCAACACCTTCAGCACATTTGGACTGATGAAGGCGGGGAGAGAAGGCCCCAGACGAATACCCTTGACGCCCAGATAGAGCAACGTCAGGAACACTGCCACCGCTTTCTGTTCGAACCAGGAGATAATCAGGCTGAGTGGTAGATCATTCACCCCGCAACCAAAGGCCTTGGAGAGCGCTAACGCCACCTGGATGGCCCCGTAAGCGTCATTGCACTGCCCCATGTCCAACAGCCGTGGCAGTCCCGCCACGGTTCCATAATCATGGTTGCGGATCCGGTATTTGCCACATCCCAGGGTCAAGATGATCGAGTCGGGTGGAGTCTTCTTGGCGAACTCCGAGAAGTAATTCCTTCCCGGCTCAGCCCCATCACAGCCACCGATCAAGAAGAAGTGCTTGATGGCTCCACTCTTAACCGCCTCGACCACCTTATCAGCAATGCCCAGAATGGCGGAGTAATGGAAGCCGACCGTGCTCTCCCTGGTCTTACGTGCGGGGAGGTTACCGATTTCAAGCGCCTTCTGGATGACTGATGTGAAATCCGAGTCCTTGATCCGTGTGGCGCCAGGAACCGCGGTCGCGCGGGTGGTGAAGAACCGTGGCAGATACGTGTTGCTCGCTAATGGAATGAGCACACAATTCGTGGTCCCCAAGATAGCACCGCCGAACTCCTCGAACTCCCTTTTCTGGTGCTGCCAGGCATCTCCATAATGTCCCGCCAGATTGGGGTGTTCACGTAGTTTCGGATACATATGGGCGGGGAGCATTTCACCATGTGTATAGACCTTCACTCCAGTTCCTTCGGCCTGCTTGAGCAGGTTGGCGAGATCGAGCATGTCATGACCAGTGATCAGGATCCCTGGGGCTTCATAGGTTCCCTCAAAGACCTGGGTGGGCGAGGGTTGGCCGAAGTGCTCGACATGGCCGTTATTGAGCATCTCCATGACACGCAGGTTGATCCGCCCGCATTCAAGGACCATCTCGAACAGACTGTCCATGTCAAAGTTCACATTCGTAACAGTGGCGAACAGGGCCTCCTCCATAAAGGCATCCACCTCTTCATCCACTTGCCCTAGCCGCCGGGCATGATGTGCATACGCGGCCATTCCCTTGAGTCCATATAGCAGGATCTGTTGTAGGGATTCCACATCTTCGTTCTTCCCACAGACACCCACTGTCTGGCAGGCGATTCCCCGGTAGGTTTGCTCACACTGATTACAGTACATGCTCATGATTGAAGGCCCTCGCTTGTGTAGTTTGTTGAGTTTTTATTATTCCGCCGGTCCTTTGCTTAGCCATACTAGCCAAGGATTACCTGGGACATAATAAGATGCTACGAGAATGCAGGAATATTGTCAAGACAATAACGGATAACGGCATGAGATTATCTGTGTCGTGATTCCTTCTCGCTTGGGGGCTCGCCGCACGAAAAAAGGCCCTCCGTTTCCGGAGGGCCTTCCTAGGTCCATCAATGTTCGAATATTCAGCTGGCTTTAGTCGATATCGTAATCGTCGTTGTCCATATCCACTTGGGTCATCTCGGAGAGTTCTGCCTCATCGATCATTCCCTGGTCTAATGTCTCGGCCAGATCCGGGGGAGCCTGGGCGAGGATGTCAGGGGTCTGATCGGCCGCTAAAATCTCATCGGAAACACGCAAACTGCGATACTCCGCCTTACCGGTTCCAGCCGGGATCAGGTGCCCCATGATGACGTTTTCTTTCAGACCGAGTAAACGATCCTCCTTGCCGGCGATGGCTGCGGCGGTCAACACCCGGGTGGTCTCCTGGAAGGAGGCCGCCGAGATGAAGCTCTCGGTTCCCAAGGACGCCTTGGTAATTCCCAGCAGGTTGGTTTGGAACTTGGCTGGACGTCCACCGCTGGCCAACACCCGCTTGTTCTCGACCATGACACGGAAACGATCTTCCACATCCAAGGGCAGGAAGTCGGTATCACCCGGATCGATGATGGTAACCTTACCCATCATCTGCCGGATAATGACCTCCAGGTGCTTGTCATTGATTGACACACCCTGCAGACGGTAGACCTCCTGGATTTCATTAAGGAGATACTCCATACAACGCTTTTCTCCCATGACCTCCAGGTATTCGTGGGGATCCAGTGAACCATCCACCAGTTTATCTCCCACGTTCACCCAGTCACCGTCATTGCGGATCAAGTGCTTTCCGATATCGACTTCATAGGATTCCAGGACATTCGCCTCACTATCCGAGATGGCCATAAGACGAGTGCCACGTTTCCGTTTTTTACCGAGTTTCTCGATGATCGGCGCCTCATCCTCATGCGAGCCAGGACGCGGAATCTTCACCCAGCCGGAAACGCGCGCCACGATGGCAAGGTCCTTGGCTTTGGGACGGCGAGCCTCGAAGATTTCCTCAACACGTGGCAGTCCGCCGGTCACGTCGCGGGATTTGAAAGTCTCACGCGGGATCTTGGCGAGGGTATCACCTCTTTGCACCTCCTGCCCATCATGGACCACGATGTGCGCACCAGAAGGCAGTGATTCGATTACGGTACCTTCGCCTCTGGAACTCGGACCCTCGATCTCGAGACTGGGGTGCTTGTCCTCTTTCTGCTCCATGACGATGAGCTGCACGGCCTCACCGCCAGCTTCACCCTCGGTGGGACGCTCGGTGACATCACGCTGCTGGCGGACAGTCACTCCCAAGTCGATGTCGCGATAACGTACACGGCCCGACTTGGTGGCGATAATCGGAACCTGGTAGGGGTCCCATGAGGCCAAGACCGGCTTCTTCCCCGTGAGGTTCTCGATGACATGCCCATCCTTCACCTGCAAGGATGCACCCACTGGAATGATCTCCACCTGGCGGAGGTTCTCGCTCTGAGCCAGGATGTCTCCCTTGAACACATCTTGCCCATCTTTGACCCGGATCTCACATCCAATGGGTAGGTGATATGCCGTCACCACCTCGCCTTTACGTCCGATGATTGCCAGACGTGGAACATTGTGGCCATCCACCTGGGTGACCACGGAGGTCAGGTTCCCGGTCGTCGCATCGAGACGCTGTTGGATGGTACGTCCCTCGGCGATGCCCATGTACCGGACCTTGCCTTCTTCCTGAGAGATAACGGGAAGTGGAAGCTCGGCGATAAAGTCTCCCGGTTCGATCGGATCGCCATCCTGGAGGTTTACTTTGGCTCGTGGAGTGAGTAGGAACTCCTCGAACACCTCGTCACGGTTTTTGGGATTGACATTTAGGATGGCGGGGTGTTCACCAAAAGAACGGCCCGCCAGGGAGACTGAGTCACCCAGCGAATTGACCTCGACAAACCGGGCAATGCCTTGTTTGGTGGCGATCAGGGGGCGGTACCAGGGCTCCCGTTCGTAGAGGATGTCACCCGCCTTGACTATCGACTTGTTTTTCAAACCAGACGCCAGACGGACTCCATAAGGAACCTTCATCTTCTGGAGAACTTCTTTTTTCTTGCCAATGATCTGGATTTCTCCACCCTCTTGGTTCAAAACACACAAACGCCCGTTCTTATCCTCAATCATTGGTTCGATGTGGATGTCGAGACGGCCCTCGGCAAGAGCCTTCTGGCCCAGGAAGGTGACAATGATCTTGCCATTTCTTCCGACCGCGACGTTGTCCTCGCCGCGCTGCTCCGCATCCATGTTGATGTAGCGGACCGAGCCCATTTCACCTTCCTTCAGGTTGGCGGAATAGGCCGAGCCAGAAACGATACGTGAGGCGGTACCACCGATGTGGAAGGTCCGCAGGGTTAGCTGTGTGCCAGGTTCACCGATGGATTGCGCGGCGATGACTCCTACTGCTTCACCCAGCTGCACCATCCGGCCACGCGCTAGATCGCGTCCATAGCACTTGACACAGACACCGCGCGCCGTCTCGCAGCATAGCGTGCTGCGGATCTTCACGCGATCAATACCGCACCGCTCGATATCCTCGGCTGTCGATTCAGTGATCTCGTCTCCCGCACGGACAAGGATGTTGTAGGTGTCTTTGACATCCTCCAGGATGACTCTTCCGAGCAACTTCCCGGACAGGTCTTGCGGAATTTCGCGTTCCGACCAGTCCACACCAGAAAGATCGATGTTCTCGGGGGGAGCGGTCATCTTGCCGCTCTTATCAGCCGCCAGCAGAGACATCACCGCGAACCGGTTGTCCCGGCCACACGAGAAGAGCAGCTCGAGATCCTCTTGTTCCAGCCTCTTTCCCGCGTTCAACAGGATCCGGTCGGGCAGGAGTGGATTACGGATGGTCTCCAGGGCGCAGCGTCCCAGGATACGGTCCTTGAGGGACTCGATCACCTGATCGCCTTCCTTGATGGCCGAGACCTCCATGCCCGAGATGGTGCCGCAGTCCTCCTCGGTGATGATGACATCTTGCGCCACATCGACGAGACGGCGGGTCAGGTAACCCGCCTCGGCGGTTTTCAGGGCGGTATCCGCCAGACCCTTGCGGGCGCCGTGCGTCGAGATGAAGTATTCGAGCACGGTCAGGCCTTCCTTGAAGTTCGACTCGATCGGGGATTCGATGATTTCACCGACACCACCGGTCAGTTTCTTCATGGGTTTATTCATCAGACCACGCATACCCGAAAGCTGACGGATCTGCTGTTGGCTACCACGCGCGCCCGAGTCCTTCATCATGAAGAGTGGATTAAAACCATGACGGTCTTTCTCCAGGGTATCCATCATTTTGTCGGCGATCTGGTCGGTGGCCTGAATCCAGCAGTCGATGACCTTGTTGTAGCGTTCGATTTCAGTTGTCGCGCCCGCATCGAATTGCTTCTGGATGTCAGACACGCGCGCACGGGTTTTATCGATGATGCCGCGTTTGGATTCGGGAACCACCATGTCGGACAGAGCGATTGACAATCCGGAGTATTTGGCGAATTGGAATCCGATATCCTTCATCCGGTCGAGCATTTCGGCGGTCCGCTTCAGCCCAATATCGTTGAAAGCGCGTCCGACCAGCTTCTGAAGATTCTTGCTGGTCATCAGTTGGTTCACAAAACGCATTTCCGGGGTCAACACCTCGTTGAAGAAGATGCGTCCCACCGTGGTGCGTACAAACTCGGTTTTCTGGAGCATGAGCTGGCGCTCCGCGTCCGGCTGCTGGCCCAGATCGAGATCACAGCCCGGTTCGGCCTCCTCGGCGATGAAGATTCGCGGCCCCAGCTCGATACCAACTGGGATGCCCGTCTCCGGATCCTCGTACAGGATCTTGTATTCCAGGTACGTGGTAAAACGGACATTAATCTCTTCCTGCAGCGCAATCCGGCCGTGATCGAAGGCCTGCATGGCGTGTTCGGGGGAACCGAACTTCTTGGGTTCGCCCTTCATACGGGTGGGATCGATCTTGGTGAGGTAATAACACCCCAACACGATGTCCTGGCTGGGGGTAGCGATCGGTTGGCCGCTGGAGGGCTTGAGGATATTACGGCTCGATATCATCAGAGCACGCGCTTCCTCGCGGGCCTCGCGGGAAAGTGGCACGTGAACCGCCATCTGGTCACCGTCGAAGTCGGCGTTGAAGGCGGTACAAGTGAGCGGGTGCAGCTGGATCGCATTGCCCTCCACCAGTTTCGGCATAAAGGCCTGGATGCCCAGCCGGTGCAGAGTCGGAGCGCGGTTGAGCATCACCGGGTGGTCCTTGATGACCCTCTCGAGTACATCATAAACCGCGGGATGCTCGCGCTCGATCATGCGCTTGGCGCTGCGGATCGTGTTGACATGCTCGAGCTTCTCCAGGTGGTGAATGATGAAAGGCTCGAAAAGCTCCAGGGCCATCTTTTTAGGCAGCCCGCACTCGTTGAACTTCAAGTTGGGGCCGCATACAATCACCGAACGTCCTGAATAGTCGACACGCTTGCCGAGCAGGTTTTGACGAAAGCGTCCCCCCTTACCCTTGAGCATGTCGGAGAGCGACTTGAGGGGGCGGTTGTTCGAACCCTTCACGGGCCGTCCACGCCGTCCATTATCGAGCAGCGCATCCACCGCTTCCTGCAACATACGCTTCTCATTACGGATGATCACCTCGGGCGCATGCACCTCTTTGAGGCGGCGCAGACGGTTATTGCGGTTGATCACGCGGCGGTAGAGATCATTCAGATCGGAGGTGGCGAAGCGGCCTCCATCCAGGGGCACCAAGGGGCGCAGATCCGGGGGTATGACCGGAAGAACCTCGAGGATCATCCATTCGGGGTGATTGGTCGAGCGAATGAAATCCTGGGCGATCTTCAAACGCTTGATGGCCTTCAGACGCTTCTGCTCGGATTTCGAGTTCTGGATGACATCCTTGAGCGAAACACACAGGTCGATCAGGTTCAAGTTCTCGAGCACGCGCTTGATGGCCTCAGCGCCCATACAGGCGTCAATCTGACCATATTCCTCCTCGGCGTTGTGCAACTCCTCCTCGGAAAGAACCTCCAGAGGCTTGAGATCATGCAACGCGCGCCAGCCCAGGAAGGGGCTGTTGCCGGGTTCGATGACCAGGTACTTCTCATAGTAGAGGACCTGTTCCATCACCTTGGTATGCATGTCAATCAAGGCCGCCATGCGGCTGGGAACACCCTTCGAGAACCAGATATGGGCCACCGGCATCTCGAGCATGATGTGTCCGAGACGGCTGCGGCGGACCTTGGACTGGATCACCTCCACCCCGCACCGGTCGCAGACCACGCCCTTGTGCTTGATGCCACGGAACTTCCCGCAGTTGCACTCATAGTCCTTGGTGGGGCCGAAGATTCTCTCGCAGAATAGCCCATCGAACTTGGGCTTGTGGGTCTTGTAGTCGATCGTCTCCGGGTTCTTCACCTCACCGTGAGACTTACCCTTGATCTCCTCGGGCGAGGAGAGTCCGATACGGATCGACTTGACCTTGTTAATATCCTTGATCTCCGCCTCGCGGCGGGGACGTTGTGGTGTCTGGAATAGAGCGGTCATCGATTGCCTCCTTGGATTATTCCTCGCCGACGATATCGGGGATATACCGGTCATATGAGCTGCTCTCGCGTGGCTCCGCCACCGCCGACAGGCTCATGTCACTGTCCACCGGGCCGCCCCGGTCTGACCCCTCCGACTCGCGCAGCTCCATCGACAGCCCCAGGCTCTCGATTTCCTTCACGAGAACATAGAACGATTCGGGCAGTCCGGGTGGACGGGCCTCCTCGCCCTTAACGATGGCTTCATAGATCCGGTTACGGCCCACGGTATCGTCCGATTTCACCGTCAACAACTCTTGCAGGATGTGCGCGGCGCCGTAGGCCTCCAGCGCCCACACTTCCATCTCGCCCAACCGCTGGCCACCAAATTGCGCCTTACCACCCAGCGGTTGCTGGGTGACCAGGCTGTAGGGGCCAATCGAACGGGCATGAATCTTATCGTCCACCAGGTGGTTAAGCTTCATCATGTAGATATACCCGACCGTGGTTTCACGCTCGAAGTAATCACCTGACTTCCCATCGATGAGACGTACCTTCTGCAGCTCACTGGGAACCGCGGTCCGGCCCAAGCCATTGCGTTGCGAGAAGCGTTTGGCCTCACGGTATTCCACCGCCGCCAACAGCTTGACCAGCTGACGGAGCGCCTGGCCGCGGACCTCCTGAGTCATGACATCATTTTCATTGCCCAGCAGATAGGCGATCTCCTCCTCGCTCGGTAAGGGCACCATCTTCAAGAGTTGATCCTCGGCCTTGAAGAGAGTCTTCGCGAGGCCATCAATCTTCGAGAGAGCCAGGCTGTTTTCCTCCACCTGCGCCTCCCCCGCGAGATCCCTAATCTTGTTGATGCGTGAATTCAGCCCCTCCGATTCACTCTTTCCGGCATAGGCTACCCACAGATCGAGAGCGTTGTTCCAGGCCTGTAAAGCATTGGCGAGGTTATCCTTGAAGGGAATCAGGCGTTTGGCCTCTTCACGTCCAGAGGCTTGTTCCCTGTCAAGGCTTGATCCGGTGCCAGACACACACGCCACACAGTCCTGCAGCAGCCGGTCGGCCCGGCGGAGCTTGTGAGTGGCCGCCAGGGCATCCAACAAGATCCCGGCACACTCGAACCAATCACTGAACTCCTCTTGCTTGCTGGGATTGATCTGGCCTTTGTACTCCTCCATGGCACGGACTGTCTGAGCACCCGCCAGCAGCGCCGAGTGACCCAGCACCGGGTCTTCCTCCTCGAGGTAATTGGCCGCCATGGCCACCGCCTCGGCGAGACGGAGTTCGGCGAGGATCTCGCCCTCCTTGGCGCCATCGAATACCGGAGACTCAATCGGCTTGGTCAGAATCCGTGAGGCCCAACCAAGGTGTGTCTCGAGGATCTGGCCAACGTTCATACGCGAGGGCACACCCAGGGGATTGAGCACAATATCCACCGGGGTGCCATCCTCCAGATGCGGCATGTCCTCCATGGGTAGCACACGTGAAACCACACCCTTGTTCCCGTGACGTCCGGCCATCTTATCGCCCACGGAGAGTTTCTTCTTCTTGGCGATGTAGACCTTCACCATCTTGATGACTCCGGGGGGAAGGTTATCGCCTGTTTTGATGTAATCGATCTGCTTATCGTACTCCTGGTCGATCTCCTCCCGGCGGTGGTGGAACTGACGGTTTAACCGGGCCAGGTCATTTTCTTTCTCGATGGGGATCTCGGCATCAGCCAGGGGCACATCCTGAATCTTCTTCAGGCTGGCCTCATTCAACTGGATTCCGGTTTTCAACAAGACACTCCCCGTCTCCGGATGAGCCAGGTCACCAGTCAGTTCCTCATCTTTAATAAATTCGCGGATGGCCGCCTCCCATTGCGTGTGCAAACGGGCCAGCAGGCTGTCGCGTTCCCGGTTGAGGCGGTTGATAGTCTGCTCCTCTTCTTGCCGTGAGCCCGAACCACCACGCATCTTGCGGGAGAACACCTTTACATCCACCACGGTGCCATAGGTTCCCGGCGAGGCGCGCAGGGAGATGTCCCGTACATCCTCGGCACGCTTGCCGAAGATGGCCCGCAGAAGCTTTTCAACATTGGAGGTTTGGATTTTGCCCTTGGGGCTGATCTTCCCGACCAGAATATCGCCAGGCTTCACTGGCGCGCCGATGCGGATGATTCCGCTCTCATCCAGATTCCGCAGGGCTTCCTCACCCACGTTCGGAATGTCTCGTGTGATCTCTTCCTCGCCCAGTTTAGTGTCACGTGCTTCGGTCTTGGCTTCCTCGATGTGCACCGAGGTGAAGACGTGGTCGCGGCTGATACGCTCACTCACCAGGATCGCGTCCTCGAAGTTGTATCCCTCCCAGGACATGAAGGCCACGAGCACATTCTTGCCCAGGGCAAGCTCGCCATTATCGGTGGCGGGTCCATCGGCAAGTACATCGCCCACCTCGACCTTGTCTCCCACCGCGACGACCGGCTTCTGGTTGACAGTTGTGTTCTGGTTCGAACGCAAGAACTTGGAGAGGCGGTAGACATCGATGCCCTCTAGAAAGTCCGAGGCCTGGGAGGAGGAGAAATCATACTCATCCCAATCCCACCACTGTTCCTTGCCACGCATTTCCGGGCGGACCTCGATGCGGTCGGCGGTGACGCGTGTCACCTTGCCCGGCCTACGGGCACGGACCACGATGCCAGAATCCATTGCCGCTTTCTTCTCCACACCGGTGCCGATGATCGGAGCCTCGGTCCGCAGGAGCGGGACCGCCTGACGCTGCATGTTCGATCCCATGAGCGCCCGGTTGGCGTCGTCATGCTCCAGGAAGGGGATCAGCGAGGCCGAAATCGAAACCAGCTGCATCGGCGCCACATCCATGAAGTCCACATCATTGGGGAGAACCTTGGTATATTCGCTACGGGAACGGACCGACACACGGTCCTCGGCGAAGTGGTTGTTCTCATCCACACTGACATTCGCCTGGGCGATGGTACATGCATCCTCATCCAAGGCCTCGAGGTACAGAATGTCATTGGTGACCTGGCCTTGCTCGACCTTCCGGTAGGGGGTTTCGATGAAGCCGACATCATTGATACGGGCATAGGTAGAAAGCGAAGAAATCAGACCGATGTTCGGACCTTCAGGAGTCTCGATCGGGCAGATGCGTCCATAGTGTGTGTGGTGCACGTCGCGGACCTCGAAGCCCGCGCGTTCACGGTTGAGACCGCCCGGTCCGAGAGCCGAGAGACGGCGTTTGTGAGTCAATTCGGCCAGCGGATTGATCTGATCGAGGAACTGCGACAGCTGGCTGCGTCCAAAGAACTCGTTGATGGCCGACATGATCGGTTTCGAGTTCACCAGGTTGCGGGGCATCATGCTCTCCAGATCGAGCAGACCCATCTTTTCCTTGATCGCACGCTCCATGCGGGCCAGCCCGGCGCGGATCTGGTTTTCAAGCAGCTCCCCGATGGTACGGACACGGCGGTTGCCGAGGTGATCGATGTCATCCGGCTGAGCACTGGGATCGTTACGCAGGATGCGAAGCATGTAACGCACCACACCAACCAGATCCTCAATCGTAAGTACCACTTCCTCAAGCGGCACGTTCAAATTGAGTTTACGGTTCATGCGGTAACGTCCGACGCGAGAGAGATCATAACGGCGCGGCTTAAGGAACAGGTTCTCGATCTGTGCCTGGGCATTCTTGATCGCCAAGGGCTCGCCGGGGCGAAGCATCTGGTAGATTTCTAAAAGGGCGCTATCGGTGTCCTTGGAGGTATCTCTTTGGAGTGTGTTATGGATGGACTGGAACCACAGTGGGTCAGAGGTGACAATCTTCAGCGGGGTGGGATTGGCATTGAGAAGTTCCGCCAGCAGGGCATCATCGATGACCTGGCCGTGTTGCCCCAGGATTTCTCCTGTAACCTCATCGAGCACATCCGCCGCCAACGGCTTATTAATCACCTTGGACTTGGGAGTGCGGGAGGTGAGCTTGACCTCCTCGAATTCGCAGAAACGATCAAAAATATCCTCGTTGCTGGAAAGGCCAAAAGCCCTCATCAAGGTGGTCACGGTGACTTTCTTGCGGCGGTCAATCACCACTGAGAGGACATAATTCAAATCGGATTCAAGTTCCAACCAGGCGCCACGGTTAGGGATGATGCTGGCGGTTACCAAGCGGCGGCCCGAGGGATGCTGATCCACCCCGAAGACCGGTCCGGGAGAACGATGTAACTGGCTGACCACGACACGCTCGGCGCCATTGATGATGAAGGTGCCCTTGGGGGTGATGAGGGGCATTTCACCAAGGTAGATGTCCTCTTCACGGACATCGACTAACTCTGGCTGGTTGTCATCCTCTCCAGTACCCATCACCACGAGACGGACCTTCACCCGAAGGGGAGCCGCATAGGTCATCCCACGGTCCACACATTCGGGAATACTGTACTTAGGACGTCCCAAGGTGTAATCGACAAACTCCAAGATCGAGCCATCACGCCCCTTGATCGGGAAAATGGACTCGAAGGCCTGGCGTAATCCCGGTTTGTTGTACTCTTCCACGATCCGGGGCAAAACCTGCTCCGAGTCAGAAGTCGAGAGCACCGAAACCGGAAGCTCCTCCAGGACACGGAAATGGGAACGTGAGATAACGGTTCCCTTGGGAAGAACCACCCGCCGCGTCCGTGGACTGGTAGCGTTTTTGGTCAAGGTCTTCCCATTAATCCATTCAAAGACCTGCCGCCCCAACTCCCCCTTAAGCTCTTTGATGGGACGATCCCATGGATTATTGTCCCGCCACAAGAACTCCCGGTATGACCGTTGTTGAGTCTCGATCAGGTTCGGGATCTCCATCACGGGGGCGATACGGGCGAAGGACTTCCTTGAAGCGTTTCGTGTTGTCCGACTAGCCATGCTTCCGACTCTCCTGTTCTTCGTTCAATCCCGCCTGTTGATGCTCTTGTGTGAGCATCAGCGGGATTTATTCGGCTTGGATCTGCGTTCGCGCCTAGATTCGTGTGCCCTCGTTCATCTCATTACCCCAAGAAAAATCATGCGGATTCTTAGAAGATAGCGACGGCGGGTGGAACTTGGACCGAATCAGTGTGAAAGGATAAGGAACGGTAAGGCTTATTAACGTGAAGCGCCGCATTGGGATGAGTGAACGCGAATTGAGGAGTCTATGGGAACACCCCCATATTTGTCAAGTGATTACTTGTAGACCACCGCAAAACTCCTGCCAATGACATGTAAACTTTGTAATATCAGTAGGTTAGCGAATTGTCCTCAGGGTGTGCCTTTTTGCCCTGCGGCTGTTGACAACTCCTGAAAAGTCGTCTCCTCAACGAATTCCTACCTTTCCGGAAGAACCGGAGCCAGAAGAGATACTCCTTTTTGTGTCTCTCTGAAGGATGGAGAAAATCGGCCTAGGGGCTCTTCCATGGAACATGAATTCCGTTAAACTTAACACTCAGTAAACCGGTTTTGAAAAAAAATGAATATAAATTAGTATTTCGAAAGGTAGTCCTATGGCTGTCACACGTGAAGAAGTCAAACACATTGCGCTTTTGTCGAGACTTGAACTGAGCGAGGAGGAAATCACAATTTTTACCGGACAACTCTCGCAGATCCTCGACTATGCCACTAAGCTCAATCAACTGGACACTTCCCATGTGGACCCTACCTTTTATGCAGTACCCTTAGAAAATGTCTTCCGTGAGGACCGTCCCGGGACACCCCTCCCCCTCGCCGATGCGCTCATGAACTCGGCGCGGGCCCGGGGAGCCTTTTTTGAGGTCCCCAAAGTCGCCGATGGATCATGAGCGTCCAGTCCTCCACTCCTCCTTCGCCGCATTTCGGGATCAGCCTGAGCTCGTTAAGGTTGGAAACTATCTTGCCTTTTCATCTTTATATCCGCCACACATCCACCGGACAGTTTATCCTGTACCGGCACCCACAAACTCCTTTTACCGCCGAAATCCTTCAAAACCTCCGGGATAACGAAGTCCAGCAGGTTTATGTTCCCCGGACCGAGCGGGATGAATACTTTGAGTACATCAGCCGTGAGATCAAATCGGTAGTCCATGATAAGGCTGTGGCACCGGAGAAAAAGGCCCGTGCTGTTTATGACACCACCACCTCGATTATGGAGGATCTTTTTTCCACTCCACGTTCCTCACGCCGAATCCTCCAGGCCAAGGTGACGATCCACTATGCAGTCGATCTCCTCCTTCAAGACGAAAAAGCTGCACGGAAACTACTCTTTTTTACAAACCATGACTACTATACCTATACTCACTCCGTAAACGTCTCCCTGTTCGGGACCGCTCTTGCGCACCGCCTCTTTAGCAACTCTCCAGAACACAATCTGCGCCTGATCGCCGAAGGCTTTCTGCTACACGACATCGGCAAAGCAGCCATTCCCATCTCGATCATCAATTCTCCAGGTAAGCTCAACGAAACCGAATGGGCCTTGATGCGACGCCACCCGGAACTGGGCCTGGCCATCCTCCGGGATACCCACCAAAGCAATGAGGTCATCGAGGCCATTATCCTGGAACACCATGAGCACATGGATGGCCGGGGTTATCCCCATAACAAAGTGGGAAATGCGATCCATCCTTATGGGCGTATTTGCGCCATTGCCGATGTATTCGATGCCATCACCACCGTCCGCTCTTACCGTGAACCACTGAGCACCTTCGATGCCCTCAAAGTGATGCGCGATGAGATGGGGAACCATTTCGATTGGTCCTACTTTGATCAGTATGTGACCCTCTTCAAGCAAGACAATTCTTAGACCCACACCCGTTTCACTCACCCGTGTTTTTGTGCCAAGATGGTGATCCTCAAGCGCTTCTTCATGAAAGGAGTTTCTAATGTCGAGTTTGCATTTGCCTGGATGGACTAGGCAGGCTCTGGTTGTGGTGTTGGCTGTATTGGCACTGGCCAGTGGTTCCTTTGCTAAGGAGCCCTCAGTGGTTCCAGCGGACAAGAACAGTGAAGGTTGGATCGCGCTCTTCAATGGCAAGGACACGGCGGGCTGGGAAGTTATTGGTCCCACAGCGGAATGGACCGTGCAGGATGGCATTCTGCGGAATGTGGGCTGTGGCGGTGGCTGGTTGGGAACATACGCCACCTTCGGTGACTTTGATCTAATAGTTGAATGGCAGGTTTCCAAGGGTGGCAACAGCGGAATTTTCTTCCGTGTTGGCCTCGAAGAGAGCCCTTGGGTGGATGGTTATGAGTCGCAGATCGATGACGATGACACTAAGAATCCCACCGGTAGTGTGTACAACCGCGAGGGCCTGACCGCTAAGAAGGTTCCCGCTCCGGATGAACAATGGAATACCACCGAGATCCATGCCGAAGGCCCAAGCATCATCGTCAAGGTCAACGGCCAGGAAGTGGTCAATGGGAAGAACTCTACCTTCGCCAATGGCCGTATCGGCCTGCAAATGCACGATGACAAGACCACGGTTAAGTTCCGTAAGGTCTGGATCCGTCCCCTCGGCCTCAAGCCCATCTTCAATGGCAAGGACCTGGAGGGATGGAAGTCCCGTGTCGTGAAGAATGGCAAGAATCCTCCGGCCGACATGCATGTCGAGGATGGCGCGATGCGTTTCCAGGGTGGCCCGGGTTATGTCGAGAGCATGGGAGAATACGCCGACCTCCATGCACGGTTCAAAGTGAAGACCCTGCCCAAGGGAGACAAGAGCTCTAACAGCGGTGTCTTCATCCGGGCGCCACGGCTGCCAGGAGATGAGTTCGTTGAATTCCCACTGGGTGTTGAGGCACAGGTTTATAATCAGCCTGAAGACTACACTACAGGTGGCTGGTATTGGTTCGTGAAAGCGCCGGCGGTGTATGCACAAGACAATGAGTGGTTCTGGATGGATGTGAATGCGGTCGGTAATCGTTATCAGTCCTGGGTGAATGGAATGCCCGTGGCAACTTGGGTGGATGAGAAGGACCGCTTCAAGAATGGGATCATTGCGTTGCAGGCCCATGATCCCAAGAGCGTGATCTTTTTTGGCGCGGCGGAGGTCGTGAACCTCGCGCCACATGTACCGGCTCCGAAGAGCGGCAAGTAAGTCATGGAGCCTCGGATAGGCGGTTTCTTCCTGGCAACCCTCCGCTATATCTTGCGGATGGGACTGCTCGTGGCGGGTGTGGCAGCCATCTGGCTGGCCTACTGGGCTCAATCCTATTGGGCTCCATTGGCCATGAACGAGAAGCAATGGGAGCCCGGATATCAGGAATATATCCGGGCTCTCCTGGTCTTCGGGGGTTTCCTCCTATTTTCTATTCATATCCCCTTCATCTTGAGATGGTGGCGCGGATCCGCTCCATATGCCGACCTTGCACCCACCCGGCGGATGCCTTTCCTCCTGGGGATCCTGGGATTCGCCTTTGTCCTCTGGCTGGCTCAATCTCTCCGTTTTTATAACCTGGAAACTGTCCCCCCCGAGTTGTGGCTCGATGAGGGCATCAATGTCATGGACGCCGAGAGGATCCAGGAGACAGGGGAGCATTCGATATACCTGAACTCCATGAGCACGCAGCGTACCGCGATGTTCGTGGAGATCCTCGCGCGGACCCTTAATTGGTCCTGGCCCAGCCGGGTTTTCGCGGTACGGGGCACCGCCGCCGTCCTCGGATTCGCCAATGTGGCGCTCTTTTTCCTCCTCGGCTGGCGGATGGTCTCACTCCGGTTTGGCCTCCTGATCGCTTTCCTGATGGCCACCTCCCATTGGCATCTTAATTACAGCCGTTGGGGGATGGAACAGATCCTCTCGCCCCTCTTCGAGGTCGGCGCCTTGGCCTTTTTCTTCGCGGCTTTCTCGTTGGGGTCCATGAGAGAGGTGCCTGTCACGGATCAAGAACCCGATCAAGATCTGAGAAAACCGAACCGCCTCTTCCAATTCGGGAAGGGCTTCACAGTGGTCCTCTTGTACCTCATGGCGGGGCTCTTTCTGGGCGGTGGGATTTATGCCTATTCCAATTTCCGCCTGTTCCTGGTCGGACTTGCCATCTTTTTCCTGCTGTTGCCTCTCAACTGGATGGGACGCTTCCGGCGTTCGACATGGATGTTCCTCTCGGCGGTGGGGCTTGGAGTAAGCTCGCTACTTGTGCTGGGGGTGATCTACTATCTCGGACGGAACGCATACCACACCCTGGAAACGGCGAAGCAGCTACCCATAGTGAATGGCCAGGCTGTGGCGCTGGTTCAGTTCCTGGCGCAGACCCGGGGTTGGTTCATCCTGCCATGCCTGGTGGGTTGTTTCGTGTCTTATCTCCTGATCTGGCGGATTGTACGGACCGACTGGTTGGGATTTGGGTTAATGGTAGTAGTAGCCGCGGTGGTCTTGATCCCGTTTCTATCGGCCTCGCTGCAAGACTGGCGCGCTTTCACCAAGCGCGCCTCGGAAACCTCGGTCTTCAATGGTACCAACTATGAGGCCCCTCTCAAAATGGAAGCCACCAAAACCCTCTTGGGAATGCACTGGGAGGGGGATTACAACGGACGGCATAACCTGACCGCAGCTCCCCAGCTCGCTCTCATCCCCGCCGCGCTATCGGTGTTGGGATTGCTTTATGGTTTCATGACCCTGGCGCGTCCGGTCTCACGCCTGCTCTTGCTATGGGTCTTCTTCGGTCTGCTTCCCGGTATGGTGACCTGGGAAGCGCCCCATGCTTCCCGGATGCTGGATGCGTTACCGCCCCTGTTGATCCTCGCGGCGCTCGCATGGCGTGAGGTCTACCGCGCCGTGGCCCGCATTCCCTGGATTGGTCAAGGGATGGCGGTGCTGATCACCCTGGTGGGCTGCGTGATTGTCTACAAGGAAGATTACCGTCTCTATTTCATCGAACGCCCCGCCAGCCGTGATGTCTACGAGAGTTTCCTTCCTGATGAGGTATATGCCGCCAAGTATGCGGGCCAGTTGCCGAAGGATGTCACCGTGTATGCCGACCCGCAGGTCCATTCCAAACATAACTTCTGGTTCTACCAGGGGCCACGCTCCAAGGAGGGAGCTGGGCCAGTCCTTAAGTTCGATGTGGGTACCATGCCTCTTCAGAATATCCCCACTGAGCAGGCCTGTTTCGTGGTCATGCGTTCAGGGGAGGGGTTAACCGGTTGGTTGACCGAACTCTACCCGCGGGCCAAGGTAGTGGTGGGACGGTCTCCGTGGGGTGAGTTCAACTTCGCCGCCGTACATGTCAACCGCCAACAAGTTCAAGAAACCTATCAACGCTTTCAGAGTGGCCAGCTGCATCTCACTCATGGCCTTCTGACCAAGTATTATGATGGTGACGAGCTCATCACCCAGCGCGAAGTCCCTAGGTTATTGGACTGGAATCTCTTGGATGCCACTCAGGGAAAGCCCCCCACACGGGTGACTTGGGATGGGTATCTCTGGAAGCCAGAATCTGGTAACTGGCACTTCGGCGCCCATCCCCAGAGTATGTCCGTCGAAATTGGGGGGAACATCTGTATCCAGGGGCGGGGCGCCAGATCACGCGAGGATGGGCAGTATGTCACCCGGAATATCAAAGGGGGGCTGCATCGTTTCCATGCCGAGTATGATCACAGCCAAGGTGTACGTGTCCCCTACTATGTCTGGATGATGTGGCGCGCTCCGGGCTCCAACCTGCCCAACGCGACTGCGTTTCCCTCTGAGTTTTTCTCGCCAGCGGTGAAGTAGAGGTTCTCTCGTAACCCACACACCGCGGGAACGAATTTCTAATCTTGTTTCAGCGGCCCATAGATTACTATTGTCATTATTCTTGGTCACCCAGACCACGGTCGGGGGGACAAGCACATGGACAACGGACTGGACAAGCACATGGACAAAAGTCTGGACAAAATTTTCCATTGATCTAATTTTAATGACTGGAGATATTAAAGATACGCTGGACATTTTAGTGGACAAATATGCGGACATATGAGAGGACACATTCCTGGATGAAAACCCAAAGTAATACAAAAGAGTGAATTATTCATCCTTCCCCTCACCCCACCATCCGTCTCCCCGCCTCGATCACAAACAGCAATCCGAACACCCCCAGTCCCACTCCACACAGGCCGATGATCCCACGGTAGATCCGGTCGCTCATCCAGGCGCTCCCCGCCGCGAACACGCCACTGACCAGGCTGTACCAAGCCAGATCGCCACTGATGTGCCCCACATAAAAGATCACCAGCCCCCAGATTCCCAGCTTCTGCGCCACCAGGACCAATGAGAGACCGATGGTAGCCCACCAGAGTGACCAATAGGGACTCACCGCCGAGAGCAGAATCCCATCCAGCACCAGGTTCGACCGGCC
>CAYRBI010000121.1:11792-18680 GCA_964422415.1 uncultured bacterium | reverse complement strand
GCAATCCCCGACAAGCAAAAGCAATCCCCGCCATTTACGAGATGGGCATCCTCGGTTAGCTTATAATTTAGGTTAACCGTATGATGGTCCATTTCCCTCACATGTCCGTCGTACTAGCCCGTATACTTCATATAGGTTCCCGACAATGACCCTTCCATGCCGAAGCCTCTTCCCATTCTGTGTTTTCCCAATCCTTCTCTGGTTCGGAAGCGCTTGGGGGGAGACAGTCGAATGTACTGGCCCTGTCATCATCAACGAGTTCGTGTCAGTGGCAGCCAGCAAGGCCTCAGAAACACTGGAATGGACCACATCCAGCTACGATGACAGTACCTGGCTGAAAGGTGTGGGGGGCATCGGTTATGGCGATGGCGATGATGCCACAGTGGTGAACATCCAGAATAAAGCCAAATCCATCTATTTAAGGACCTTGTTCAACGCAACACTTCCAGAGGCTGGAATCGCCTTCCCCAATGGTGGCTTCGAGGAGGGCAGCTTCACCGGTTGGACAGTCACCGGCAGTGCCTGGAAGATCACCTCCGCCGCCAACGGAGTGGGACACACCGGATTCAATGGGACCTACTACGCCGATTCGATCCGGGGCGGCGAAACCACCACTGGAACCCTGCGTTCCCCGGTCTTCACACTCACCGAGGAGCGGGTGGAGTTCCTCATCGCGGGACATAGTTACTGGCCCGGCGTGGAATCCGAGAATGACCATAACTATGTCACCCTGTGCCGTGCCTCCAACGGAACCGAGATCGACCGTCTCTACACTCCCGGTCAGGACTCCTTCACCACCGTTTTTCTCGATGGTTCGCAGGCTGTGGGGGAACAGGTCTACCTCCTGGTAGTAGATAACGGCACGAACACGGGATATGCCTGGCTAGCGGTGGACCAATTCAGGATGGTGTCTGGCCCCACCCCCCCGGTCGAGGACTTTGAGAGCGGTGGTTTCACGGAAGGGGGCTGGACCACCACGGGGAGCGCCTGGCGGGTAATCATAGCCGGACAAGGCTTTAGTGACTCTCCAGTAGATGGAATCTACGCAGCCGCAAGTAACTATACCGGCTCCTCCAGCACAGATGCACTCGCCGGCACCTTAACCTCTCAACCTATCACTGTCCCTGAATATGCGGTCAGCCTGAACTTCGCGATCGCGGGGCATGATGGATACCCCCCTGGCGGAGCAGGTGAGGTTTATCTGAATGTCCTTAAATCGGACAAAACCACCGTCATCGCCCAGGTAGCCCCTCCGAGTTCCAATAGCTGGTCCTTCAAGGAGGTGGATGTCACCGCGTTCAGGGGCCAGCAAATCATCCTGAAGGCGGTCGACGCACGCTCTGACTCGTATGGCTGGATGGCAATCGATGCCTTCCAGTTCTATCCCACTGCTCCCTCCTCCGCCACCGAGACCTTGAAAATCAAAGTCGACTATGACGATGGTTTCGTGGCTTATCTCAATGGGAAAGAAATCGCCCGGCGGAATCTGGGATCTGTTGGCTCGGATGTGGCATACAACCAGCTCGCGAATAGCGGTCATGAAGCCGGAACACCCGAAACCATTCTCATCGGGGCGGCTGCTGATTACCTGTTGGATGGAACCAACGTGCTGGCCATCGAGATCCATAACGACTCTCTCACCAGTACAGATTTATCTCTGATCGCCGACCTTTTCATCGCCACGGAATCCCCGAATTATCTCGTGAGGCATGAAGACTCCTGGAACTATTTCATCGGCACCCACTCACCCAACACCAACACCCCACTCTTGGATAAGGATGGCGAGGCCTCGGACTGGATTGAGTTACTCAATACCGGTACGGAAACTGTCTCGCTGGAGGGTTGGTCTCTGACTGACTCAGACAGTACCCCCGCGAAGTGGGTGTTCCCCGCAGTCTCTCTGAACCCGGGAGCGTTTCTTGTCATCTTCGCCTCCGGGAAGGATCTCAACGATCCCACCTCGAACCTCCACACCATTTTTAAACTTGAGAAAGAGGGGGAATACCTGGCGTTGTATGACAACGCCGAGCCCCGCCAACGTGTGTGTGGCTTCCTTCCGGAGTATCCCTCTCAGGTCTGTGGTTATTCATACGGACGTACCAACGAGGGGGGTGACTACACGTACCTCTCTCCTCCCACTCCAGGAGCAGAAAATACCCCCACGGAGTCTTTCACCAGGATCACCCCCGCGCCCGAGTTCAGCATTGGCCAGAGGTTCATCTCCTCCGCGACCACGGTCAGCCTGTCATGCTCCGTTACGGATGTCACCTTGACCTATACCTTGGATGGAACCAAACCCACCTTATCCAATGGGATCCCTTATAATAATCCCATTCCACTCACACAAACCCGGGTCATCCGGGCGTGTGCTTTTCACGAAGGCTGGATTCCCTCCGAGGTGGTAACTCAAACCTTCCTGTATAAACAAGCCACTGCCTTGAAGACTCTCCCAGCGCTTTCAATCGTGGGAGATGAACAGGGGAGCTTGTATGAACCCGATGGGGTCATGGCCATCGTAGGCGGAACATACAATGACACCTGGCAGGCGGTCAGCGCGACCGATTACAACAACCCCATCCAACGTGGTAACGACTACGAGCGGCCTATTTCGGCCTCACTTATATATCCGAATGGGACAGATGGATTCTCAGCTGAGTGTGGGATCCGGGTAGCGGGAAGTGATTTTGCCCGCTATCGCTACCAACGCACGGAGGATTGGCTGGAATGGCAGGAGAAGTTTTCATTCCGTTTGTATTTCCGCGGTGAATATGGCCCCAGTGAATTGGAGTATCCGCTGGTTCCCTTAGCTGACAGAGATGCCTACGACTGCTTATGGTTGCGCGCTGGTCACAACGATCATCAGAACCCCTTCATCCGTGATGAACTCGCCCGCCGTTTGTTCCATGACTGTGGGCAGAAGGGTCCCCTTGGCACATTCGCCAATCTCTACATCAATGGGGACTTCAAGGGATATTACAACCTAGTCGAACGCCTGGATGAAGACTTCTTTAATTTCCATTATGGAACCAATTCCGAGTGGGATATTGTGCACATTGGAGAACTCCAATCGGGCACTCTAGACGCCTGGAATAAGATGTTTTCCTTTGCCTCCAGCAACAACATGTCGAACTATGCAAACTACCAGAAACTTGCGGGCATGTTGGATCTCACCAACTTCGTGGACTACTTGATCGTGAACTTTTACGCCAACACCTGGGACTGGCCGCAGAACAATTGGGTGGCCGCACGGGAATGTGTCGATGGCGGGCTCTTCCGGTTCTACCTCTGGGACGCAGAGGGGGCCTTCGGGAATGGAAACGCGGTCAATTATGACATTATTTCGTGGGTATATTCGAGTGGTTCCCCCATCGACACCCTCTTAACCTCTCTCATGAATAGCGCTGAGTTCCGCCTTTTCTTCGCCGACCGGGTTCAGCAGCACTTCAACAATGGTGGTGCCATGATGGATACCCGGCTGTATGCCCGTTTTGACGAGCTACGTGCGGCGGTAATACCGATGGTTCTGTATGTGTATGGCAGCTCCTATGACTCCTCCATCCGCACCACTTGGATTCCGCAGCGCAGGACACTGTTCTTCAAAGAACTCACCAATTACAACCTCTGGCCCTCCATATTACCGCCTACCACAAACTTATCCGCCGGGGAAGTCACCGCCGGGGCAACCATCACCCTCACAAATCCCAGCCGCCTTGGCCAGATCTTATTCACCCTCGACGGCACAGAACCGCGGATCCCGGTTACGGGTCTGCCCTCGCCCTCAGTCCAGGTGTACTCCACACCCATCCCGGTCACCCAGACTTTAGTCCTTAAGGCCCGTGTCAAGTCCAACAGTGTTTGGAGCCCTTTGCTGGAGATCCAGTATACCGTAGAGCCACCCAAATCTGGTGATATCCTCATCAGCGAGTTCCTTGCCAACGCGGTTGGGGATGATGAATCCAAGGAATGGTTCGAGGTTTTCAACACCACGGACCATGAAATTGACCTGGCGGGCTGGACCATCAGCGACAACGGCACCGATCTTCACACCATCCCCTCCTCTCTATCCGTTATTGTGCCCTCCAAGGAACACCTGGTCTTAGGACGTTCAAGTGACACGAGCGTAAATGGTGGCGCGCCAGTAAATTACGCCTATGGGGATGAGATTACTCTGGGGAACAGCGCTGATGAGCTCATCCTGAAGCACGAAGGTATGGTCATCGCCTCGCTGGGGTATGGAGATTACGAAACCGGTCCAGTCCCGATCGTGGTTCCAGTGGATTATGATCCCACGGCGGGGTATGCACTCGGTCTGGCCGCCGATTATTGTGAGAGCGCCACCCAGCCCTGGGCCATGCAATCTTCAATTTACGGCACGGGTTCCGATACGGGAACACCCGGCAAAGCCAATGACGGTGTCACGCTCTGTCCCGCCATTGATAAAACTGCCCCGCAGCTCCTGGGCGCGCGTTTCACCCAACGTGACCAGATTCTCCTTCAATATAACGAGCCGCTGGATGCCTCCAGTGTCACTTCGATGTCCCAGTTCACAGTCTCACCCTTCGAATCTCATCCGATCCAGGTGTCACTCTATTCCTCAAACCGGTTGCTTCTGGAGTTCACGGCGCCCTTACCCGCCTCAGTCTCTTGTGTGGTCACCGCGGTTTCAGTCAAGGATGCCGCCGGAAATGGAGCCGGAGTAATCGAACAGGCAACCACTTCTTACCAGATGCCAGATATCTCCATCACCGAGGTGATGTACAACAACCGGGGTACGGACATTGAATGGGTGGAAATTCTGAACACCACCGATCACACCCTCGACCTGTCGGGATGGATTTTAACGGATGGAGCCTCTTATCCAGTGGATGCCAGCGATGAAGGAAGCATCACGCTTCCAGCGGGAACCCTATTAAATGCTGGGGAAAGGGCAGTTATCAACCTGTGGAATGCGGAGAATTTCTCTCTGTGGGGATTTCCCCCGGAAATCCGGGTCCTTTCCCCCACCGTACTTCATGCAGGGGCTTTGTCAAATGGGGGTGATAATCTGGCCCTCTTCAATGCAACCTCAGGGGGAGTTCTGATCGATGGCTCCCTCACAGTTCCCTCCCCCGATCTGTGTAGCGATGGTGAGTCACTCGAAAAAATTGATGAATACTTCCCTTGGGGAGATACAGAGACAGTCTCACTTAACTTCCGTGCAGCGGAGGTCTCCATCGGTTTCACAACTGGTTCATCTGATGGAACCATGCCCCTGAGCGATCAAGCCTCCCCCGGTCGTGAAAACGGAACCGAATATCCCTCGGGGATTCTCATATGGGAGCTTTATTAAGAACTTCAAATCCGCAAGCCAACGTATTTTATACGCCCCACAGTAGCAAATGGCCCCAATAGGAACATGAGCCGGTCAGGAATGACTGGCCAAGGAACCTTATAGTGAGTAGACCGAATAGAATCCCTCGGTGGATCAAGCACTTTCGGTAAAAAATGGGGGTAGCGATTGAAAAATAATTGGATTAACATCTTCGTTGAAAGGTCTATTTATCACCTGAATCTTTGGTGACAAATCTGCCTTGCGTGTTGATGAATGAGATGTGTTTATAATAATCAACGAACCGGCAATGCTTCCGTTGTCCGGGGTGAATTCGTGGTTGCTCATTTCCCGGACAAACTGCTGATCCCACAATTCATTCTGTCCATTGTTTTTTTAATTTCTCACATTGATATACCAAGAACCAAGAGACTGAAGGGTAAAACCTGAAGTGTACCCGGTGAGAGGTGTGACTGGTATTTGAATATCAGTCGAAACGAAACCTCACATGGCAGGTCAGTTCCACCAGATCGCCACGGGGCATCACTAGGCATGGTATTGGTGAATCCGCCATCGGGAGGTGATCAGATTCATGAGAAAACACTTACTTCCTTGACCAGTGCAGGAGGATATCAGCCTGCGAATAGCCAACCAAATCACGGAATGTCTTTCACCATTAAGAATCATTATCACACAACTGCACACTACATCCCCAACCGGACAACAAGCACAGTAGGAGGAATAGGAGAATGAAAACAATGATAGGGGTTACCTCTTGCATCAGCAGTTTTGTATCCCGAAGAAACAGATCTCCGTTGGGAAAACTCGTGATGACGAAGGGAAGATGCATCATTGCAATTATTGTGATTGCAATTCTTCAGCAGGAGAATATGGCCTGGAGCGCCGAAAGAGGAAGCATTGCTTCGGGCGAAACTCGCACCGGCACGATTAGTTCTCCTTCCTTCGCTGATTCATGGACTTTCAGTGGCCAAGCGGGTGACAGGGTACTTATCAATGCAATAAAAACGGAGGGAGACCTGTCTTGCCGGATCCTTCTCTATCCCCCTGACGGGGGAGCAAAGGAAGCCGATTCCGGTGCCCTTTATTGGATAGATCATCAACTCAAAAAGACGGGTCAATATACGATTGTCATCCAAGACTTCATGTTGACCAAAGAAGGGGTGTATCAGACCACTTTTCTCAAGATTCCAGGTACTGTTTCCTCAACGGAAGATCCTGACGGAGGCCCCATATCCTCTGGCCAGACCTTACAGGGTACTATCAACCTCGCCTCTGATATGGATGCCTTTCAGTTCCAAGGGACGAGTGGTGACCGGGTACTTATCAATGCAGTAAAAACAGATGGAGACCTGGCTTGCCGGATCCTTCTCTATCCCCCTGGAGGGGGAGCAAATGAAGCCGATTCCGGTGCTCTTTATTGGATAGACTACCAACTCAAACAGACGGGTCAGTACACGATTGTCATCCGGGACTTTATGTTGAACAAGGAAGGGGTGTATCAGATCACTTTTCTCAAGATTCCAGGTACTGTTTCCTCAACGGAAGATCCTGACGGAGGC
>CAYRBI010000121.1:0-11692 GCA_964422415.1 uncultured bacterium | reverse complement strand
CACTTTTCTCAAGATTCCAGGTACTGTTTCCTCAACGGAAGATCCTGACGGAGGCCCCATATCCTCTGGCCAGACCTTACAGGGTACTATCAACCTCGCCTCTGATATGGATGCCTTTCAGTTCCAAGGGACGAGTGGTGACCGGGTACTTATCAATGCAGTAAAAACAGATGGAGACCTGGCTTGCCGGATCCTTCTTTATCCCCCAGGGGGAGGAGTAAACGAAGCCGATTCGGGTGCCCTTAATTGGATAGATTACCAACTCAAACAGACGGGTCAGTACACGATTGTCATCCGGGACTTTACCCTGGATGATACTGGAACTTATCAGGTTTCTCTCCTAATTCAGGGAACAACACCACCTCCAACCTCGACTCCCACACCCACTCAAACCCCTACCCCAACTATGACGCCAGTATTGGCACCGACCATCACCCCAACCTCTATCTCTAATATACCTGTGGCTTACCAGTTTTTTGAGTTCTCAAACCAATGGAAAGGGGCACAATATGGTGTTGTAGACCTAGTATCCTTGCTTCAGTTGGCCATGGAGTAATTCATTCCGCTTTGTGGAAGCCGGTAGATTGGATTGTCCTTGGAAGACCTGCTGAACACCTGCCCTCTGTGCGAGTCCAGCGGCACTTGCTATAAAGGAGAGGTCCGTGTTAACGGACGAAGTCCTGTTGTAGTGCGAGGCCCTCAAAGAGCGTGAATTCCCTTTCCTCCATCCGTCTGACTTTCCGGGTGACGATCACCACGTTGTTGCTGACTTTGCTTACAGCAACGGTGGTCGCGTTGGGCATCTTCACCTACATCAACGCCAAAACCATCACCCTGGAACGTCAAGCCTGGGCTTTCAAGATTGGATTTAAGCTCATCAACGAACGAATCAACCGGTTTCTCGAACCGGCCTATACCACCAGCCGAGTGACTCAACGGTTACTGCAGACTGGGTTTCTCAATATGGATGATTTTGAAGCGCTCTCGAATTATTGGCTGGAGACGCTACGGAGTTATCACAATTTGGATTATCTCATCGCTGGGTTGGAATCCAATGGCGAGTACCTGGATGTCTCCCGGTATTCGACAGGTAAGTTTACGATCCGTGAGATCCGGCGGGATCCCACCAAGGGTGAGTTGGTAATCCGTGAATACTTGCCTGAGAATTATCCCGAAACCCCTTTCCAAGTGATTCCAGATGCGGCCAACAGCGATCCCCGGATCCGGCCTTGGTACCAAGCCGCGAAAAATAAAGGCGAACCGGTCTGGACCGATGTGTATGTCTTTTTAGGACAAGAAGGGCAGCTCGACAAACCTGGTTTCACCTATGCGACGCCTGTGTTTAATTCCACCAAGACTTTACAGGGCGTGATCGGTGCCGATTTCATTTTAGACACCCTGTGCACCTTCTTGGCCTCCTTGCGCGGGGCACGCGAAGCCACCTTCTTTATTGTCGAGGTACGCGATGGAGATACCGACCGGGTAATTGCCCATCCCGAACCAGACAAGATCATGCGGCGGGAGGGAAGCCACTCCCCTCATTCTGAGTTGATACCCGAGGGTGCGATCAAGGATCCGATCTTGAGCGCCTTCCTGGAGGCTCTCCCGAATGAGATTAGCGAAGTGAGCTCGCGTTTGGGTGCCCCCATTCGCTTCCTCGTCGAAGGTGAAGCTTATCTGGGCGGGTATACCCGTCTGGTAGATCCCAGCGGTCCACATTGGGTCATTTGTGGAGCGGTGAATGAGGCCGAGGCGATGGCGGATGTGCGCCGGAACAACCGTATCTACGCCGCTTCCGCCGCGCTGATTTTCTTTTTAGCAGTTGTTACCGGAATGTGGCTCTCAGCCAGGCTCTCCCGCCCCCTCCAGGTTCTAGCTGCGGACGCCGGGCAGGTAGGCATGGGTGTTCTCAGTGCCAGTCCTGGGCGGGTTTCCTTCATTAAGGAGATCGATTGCTTACTCAAGGCCACGGAGGAGATGAAGGCTGGGTTGCGATCTTTCCAGAAGTTTGTCCCACATCAATTAGTCCGCGATCTCTTGGCCTCGGGTGAAGAGGCACGTCTGGGTGGCGAACGGCGGAACCTGACAGTCTTCTTTTCCGATCTGGCGGGTTTCACCAAGCTTGCGGAGGGGATGCCCGCCGAACGAGTGGTGGAGATCCTGACCGGAATCCATGAGTTGTTCTGCCGGGAGATCCTGAAAGAGGGGGGTACCATCGACAAGTTCATCGGCGATGCCCTCATGGCGCTGTGGGGAGCTCCCCTACCAGTTTCGGATCATGCACTCCATGCCTGCCGGGCAGCCTTAGCCTGTATTCGGAGCCTGGATGGCCTCTCAGCAAAGCTAGGTGAGATGGGCCTCTCTCCAATCCATTGCCGGATCGGCATCAACAGCGGTGAGGCAGTGGTGGGCAATCTCGGCGCGCAAACCCGTCTGGACTACACCGCCATCGGAGATGAGGTCAACCTCGGCAGCCGTCTAGAGGGATTGGGTAAGTATTATGGGACCTCGATCCTCATCTCGGAGGCCACCTTCCAACAGGTTACCGGACAGATCCTGGCACGTCCCATCGACCGGGTCTCAGTCGTGGGCAGAGAACGCCCCACCTTTATCTATGAACTCCGGGGGCTGCGGGATGAACCCAATCCCGGTTTCGAGATACTCGCTGGTGTCTACACACGCGGTCTGGAAGCCTACTTCCGGGGGGAATGGACCCTCGCCGCCGGCTGTTTCCGTGAGGCCCTCACACTAGATCCCAATGATAAACCCTCCCGGGTGCTGCTCGACCGGTGTACCGGCTACCGCAGCGTTCCTCCGCCGCCCGATTGGAATGGAGTGCACCGGATGAAGGCCAAATAGGCCGGATGTATTGACGGTCTGGGGTTGTTTGTGTATTCCTTACGGGAACTGCAAAATCAGAAGACATCTGGGAGGCCAAGACCATGACGGCTTGGGCTGAAAAGCTGTTGTATCTCGGGATGGTGGTTTTCGTACTCGGAATCCTGCTCCGTTTATGTGGATACAATGACGCGCATGGATTTCTCCAGCCTCCCTTGAATCATGGGATTACCCCGGATGCCTTTCTGCGAGCAGGCGCAACCTGCGCGATCTTTGCCGCGAGCATGGCCGCCATTGAGTTGGCCAAGCGCGAGCGGTAATATATTCGCTGGTTATCGATTCAAAGTTGAGTGAGGACCCCATCCATTGCGTGCTGATATTCACCCCCAAGTTCATGCCACGAAGGTATTCTGCACCTGCGGTAATACCTTTGAGACGCTTTCGACCGCGAAAGAACTCCATATCGACATCTGCTCGGCTTGCCATCCGTTCTACACCGGGAAGCAACGGTTAGTTGACACCGCCGGACGAATCGAGAAGTTCCGGAAGAAGCACGGACTCAAGTAGCTCCGCGCGGATGCGCATACTGTCCCCGCCCGGCAGACTACGCTCCCCACATCAAAGACATGAGCGCATTCAAAGGTTATAACAATCTCAGGACCAAGCACTCCTTTCCCGGGTTGCTGATCGTTGTCGAGGGCATTGATGGTTCGGGTAAGAGTACCCAACTGCAACTGCTCAAGACATGGCTGCAAGCACAGGAGTACGATGTCTTTTTCACCGAGTGGAATTCTTCTGGCCTGGTCAAGCAGACCACTAAGATTGGCAAGAAGAAGAAACTCCTCACCGCCACCACCTTCAGTTTGATTCACTCCACCGACTTCGCGGACCGCCTGGAACAGACCATCATCCCGCCCCTCAAGGCCGGCATGATCGTACTGGCGGACCGCTATGTCTTCACCGCTTTCTCGCGGGATGTGGCCCGCGGAGTCAACCGGGACTGGATCCGCAATCTGTATGCCTTCGCGGTCCGTCCAGACTTGACCTTCTATTTCCGTCCCTCGCTCCAGACCGCCTTGGACCGGATCCTGGTCGGGCGCGCTGACCTCAAGTATTACGAGGCGGGGATGGATCTCGGCCTTTCTCATGATCCGCTCGAGTCATTCCGGCTCTTCCAGGAACGGATCATGCGTGAGTACGACATGTTGGTGAATGAGTGGGAGCTGGAAGTTATCGATTCGAATCAGACCATTGAGGACATGCAGGCCCAGATGCGTGACAGGGTCCGCCAACTCCTCGAGGAAAGGCCAACCGGTAAACGGCGGTGAAGAAAGCGCGTTTTTATGGGCATGGGCTGCCTGGAATGGAGAACCTGGATCTCCCCGGCAAGCTGATTGTAATCGAAGGCACGGATGGCGTGGGACGTACCACTCATGTCAACCTTTTACATGACTGGCTGGAAAGCAAGGGACGCGGCGTTCTGGTCACTGGTTTGACCCGTTCGCCCCTGATTGGAGAGGGTCTACAGGCGGCCAAGCAGAACAAGCTGATGGGGCGCCTGACCATGGCCCTTTTCTATGCGACCGACTTCGCGGACCGTTTGGAACACGAGATCATCCCCGCTCTGCGCGCGGGATTCGTGGTCCTCGCGGACCGTTATCTCTATACCTTGATCGCGCGCGATACGGTACGGGGCGCCGATCCCGACTGGCTGCGCGACCTATTCGGATTCGCGCTAGTCCCGGATGCAACCTTTTACCTTTCCGCCGATATCGACACCCTGGTCGCGCGTGTCCTGCGCGCCGGGAAGCTCAACTACTGGGAAGCCGGCATGGATCTGGGGTTGGCCGACAATCTGTTCGACTCCTTCCATGAATACCAATCCCAGTTGTTGAAAGAGTTCGACCACATGAAGGAAGAGTTCGGGATCGTCTCGATCAGTTCGAAGGGAACCATCACCTCGGTCCAAAACCGCTTGCGCAAGCATATCGAAAAACTGTTTGACTAAGTTGTCACTCCCCTCTTTCCTTTGGGAAAGGGGGGAGTGGTTTTACTAACACGCATGATTCGCCGGAACTGGAAGACCATTCTTTTCCTTGTGGTGGCCTTGGTTGTTCTTGGCCGGTATCTCTATTACACCCTTGGAATCACCGAAGAACAACGTGTCCTGCATGTGATCGACCGCGCTCAAGAGGCGGTGGTTGACCGTTCCCTCGTGGGACTCACCGAGGTGCTCTCGCAGGACTACCATGACAGTTCCGGCCTGGACCGGCGAAGCATCCTCGCTCTCGCCGGTATGCACTTCAGAACCCAAGACCATATCGAGATTATCCGCATGGGAACCGAGGTCAACTTCCCCGAAGAAGACCTGGCTACAGCCACTTTACGGGTCCAGATCCTCGGACAGGTGGGAGGTCAGTGGGGGCGCGGGGCCACGGACGACTCACTGCTTGGCGAGGTTTTTACAGTCCAGCTGCGCAGGGCCGATGGCCGTTGGCGGATCATCGCGGTGAATCCAGCCGCTGGAGCCTGGCCGCGCAACAATATGGGGTTTTAGGGCAACTCTACGAAGTCTACCCCCCACCCCAACCCTCCCCCACAAGGGGGGAGGGGGCAAAAAAACACACTAAAGTGTGAACTCCGAACGACTCCCTCCCCCCTTGTGGGGGAGGGTTGGGGTGGGGGGGGAAATCAGAACACAACCTACTCACTCAGTTTAAACTCCTTGAACTCCACCAGGTGGTCCTGTAAAGCCCCATGTTGAATATCGAGTTCCTGGATATTCAGCATCCGCTTCACATCCTCGAGGATGACCAGTTTGCCATTGTAGTCATCACTCACCACGACGGAGGCCCACTGCATGTCGGCCTTCATGCTCAGGTTGGCCTGTGACTTCATCTTCCGGGCGTTGTCGATCCCCTCGAAGACATCCGTGAAGAGAGCTGGGTGCGGAGGTGGCGCGACAGCCGTCAACTCTTCGAGTGTGGGCCAGGGACTCCGGTGAATGGAGTCATGCATACCTGCATCGTCCGAATAGCACCAGTGCCAAATCTCCTCGCTCATGAAGGGGAGGAAGGGCGCGAACATGCGTAACAGGGCGCGGTGCACCAGCCGCAGACAGGCGGCGGCGGAGAGACGTCCCTCGCTGAGGGTCTCCTCGTAGGTTCTAGTCTTGACCAACTCCAGGTAGTTGTCACAGAAGGTCCGCCAGAAGAAGTCCTCGGTGAGCGACAAAGCCTGGGCGTAATCGAACTGCTCGAAGGCGGTGGTGGCGCGCTCCACCATGGGGCGCAGCTCGGCGATCATGGCCCGGTCGGTGTCGGCCACAATCTTCTCCGGTCCCAGAAGCGCCGGATCGATTCCCTCGAAACGGCCCAGAACAAACTTGCTGGCATTGAAGAGCTTGGTGCAGAGCTTCCTTCCCACTTTGAAGACTTGCTCATCATAAGCGGTATCGACTCCCAAACGGGCACGACCGGCCCAATACCGTACGCTATCGGCGCCATACTGGTCCAAGAGCGGCTCGGGAGTGACCACATTCCCCTGGCTCTTGGACATCTTCTTGCGGTCCGGATCAAGAATCCATCCGCTGATGACCACATTCCGCCAGGGAATCTCCCCCTCATGGGTATAGGCCTTGAGGATGGTATAAAAAGCCCAAGTACGGATGATCTCGTGACTCTGGGGACGGATGTCCATCGGGAAGAGCTTGGCGTGACGCTCCTTGTCATTCACCCATTGCGTGGCAATTTGGGGAGTCAACGAGCTGGTGGCCCAGGTGTCCAGGACATCGGGATCGCCGGTGAACCCACCGGGCTGATCACGTTGCGCCTCAGTAAAGCCCATGGGAACATCTTCTAGCGGATCAATGGGGAGCTGGCTGGCTACAGGAAGGAGCGGCTGGTCATAGAGAACCTCGCCACTTGCCCCTAATTTGTACCACACCGGAATGGGTACCCCGAAGTAACGTTGCCGCGAGAGGCACCAATCCTGGTTGAGACCCTCAACCCAGTGCTCATAACGGATGCCCATGTGGGGCGGGTGCCATTGAATCTTGTGACCCTGCTCGATGAGCTCCGTCTTCTTGTCTAGGATCCGGGCGAACCATTGGCGGGTGGGGATCAGTTCGAGGGGACGGTCTCCCTTCTCGAAGATCTTGACCATGTGGGTGATCTCGAGTTTGGGACGGTCGAGAACACCCTCGCGGAACTCCGCGACTTCCACGATCCGCTTCTGAGCCTGTCCCACCGAAAGCCCCTGAAGTTGCGAGTATACATGGTTGGCCGCCTCGGGATTGTTGCTTTCCCACCCCGGCTCGCCGAAGCATACGGGTAACAGGCGGCCATCACGCCCCACCACCTGGCGCAGTGGCAGGTTGAACTTGCGCCACCACTCCACATCGGTCTGGTCGCCGAAGGTACACACCATGACAATACCAGTGCCCTTCTCCGGATCCGCCAGGGGATCCGCCTCGATGGGTACCGGGACATTGAATAACGGGGTGACAGCGCGTTTACCGAAATAGGGCTTGTAGCGTTCATCATCGGGGTGGGCCAGAACCGCGACACATGCGGCCAGCAGTTCGGGACGGGTAGTGGCGATGACCACATGCTCCGAAGTTCCCTCGATGCCAAAGCGCAGGTAGTGGAAGGCGCTCTTCTTTTCCTTGTCGGCCACCTCGGCTTGAGCGATGGCTGTCTGGAAATCGATATCCCACATGACTGGGCGCTCAGCTTGATAGATTTCGCCCTTGCCTAGAAGATCGAGGAAACTGGCTTGCGAGGTCAACCGGCAATGGCGGTCGATGGTGGCGTATTCCTGATCCCAATCATAAGAAAGACCCAACCGTGTCCACAGGTGGCGGAAGGCTTCTTCATCTTCTTTGGTCACCGCACCACAAAGTTCGATAAAATTCCTTCTACCGATGGTGACCGGATCACCTTTGCGTCCACGTTCAGATTTGAAACCGGGATTATAGTGTAAATGTGCATCGCACTTGACGTTATAAAGGTTCTGGACTCGCCGTTCCGTCGGAAGACCATTATCGTCCCATCCAATCGGGAAGAAGATGTTCTTGCCCCGCATTCTCTGGAAGCGCACGACAAAGTCTTGATGCGAATAACTGAACAGGTGGCCCACATGCAGCGAGCCGCTGACTGTCGGGGGTGGGGTATCGACCACGAAGGTCTCCTCCCGTCCACGCTGGGGATCCCATGCGTAGATCCCACCCTTTTTCCAATAGGAGCGCCACTTTTCCTCGGATTGCTCCGGTTCGTAATTTTTGGGAAGTTCCATTCTATCCATCCAATTCGTACCATGGCCCCTCCGTACCTCTGGCGGGAATACATGGCTGTATGCAGGCGACTTTATCAAATCCACTGTTTGTGAGAATCCTAATGCCTACTGACCCCAAAGATCACATGTGGAAACGCGAAACCATCCGGGCCATCGAGGTTGTTTTCCTTGGCTTAACGATCCTGCTGATCCTGGTGCGTTATGGACCCGGATTCGGACCGTATTGGGATGCCTGGCTGTTCTACAACCGTGCGAAACCCTGGAGTGATTGGCTGGCCTCCTGGTGGCGTTGGAACGATGTCCCGCCGTTGTATCAGATCGACAAGTACTTTCCGGATGCCCATCGTCACCCTCCCTTCATGGAGATCGGTGGTGGGTTCTGTAATGCGGTCTTTGCGCCCATACTGGGCGAGTTGGGGTCTTGCCGGTTGTTTGTAGAGCTCTTCACCACCCTCTGGCTGTGCAGTGTGTATGTGTATTTGCGCGCACGAATCAACCGGATGGCGGGGCTCCTGGGGGTCTTGCTCTTTCTGGGCAGCCCACGGTTTATGGTTCATGGCGTCCGCTTCGGAGCTGATGGACTCGTCGCGGCCCTATATGGGTTGTCCATATTGGCTTTCACCCGTTGGCATTGGGATCCGAACACGATTTATGTTGTGTTTGCCCTCATGGTGGCTTCGTTACTCACCAAGATTCAGGGGCTGTACCTGATCCCGCTCTTCCTGGCCTGGATCTGGTGGTCCAGTTACCGGACTGTCAAGGAGAAGGGACTCTCCTGCCGGATCAGTCCCAAGGAGGAACTGCACCGCGCCATCTCTCTGGTTCTCAAGGCGCTGGTAATTGCCATCGTGCTCTGGCCGGCTTTATGGCGGCGGATTCCCGATGGGGTGATGGAGTATTACCACTTCATCAAAGATCAAATCCAAATCGCGGTCCTTTATTATGGGGTGCGCTATGATGTAACCAATCCGCCCCCAACCAGCTACCCGTGGGGATTCACCCTGGCCGCACTACCACTGTCTCTGATAATTCCCCTCTTTGTCCGCATTATCCGTTATTCGGTTTTTGGCCTGGATTCTCTCCTTGAGCGTATGGGCCGCCTGCCCATGATTGAGAAGAAACCAGAGGCGCGTGTGTGGGGGAAAGAGGAGGTGCTCTTGTGGGTAGCCATGCTCTTCCCACTCTGGGTTAGCTCCCGTCCGGAGGTTCCCAAGTTCGATGGTATCCGCCTGCTGCTGCCGGCCTATATGCCCATGATCATTATCGCCGCCATCGAGATCACCGAGTGGTGGGAGTGGATGATGATCCGTGTGCCGCGTTACCTCTGGGGGCCGATGGAGTATACGGCCTTTGCATGTCTTGGATATGTCATACTCATGCCTACGACTAGCATCTACCCCCTTAATCTGTGTTATTACTCCCCCCTGGTTGGTGGTGTATATGGTGCCAAGAATACAGGATTTGACCTTGATTACCTCGGCATGTCGATGCACATGCTCAATCCTACCCTGGCCATGGTCGCAAAACCGGGAGATGTTCTCCTTGTCCGTGGAGGAAATGCCATGGTTTACACGGCGGGACGCGAGGGTTGGACACCCATTCCTGAAGGGGTCAAGGTGGGCCGCATGGAGATTACCCCAGCGCTCCTGGAGATACCGGGCAACATCTACGCTTATATTGGCAGCCGTTATTCGGATGAGACCTGGGAGGACCGCCGGATCCTCAAGGAATGCTCCCCCCCCCTCGCGGAGGTATCCTATGGCGGAGTACGCATCTTCTCCCTACATCAGATCCCACGCGAGCTTATTAAATCGATGCTGATCGAGCAGAAACAGAAAGGGGTGGCCAATCAACCCGATGTGGGGACGGGGAAGGCCACTACGAATGGATCGTCTTAGTGGTGGGGAGGATGATGGAGACGGATGGGAAGGATTTGGGAGAAGAGATGAAAATCCACATCACGGGTGAGAATCGGAACAGATAGACGGGAAGAAACGGCACAGATGAGATAATCCACAGGAGAACCATGTATGCCTTTGAGGCGGCAACGGTTCGACATGAACGCCGCCTCCTCATAATCTTCAGTCAACACAACTTCATCTTCGAACTGTCTCAGAGCATCCCGGACCCTCTCGTATGTTATGGGCTCCCGGATACCCGACAAGATTTCCTGACGGATCGCACCAATCAGGAGGGCTTCCATCCGTTTGCTTAATCGCATGACCTCGAGTTGGAAGAGCCTTTGATCACCTTCGAGGTCTTTCTGGCCACGCCGTAACACAAGAGACCAAACCGAAGTATCAACAAGGACTCTCATACGACCTTACGGCGCCGCTCCGCCTTGTAATCATAATCTGGATCATAGTCCACAGTTCCAAAGAGCTCGGTAATCTGCATCTGCCCCCGGCTCTTGATATACTCCCTTAACGCAGTATCAATCACCTCCTGGCGGGTGCGGTGATCTCCGATCTGGCAGGCTTCCTTGAGAAGGCTGCCATCGATTTCCATGGGAACTGTCATTGCTTTGGTCTCCGGCACACTGCTTTCTTCTTGTGAGGATCGTCCTGGGCCTTTGCTTCAAGGGACTGGACAGAAGTAGAAGGCTTCAATTCCGTATGTGCCTCCTCCGCATCGAGGGACTCGTATTCCTTCGGTGGCACCCGGCGTTCGATGTAGGCCCTTAACGCCGCATGAAGCGCCTCCTTGTAAGTGCGGTGCTTTCCAAGTTGGCGTGCTTCCTTGAGGAGCTTGCGGTCAATATTCATGTGGACTGGCATTCCTGGATCTCCTCCCGGACTCATTCTAGCGTGAGTGGAATCACTTGGTCAAAGCAAAAGGAGATGGGAATGCCTTCGGGTGTTGTGGGGCACCACATGTGGTCCTATAGTATTAGGAAGAAGAAGGAGAGAGACGAAACCATGACCACCTACCAGAAGATCATGGAGACTCAATCCGGCCAAATTTCACTCACCCTTCCCGAATCTCTCATGAACCAGAGGGTGGAGGTGACCATCCGGCCAATTGAAGAACCAGAACAAACAGATTGGCCTATGGATTTCATAAACCAGTTCTGGGGTTGTATACCTGACTTCCCAGAGATTGAATCCGAAGGACCTCTCGAAGAGGTTGAGGACATCTTTTGAATTACCTGTGGGATACCAACATTTGTGTTTTCATATTGCGTGGCCATAGTCACCCAATTGAAGACAGATTACGAACCGTAAATCCCAACTCAATCTATACCTGTTCTGTTGTAAGGGCTGAGCTCGTTTTTGGAAGCTTTCGTAGCTCCCATCCGGAGGAAAACCTCATCAGAGTAAAAAGATTACTAAACAGATTTAAAAGTGTCCCTTTTGATGACCAAGCCGCTGATGTGTATGGAGAGATTCGTGCTCAACTCACAGGCCAGGGTCTGATCATCGGTCCGAATGATCTCATGATCGCCGCCACCGCTCTGGTCCATGGCCTCACGCTGGTCACACATAACACCCGTGAATTTGAAAGAGTAAAAGGTTTGCTCATCGAAGACTGGACCAAGTAAAAATTACATGTTGACAGT
>CAYRBI010000120.1:0-18986 GCA_964422415.1 uncultured bacterium | reverse complement strand
CTTCTGCCAACCGGCTTTCGGGCGTGATAGGTTACCGTCCAAGTCGAATTCCCGGTATGGCGGATTTCTAATCACACGCGGAGATGCCAGTCATTTGAACTACAACCCGAATCTGGATTTGGTCTTTGGGATCTTCATGATCCTGGTCCCCTTTATCCTTCTGGGGGCTTTGGGCATTGCCGTGGTGGTCTATTCGAAGAAAGAGACACCCCCTACCTCCACCAACCCCGAGGCTACCAGCATCTCCAGCGCTGGATCAGAAACAGTGGAGACACCTTCCGCCATGGAGATCCTGGCACTCGCTACCCAACTGGAAGACCTTCTCAGAAAACGGGTGAATGGCGCGCCTGATCTACGGATATCGAACGGAACGCATGATCAGAAGCTCGCCGAGGAACTGAGTATCTGGGCCGAATGGGAACGCCGTCTTCAAAATACCCCACCGGAACAAGAATAAAAAAAAAGCGGGAACGAGAGGGGTTTCTCGTTCCCGCTGTATATCTGTTCTGTTGTTAGCCGGGGGCAAGGCAACGGATGTAGATCATTCGTACAATTGTAATGCCGCCGCCCCCGGATGTACTTGGTAAGCCCTACCCGGCGATCATCTTCTTGAACTGGGCATATGCCTGAGCCCATTCCAGCTGTCCGCTGGGGGTATACCGTTCGATCTTAAAGGAGCGAGCGATGATCTTACGTCCCTCCCACAGTCCCTTGACCTCATTCATGGCCACCGCCTGAGTAATGATATTCCCGATTGCGGTTGCCTCGGTGGGGCCGACCACTACAGGAATCCCCAACACATCCGCCACCATCTGGTTGAGGAGACGGTTCTTGCCGCCTCCACCCAAGATGTGCAGGACCTCGATTTTGGTGCCGGAGAGTTGTTCTAGGCGTTCCACGACAAAGCGGTACTTGAGCGCCAGGCTCTCCAGGATGCAACGCGCTAATGGTCCGGGGCCTTCCGGAACCGGCTGGCCGGTTTGGCGGCAGTAGGCTTGAACCCGTTCGGGCATGTCTCCCGGTGCGAAGAAACTGGAGTCATCGGGATCGATGAAAGCCAGGCGTGATTGGGCCTCGGTGGCCAGCTTGGCGATGGTTTCATAATCGAGGGTGTTGCCCTGTTTTTCCCAGGTACGGCGGCACTCTTGCAGAACCCACAGTCCCATGATGTTCTTGAGGAAGCGGACGGTGCCTTCCGCCCCGCCCTCATTGGTGAAGTCCAGTTTGCAGGCCTCCTCCGAGAGCACCGGTTCGGGCAATTCCAGCCCGAGCAGTGACCAGGTCCCCGAGGAGAGATACGCCCATTTGGTCGAGGGATCGGCGGGGACCGCCGCTACGGCGGCCGCGGTGTCGTGTGACAGGGCCGCGATGACCGGCGTGTTGCGGTGTTGTGCGGGAAGACCGAGAGCTTCGGCCAATCCCTCATCCAGGGTCCCGATCCGGGTACCGGAGGGGACAATCTCTGGGAAACGGTTCAGCGGGTAACCGAGCTTTTCGATCAGTTCCTTGCTCCAGGTGCGTTGCTTGGCGTCATACAGGTGCGAGGTCGAGGCCAAGCTCGATTCCACCACCCTGGCGCCGCAGAAGAAATAGTGGACCAAGTCGGCGATGTGCAGAAACTTGTCCGCTATCTGCCATTGCTGGTCCCCACTGGATTGGAGGTACTCGATCTGAAACAGGGTATTCAGCTGCATGAACTGGATGCCCGTCTTGGCATAAATGGCCTCTCTTGAGATCCGGGCGAAGACCCGGTCTGGCATTCCATCCGTGCGTGGATCACGGTAATGCACCGGATTGCCCAACAGGTTCCCCTGCGTATCCAACAGGCCGAAATCAACTCCCCAACTGTCGCAGGAGATCCCGGATGGCGCTTGATCATAGGTCCTCACGAACTTGATCAAGCCATCTTGCATATCGCGCAGTAAACGCGGGAAATCCCAATGCAGCGCTCCGTGCATGTTGACTGGTTGATTCCAGAAGCGATGGATCTCCTCCAGAGTGAGTACCCCATCTTGTAGATTCCCCGCCACTGCCCTGCCACTCTCCGCCCCCAGATCGAACGCCAGATACCGCCCCATGAAACCGACCTCCTTGATAATCGTGGGGCTCAGAGCCCCCTTGTCCCGTTGCCGAAAGACCAGCGGCAACTATACTCTTGCTGCTGGTATCATTCCATGATCCGTTAAGGAGTCCCAGATGAAAGTCCAATTCATGGGCGCGGTCCGCGAAGTGACCGGTTCTATGCACATCCTAACCGTGAACGGTAAACGTATCCTGCTGGATTGCGGGTTCTTCCAAGGCAAGCGTGAGGAGTCCAACCGGCTTAACCGGAACCTTCCCTTCGATGCCGCTACCATCGATGTGATGGTTCTCTCTCATGCCCACATCGACCACACGGGAAACATCCCGGCCCTGGTCAAGCAGGGATTCAAGGGGGTGATCTACACCACCTTCGCCACGCGCGATCTGTGTTCCTTGATGCTGATGGACTCAGCCTATATCCAGGTCAAAGACGCCGAGTTCTACAACCGCAAGGCCGAGGAACGTGGCGAGAAAGACCGCATCGAACCGATCTATGACGAGGCCGATGTGCGCGCCTGCCTTTCGCGTTTCGTAGCCATTGACTACCAAACCACTCTGCCCATCGCCCCGGGTGTGAACCTGACCTTTTACAACGCGGCCCATGTGCTCGGTTCGGCGGTAGTGTGCCTGGACTTGGAGGAGGGGGCGAAACGGCGCCGTTTTCTCTTCTCCGGAGATATTGGACGTTGGGACCTTCCCATCCTGCGCGATCCAGTGATTCCCCAAGGGGTCGATACCTTTGTCTGCGAGACCACCTACGGTGACCGTTTCCATGATCCCATTGACACACGCGATGATGGTCTGGCGCGTATCATTAACGAAACCATCAAACGGCGCGGCAAGGTCATCATCCCCAGCTTCGCGCTGGAACGCGCTCAGGAGGTGGTTCTTGCGCTTAAGAAGCTCTTCATCGCCAAGAAGATCCCTTCAATTCCGGTCTATGTGGACAGCCCCTTGGCCACCAGTATCACCCAGGTCTTCAAGATGCACCCGGAGTGCTATGACGAGGAGGTGCTGCTCTTCACCAACCATCAGGATAATCCCTTCTCCTTCGATGGATTGAACTATATTACACGCGTGGATGAGTCCAAAGCTTTGAATGGCCAGGAGGAGCCTTGTATCATCATCTCCGCCTCAGGTATGTGCGAGGCGGGACGAATCCTCCATCATCTGCGTAACAACATCTCCAATGAGCGCAACACCATTTTAATTGTCGGTTTCCAAGCCCATTACACCTTGGGACGCAAGATCCTGCGCGGTGACACGGAGGTGAAAATCTTCGGCATGGTTCACCCGGTCGAGGCTCATGTCGAGGTTCTGAATGCCTTCTCCGCCCATGCGGACAAGAATGATCTTTTCCGGTACCGCAAGGAGCTCGGAACCTCGGTGCGCAATCTCTTCTTGGTGCATGGTGAGGAAGAGCAGTGCGAAGCCTACCGCCAATTCCTTGTGGAGCATGGCGACCGGGATGTGGTCATCCCGGATCTATACAAAGAATACGAGGTCCAGTGAACAATGAGTCCCCACATGCCCGCAACCCTTCCCCAACACTTACGCCGGACACGTATCGTGGCCACCCTTGGCCCCGCCTGCGCGGATCCCGCTGTTCTCAAGGAACTGGTCCTCGCGGGTATGGATGTTGCCCGCCTTAACCTATCGCATGGGACCATCGAGAGCCATGCTCAAATGGTCCAGCGGGTGCGTGACATCGAACAAGAGACCGGACGGCGGGTGGGGATTCTCGCGGATCTGTGCGGGCCGAAGATCCGCATCGGGAAGTTTGCGGAGGAGCCGGTAATCCTCGCGCCAGGACAGACCTTTACACTGACTACCCGTGATCTCCTTGGCTCCGGTCAGTGTGTTAGCTGCACCTATACCAACCTTCCGCAAGATGTGAAACCGGGTCATATCATCTTCCTGGCGGATGGACTGATCCAATTGGAGGTCACGCGGGTTGAGGATCAGGATGTCCATTGTATCGTCCGTGTCCCGGGTGTTCTCAGCGCCGGGAAGGGACTGAACCTGCCCGGCACCCAGCTCTCTACCCCGAGCCTGACCCCCAAGGACCGGAAGGATCTGGAGGGTATCCTTAGATCCGATATCGACATGGTGGCCCTCTCCTTCGTACGCGGCCCAGAGGACATCACCGGTCTCAAGGAAGCCATCCGGAGTCATGGCAAGGATGTTCCCGTCATCGCCAAGATCGAAAAACCAGAGGCGGTCGAGCGCCTCGATGAAATCCTGGCGGTTACGGATGTCATCATGGTGGCGCGGGGTGATCTGGGTGTGGAGACCTCGGTTGAGGCCATGCCGGTCTTGCAGAAAACCATCCTCGCCAAGGCCCGCAAGTTTGGTGTTCCCGCGATCACCGCCACCCAGATGCTGGAATCCATGACCACCAATCCACGTCCCACCCGGGCCGAGGCCACCGATGTGGCCAACGCGGTCCTGGATGGCACCGACGCGGTCATGCTGTCGGGTGAAACCGCTTCCGGGAAGTACCCCGTGGCGGCGGTCGAAACCATGGCGCGTATCATCCAGATGACCGAGACTGGGATCGGCAACCCTTGCCCTGATATCACCCTCGCGGAAGCCTCTATTGGGATTGAGGGGGGCACCGCTCGGGCCACCGCCGAAGTGGCACGGGATCTCGGTGCGAAAGCTGTGTGTGTCTACACCCGCACCGGCTCGACCGCGCGGGTTCTCGCCAAGTACCGCCCCTCGGTTCCCATCATTGCCTTGACTCCTAATGAAACGGTGGCGCGGCGCTTGAAGATTGTATGGGGAACCTATGCGCTTCATCATCCCTATGAAGAAGACCAGGACCGCATGGTCCAGACGCTACGTGAGGAGGTGGTGTCCATGGGACTACTCAAAGAGGATGATCTCGTTTGCCTGGTCTCCGGTTGGCCCCGGAAGGCCCATGGCTTTATCAACACCCTCTCCATCATCCACTTGCGCGACTATTCGGGCCACTAACCAGGCCTAATCTTCCGCCCATGCGTACCCTGTTCATCGATAAGACGGCGGTTTTGGATGCCAATCGAGAACGCTACGAGAAGATTGCGGCCCAGCCCGGTATGGAACTGTGCGTCCTCTCACCCTTGTGGTGGCATGAGCACATGCGGGATGTGTATGCCGAACGCATTAGCCACCCGGATTACCTGATCCGCCTCGGGAGAACCTTCTGGACCGGCTCCTACTCGCGCGGCTTCTATCTCACGGGGTTGGTGAAGGTTCTCAAGGAGTTCAAACCCGAGGTCATTCAACTCCTCGAAGAGCCCTGGTCGTTTTTCGCGGGGCAGACAGTCTTCCTCGCGCGCCATTTGGCTCCCCAGGCGCAGGTCTTCTTCTATACCTGGGAGAACATCTTCCGGGAGAGAACTTACTGCTCCAAGTTAGATCCCCTTCACTTGCTGGTTGAGAAGTATGTTTTTCATCATGCGGCGGGTGGGATCTGCGCGACCGAGACCGCCCGCGAGGTCCTCTGGCGGCGTGGATTCCAACAACCCACCGCAGTCATCCCCTATGGCATCTCCCAGGATTTCCTGCTGACAGAGAAACAATTGGAGCGGAGATGCGCAGCACCGCTTTCTGATCCTCCGCGTATTGGATATATCGGACGGCTGCTTCCAATGAAAGGAGTGGACACCCTGATCTCGGCGCTCCCACATGTCCCTGGACGCTTGGTTATCTTGGGGAGTGGCCCGGATGAATCCCGTCTACGCCACCTCGCCACGGAAGAGGGAGTGTCTGAGAGAATTGATTGGATTGGCGCGGTTCCACCCAAACAGGTGGCGGGATACCTCGCCCGGTTGGATGTGCTGGTGCTGCCCTCACGCACCACCCCGGTATGGGCTGAGCAGCTTGGACGAGTCTTGCTCGAGGCGATGGCCTCCGGAGTGCCGGTGGTGGGATCTTCGAGTGGCTCCATTCCCGAGGTCATTGGTGAGGCGGGGTGGATCTTCCATGAAGAAGATCCGCGTGAACTGGCCAAGGCTCTCCTGGCGGTCTTCTCTGGCCATGAGGAACGAGCCATGCGCATCCGTTTCGGTTGGGAGCGGGTATGTACCCGTTATACCTGGGACCGCTTCGTAAAGGACCTGCTCGCTTTTCACTCCATGGAGGGACCCGCTCCGTCGGGTCCGTGACCACGGGGATGCGATGAGAACGGGACGCAGTGGAATGCGTCCCTCCATGGGGGACCCGCTCCGCCGGGTCCGTGACCGCCTTCTATACGGGTCTTACTCCAAGTAATGTTTCTCGCTCACCGCGCGCAGCCGCTCCGCCGCTGTCTCCGCGGTCAGATCCCGTTGCGGTTCCGCAAGCATCTCATACCCGACCATGAACTTCTTCACGGTTGCCGAGCGGAGCAGGGGTGGATAGAAATGCGCATGGAGTTGCCAGTGAGAGAAGTCTCCCTCCATGGTGGGGGCGCCATGCCATCCCATCGAATAAGGAAAGGAGGTTTCGAACAGGTTGTCGTAACGTGTCAGTAACCGCTTTAGGATCGATGCCAGCGAGGCTCGTTCCGCCCCGGTGAGATCAGGAAGCCGTAGAACATAACGCTTGGGCAGGAGGAGTGTCTCGAAAGGCCACAGCGCCCAGTAGGGAACCACTGCCAGCCAGTCCTCATTTTCCACTACTACCCGCTCACCTCCGGAGGATTCGATTCCACAGTACTCCCCCAGCAGGTTCTTCCCATACCGGTTGAAGTATTCCTTTAGATTGTGCTCTTCCTTGCTGGGTTCGTTGGGAAGCATATTACTGGCCCAGACCTGTCCATGTGGATGGGGATTGGAGCACCCCATGACATCGCCCTTATTTTCAAAAATCTGAACCCACCGCCAGGTCCGGCCTAGATCGATGATCTGTTCGGTCCAGACCGCGATCACCTTTTGAATATCCGCAAGAGACATCCGGGGCAGGGTCAGGTCATGCCGTGGAGAAAAGCAGATCACACGGCAGACTCCCCGGACCGGGTCGGCCTTGAACAAGGGGTGACTCTCCACCGGGGAGTCTCCATTTCCGGGCAATAACGCCGCGAAGTCATTGTTGAAGACAAAGGTGGAGGTGTACTGAGGGTTGTGTGCCTCTCCCGCCCGTTGGTTGCCGGGGCAGAGGTAACATGTGGGATCATACTCAGGGCGGCTGCTGCCTGGGAGGGATTCCACTTTACCCTGCCAGGGGCGTTGGGTACGGTGTGGGGAGACCAGGATCCACTCACCCGTGAGTGGATTCCGTCTACGGTGTGGGTGGCTGTTAGTTGTCAGGTTCATGTGAGAAGAATATATCGAACAGAATCCTTGCTTGAAGTGGGCGGGAAGGAACCAACACCATAGCGGACAAGAACCTCATCGTCCCTCGAACAGGTCTCTCCCTTCCACCAGCGCCTGGAGTTTTCGGTCGGCGACACTCCGCTTGAGCATCCACAGCCCGCAGTCTGGATTCACATAATGGATACGTTCCACGCCGAGGATATTCGCGGCGGCGTCGATTCGGCGTGCGATCACGTCAGGTGTTTCGACCACATTTGACTTGATGTCGATCACCCCCAGTCCAATCGCGATATCCGGGTTGATCCGTGCCAGGTATTCCAGCTCCTGGGGGCCACGGTGGGCAAGTTCAAGCAAGACATGCTCACAATGCAACCCGCTGATGAAGCCGATGAGGCGGTCCCAGCCTCCTTTCTGGACGGTCTGGCCGCCATAGTTGCCGAAGCAGAGGTGCACCGCCGGAACCGTGGGGATGGCATCCAGCACCAGGTTGATGCACTCCAGCGCCCACTCGGCCTCCCCTGGATGCCCGGTGATGTTGGCCTCATCGATCTGCACCACCTCGGCGTCGATCTCGCCCACTTGGCCAGCGAGTACCCCCGCCAGCGCTAGACACAAGTCGTGGCGCGAGTGGTAATGCAGATCCAACAGGCTCTTACACAACATGTGTGGTCCGGTCACGGTGAACTTGAGCGGGTAGGTGGTGAGCATCCGCGCACGGCGGTAGTCATCCAGCAGATTGAGCGTGCCCTCATCGATCTCGCCCTCCACCAGGCCACTCGGTTTCGAACGGAAATTTAGCTCCTCATTCTCCCGGAAATGCAGCAACTCGGAGCGCGAGAACTGGGTCCGGATATTCTCCAGCGGACTGACAAAGTAATTGATCATCCCATTAGTATCGGGATGGTTGATGTTGAAACGGCACAACTCGCCATCCGTCACCAGGTCGATCCCGGCGTTCTCCTGGATCTTGAAAACCACTGAGATGGCATCGATCAGATTTTGTTCCGAGGGGTAGGCCGCCAGCCAATCTGGGATGGGATAACTGCCGGTGACCGTGGTCTGAATCTTGGGCCGCATTGCCGGACCTCCCGGGGTGGAATGGGGCATTGAAAGCAACTCACACCCCCAATGGATTTGTATGAGTCCTTCTGCCTATAATGGACACTGTGGACTTATTATGTTCATAAAGACTGGCGCGATCATAGGAGTCATTCCCTATGCACATGGCGGATGCGTTGCTTTCCCCGGCGGCCGGAACCACCTTCTGGGCCGTGTCGATGGGGATGATTGGATATTCCTCATCTCATCTGAAGCGTCACTTCGATGAGAAAATGATTCCCCTCATGGGAGTTCTGGGAGCCTTCATCTTCGCGGGGCAGATGATCAACTTCACCATTCCCGGTACCGGATCGAGCGGACATATCGGGGGAGGCATGATTCTCGCCATTGTCCTTGGCCCTCATGCCGCATTCCTGGCGGTGGCTTCAGTACTGACTGTCCAGGCGCTTTTCTTTGCCGATGGCGGACTGCTGGCTCTGGGCTGTAATATCTGGAACCTGGGATTTTACCCCTGTTTTATCGCTTATCCATTCATCTACAAGCCACTCGTGCGGAATTCTCAATCCCCACGCCGGATCCTGGTGGCCTCGCTCCTCAGCGTGGTGGTGGCTCTCCAACTGGGCGCTCTATCGGTGGTTCTCGAAACAATGTTCTCCGGCCGGAGTGAACTACACCTGGGTCCCTTCCTGTTGCTCATGCAACCCATTCACCTGGCCATCGGGATTGTGGAGGGATTTATCACAGCAGGGGTGATCAATTATGTTTTACATGTCCGTCCCGAGATCCTTGAGAGTATCGGCGAAGCACAACCTCTTCCAGCGCATGTGTCCATCCTGAAGGTCTTCCTGGCCTTCCTGCTCTTTGCCGTGGTGACTGGAGGGGTGTTTTCCTGGTTCGCTTCCACCCACCCAGATGGCTTGGAATGGTCGATTGAAAAAGTGACCGGGGCGCCCGAGCTTCCAAGGGAGGAGGGCGGTATCGCACAGACCTTGGGGGACATTCAGGAAAAAACGGCGTTTCTTCCTGATTATGCCTTCAAACAGCCAGAGGAGACGGCGGTGGATGAGACCACCACTCCCTCCTGGCCAGCGGTCGATCCGGGCACCTCGCTATCCGGCCTCTTGGGGGCTGCGATTGTGCTCATGATCACCATCTTGATCGGGTTTGGAATACGGACTGCCCGGATCTATGTCCGGTGAAGAAAACCGTGAATTGTATACCTGACCACTGGAGTCCCACACAGTGACCTTGGATCAGCAGTACTTCAATATCGGTTATCTGGACCGGCTATCCTATCAGGATACGTTTATTCACCGGCTTGACCCACGCGCCAAGGTGATCACTACCTTTGTCTTTCTAGTGCTGGTGGTCTCCTTTCCACGTTATGAGGTGGCTGCGTTGTTCCCATTCTTTCTCTTCCCGGCCGTACTCATGACCCTGGGCGATATCCCCTTGAAGTTTGTCTTAACCCGCGTTCTGCTGGTTTCCCCTTTCGCGGTTTTCATTGGGATCTTCAACCCGCTTCTCGATGACAAAACCATCTTGTATCTATCTGGGATTCCCATCTCGGGTGGGTGGCTCTCTTTCCTTTCCATCGTCATCAAGTCCCTGCTTACAATCAGTGCGGGATTCCTGTTGATCGCCACCACCTCTTTCCACCGTGTCTGTCATGCCCTGCGCTGGTTGTGGGTGCCCGCCCCCTTTGTGGCACAGCTGCTCTTCTTGTACCGGTATCTGTTCCTGTTGTTGGAGGAGACCATGCGGATCATTCGCGCCCATGACATGCGTTCATTTGGTGATCATGGCTTGGGCCTTAAGGTGTTCACCCGGATTGTGGGAACCCTGTTCATCCGGACTGTCGAACGCGCTGAGCGGATTTACTATGCCATGCTCTCGCGTGGGTTCGAGGGGGAGATGCCCTTGCTGGGACATTTCAAACTGACACTGGCTGACCAGTCTTTTGTGTTGATCTCGGTGACCGCTTTCCTGTGCTTCCGGTTTCTCCCGGTGACAGATACCCTGGGCGGCCTTCTTGGGAGAGTGACCGGATGAGCCATCACATCGTGGAGTTCAAGAATGTTCTCTTCCAATACCCGGATGGCACCGCTGCCTTGAAGGGTGTTTCCTTCCGGATCACTCATGGTGAATCAGTGGGGATTGTCGGGGCCAATGGGGCAGGGAAGTCCACCATACTCATGCACATGAATGGTTTCCTGCTGCCTACTTCAGGCATCGTCCGGATTGGTGACCTGGAAATCAACAAAAAGACCCGGCGTGAGATCCGCAAGAAGGTCGGCGTGGTCTTCCAGAATCCCGATGAGCAGCTCTTTATGCCCACGGTTTTTGATGATGTCGCCTTTGGACCGCTCAATCTGGGACTGACTCAAGAGGCCGTGCAGGAACGAGTCACCGGGGCCCTCAACACGGTGAACTGTCTCAGCCTTAAGGATAAACCGCCTCATCATCTTTCCATCGGCCAGAAAAGCTCCGTGGCGATCGCTTCGGTGATTGCCATGCAACCGGATATCCTGGTTATGGATGAGCCCGCCGCGAACCTTGACCCCAAGTCCCGCCGGGCTTTGATCAACATGCTCAATACTTTCACCCATTCCAAGATCATCGCCTCCCATGATCTGGATCTGATTTTGGATGTCTGCCACCGTACCATTGTGATCCGTGCCGGTGGAGTCGTGGCGGATGGCCCCTCCGAGGAGATCCTCTCGGACCAGACCCTTCTGGAGGAGAACAACCTGGAGCTCCCTCTTTCGCTTCAACACCGGGTCTTCCCTGGATAGTTCTCTCATTTTCGACATCCCTCTTGGTCCCCTTTTTTATATTGTTACAGACTGGGACAGCCTAGACCCACTATTGTGCATATTTTATTGCGAATCTCTTATAGTGGAAGATGATTGCGTGAATATAATCCTATTGAAATCAATGTGATAGAGAATGCTGGAACATGGTTCGGAATATGCATAAGCATAGGACGCGAAGGAGGAAAACGTTTTATGGTTCAACGACAACGTTTACTCATTGCTCCAGCACTGAATGAGAGGGGAATCCTTGCCTCCCAGCGTGGGTTCTCGATGCTCGAGGTCATGGTGGCGATGGGCATCCTCGCTTCTGTTGGTCTGTTGGTGGGTATGTCCTTCTCGTTCAGCATAATCTCTCAAAAGGAGGCGCGAGCCGAGCTCGAAGCGGCCCGGAGCGCGGGACAGATCCTCGAGATTCTTCGTTGTACCAGTTTCGATGCCCTTCCCTTGGTCGAGGATGGCTCGCTGAATGTAGAACCACTAGGTAAGTTTCAACAGATGGTCCTGTTGGATATTCAAGACCGCCTTGCGCGTGAGGATCTTGGGGTATACTTGACAATACGAAATTTCAAGGGCCGTACCGAATCGAAGATCCTCCACTTGGTGGTCGCATCCGAGGGGCTCTCGGCCCATACCTCCCTGGAGGAAGTGCCTGAGGGGAAAATCCTGGTTAAGCAGTCCACGGTAGTGACCAAGAAGGGAATCAACCCATGACACTCCCTGGTGTGAAAACTCATCAAAGCGGTTTTACTCTACTGGAAGTGCTGGTTGGCTTTGTCATCACCGGCCTTGTGTTCTCGGCTGTTTTTACTGGATTCAGCCAGTTCATGATGCTGACTACACAAGATGAAATCAGTCAGAACCTCCGTGAAGACCTGCTCCTTTCCATGGGCAGGGTTTGCAAGGACGTCAACCTTTCCGCCAATGTCATCCCCCGGGCGGGGACCATTTTCAGCGACAACACGAACCTGGCTCTACGTCAACCGATCCTGAGTGCCTCCGGTGAAATCCTGGCGGATCAGTTCCAATACGTGAGCTATACGATCAAAAACGGGGTGCAAGAACGGGGTCTGATTCGCCAGGTCTGGGCGGTGGAGGATGCTGAAGAAGCGCTCCAAACCGAAGTCGTGGATGACTCGATTGTTGCACTCGCTTTCCTGTATGGGGGCAAACCCATTGCCCAAGTCACTAATCTCACTGTGATCCGCGACCTTGAGGTAGTTGTTGTCAGTGGACGCAAGACCGGCCTGCGTCTCCCCGCAGGCGCCACCTTGGGAAGTTCCGATTACCCAGACCTGACTGTTCTGAATCAACTTCTGGAATATGGAATGGATTTTCCGACTCTGCGTTCCTACATCGACACCATGAACAACAACCGGATGGATGTCACGATTGCCGCCACGATGGGAGCGGCCACCATGCGTAACAAGAAGGCGTTGGGGCTGAAGACCGCGGCCGCGCCATCTTCGCCGTCGTCTTAAGGAGGCTGATTATGCAAGCACAGCCTAGAGTATCCATTCTTCATCCTGCCCAAAGAGGAGCCGCCATGTTGATGGCCCTCTTTTTGACACTGATCGTCGCCCTGATCATCCCCACCATCCTGGAGCGGGCTGTTTTCCAGCACGCGAATGCCTACCGGGAGAGCCGCTTTATTTCCGCGCTCCATGCCTCGGAGGCGGGGATTGAAGAGGCGGTCTGGCACCTCTCCTATGACAAAGAGAAAGCTTGGACAGGCTGGAATACCACCGATCCTGATCTCTACGTTTACCCGGCTACCGTGCTTAAGGATGCGGACAATCAGTCAATTGGCGAAGTCCGCATGACCATCCAAGACCCGATTCCGTTGGGCTCCAACATTAACCTGGGTGGGAGCACCGCCTATTACCCATTCCCAATTACCAGCAACAGCGCGCCCACAATCTCCGCCGTGGCGGGAGTTCCGGATCTCGACAGCCCAGGCGCTGAGGTCCGCCAGATCCAGGTCTTGGCCAAGGCCCGCACAGTTTTCTCTCTCGGTTTGTTTAGCGATGATGACCTGGAGTTGGGTGGCACTACAGTGGTTAACAGTTATGACTCACGCAATGGCCATTACAACACCACCACCAATATCAGCAACAATGGCGATTCGGGCTCCAATGGAGACATTCTGCTCAATGGAACTCCCCTCATCGATGGCGATGCCTCCGCGGGTGGCGCCGTGGTTTTGGTAGGTCAGAACTCCGAGATTACCGGCGAGGTCGAGGGCGGTATGACCCAGATTGAGCTGCCCGGCGTGAATGATGCGGTTGCGAAAGCGAAGCTACTCAACAACAACGCCGATATCCCCAATGCCGTCAAACCGAACGGTCAACAGGTGGCCGCCTACAATCCGACAACAAAAGCTTTGAGTATCGGGGCAGGCGCAACCCTCTCACTACCTGGCGGCACCAAGGAGAATCCCAAGGTTTATTACCTCTCCAGCGCTAGCATGGCCGGTAACTCAAAACTCCTGGTCTCGGATTATGTGGTCATCTTCACCGATGGCAGCCTGGATTTTTCCGGCGGTACCGTGATTAACAATGGTGGCGCGGGTCCTCCGGACAAGATGCTGGTTTACTCTAGTGGGGGTATTGATACCGATGTGAAAGTGAATGGTGGCGCGGGATTCGCCGGCGCGATCTATGCCCCCAACGCCGAGGTAACCCTGACAGGTGGGGGGGACATCTTCGGCGCGGTGGTGGGTGGCAAGGTCAATGTGTCTGGGAATGGCCAGTTCCACTACGATGAGGCTCTCGGAGACACTGGGCTCATCGCCTACTTTGAGGTTCGCGAGTGGGTTGAAAAGCCTTCACCTGGGGTGGCAACTACATCCGGCAGCACTTAACGCGGTTACCGTTAAGTCGACATGAATACCCCACCGCCCCACTGGCCCTGGAATGTAAATTCCGGGGCCAGTTGTATTTGTATGTTGTTCACGCTCTAGCGTGTCCCCGTACGTTGTTCATGCTTTAGCATGTGGGTCTCTTTCACAATTCAATAAAAAGGTCAAATCCGCACGCTGAAGCGTGAACAACATACAAAATCAGTATCCCCCGACCCAGATGTCCCCCGTAGATTGGGTTCCATTGGTGGGATTGTAGGTTGCATACACCTGCCCACCCGCACCGAGCCAGGCCAGTGTGGGGAGTAGATCCGGGCCCGCGCTGAGATAGACCCAGGGGGCTTTTCCCAGGGCTTGCCAGGTCATGGGCTCCATCCCGCCGATTGTTGGGCAGGTGCTGTCGCCATCTCTCCAAAAGACCCACATCTCCTTGCCCGAGGACTTAACCCTTACGAGCGACAGATAGGGGCGGTTGTAATTGCCGTTCGTGCCTCCATCCCGTTTGATATTCGCCCAGGCCAGATAGAGATAATCGCTCTCATCCGTGCTGGGGAACTGATCCACCGGGACCGTCTTGATATAGGCGTTGGGAGTGGTCAGAAGGTGCGAGGCATAGCCCCACCACATCCGGCTCCGGTAGGGAAGGTCGATCCCGAAGGCGGTATCCACATTGGGGTCAATCTTGTAATCGTTGTAGTAAGCCGCCGTGGCCTGTCCGAGGGAACGGAGTTCGGCCTTGGTCCGGGTGACCTTGGCGCGTAGTTGCGCCTCCAGGAAATTGGGTAAGGCAATGGCGATCAGGATCAGGATGATGGCGATGACGATGAGTAATTCGATTAAAGTAAAACCAGTTGTTTTTTTGGGGCAGCTTCCACTCATGTGACCCTCTCCTTAAAAAGTAGTCTTGGACTGTACCTGAGAAGGACCGGATAAGCCTTGAGCCAGCAGTATGCGAAGATTTAATTATTAAGACAATGGGGCTGTAAAAGTGGAGTAGCGGATTTATACGCGTGAGAGACCCGCTCCTATAAAAGGCACTGGCCCCGGAGTTATGCTCCGTGGCCAGTGGTTGAGGCGTGTGTTCTCAGCTGGGGCAGGAGTTGAACTCCTCCCCCAGCTCTCAGTATTCCAAACCTTCAACGGGTGGATCAGTACCCGCCCGTCCACATGTCACCTTTAGACATGGTTCCATTGGTTGGATTATAAGAGGCGAAGACCCTTCCGCCTACACCCAACCAGGCTAGCGTCGCGGATAGATCTGGCCCGGCGGAGAAGTAGACCCAGGGAGCCTTTTTCAGGTTGTTCCATGTCATCGGCTCCATCCCGCCTAAATTCGCCTGCGACTCAATTGTGAAGTGCCATAGTTCATAGATCGGGTCTCGCGTTGTTTTCACCCGGACAATGTTCAGATAAGGCTCATTCCAAGTACCATTCCTTGTATCAAGCCCCTTCCATGAACCCAGCAGAACATTATCCACATCCGGAAATGGGTCGATCGGGATCTTTTTAATGTAGGAGGTGGGGGTGGTTAAACGGTGAGAGGCAAATCCCCACCAGATCCGGCTACGGTTATCCTCTTTGACAATCGCGGAATCCACGTTGGGATCTGTCTTCCAATCGTTGTAGTAAGAGGCGGTCGCTTGACCGAGGCCACGCATTTCACCCTTCGCTTTGACCACCTTGGCTCGCAGCTGGGCCTCCAAGAAATTTGGCAAGGCAATCGAGATCAAGATCAGGATGATGGCGATGACAATGAGTAACTCGATGAGGGTGAATCCCTTGGTTCTCTTCGATAAAAATGGATACACTTGCTGGTTTCTCCTTGCTGGTCTGTATGGAATTGTGCCTGAAAACTCAGGTTTAATACCCTCCCATCCAGATGTCACCCTTGGATTGGGTTCCATTGGTTGGATTATATGAGGCGAAAACTTTGCCACCCACTCCCAGATAGGTGAGTGTGGCGGATAGGTCGGGACCCGCGCTGAAATAGACCCATGGAGCGATGCCGAGCTGCTGCCAAGTCATCGGGTCCATACCTCCGACATTTGGACAAGCACTCACACCAAAGGGACGAAAGTGCCACAACTCCGCCTGAGGGGTAGTGGTTCGCACTCTCACTACCACCAGATAGGGGGCGTTCCAAGTGCCATTCCTTGAGTTAATCCCCGTCCATCCCCATATTAAATTGTTTTCTTTATCTGCATCCGGAAAGGCATCCACCGGAATCTTCTTGATGTAGGCGGTAGGAGTGGTTAAACGATGGGAAGCAAATCCCCACCAGATCCGGCTGCGGTTGGGTTCTGAGACAATCGCATTATCTACATTGGGATCCGTCTTCCAATCGTTATAATAAGCACCCGTGGCTTCACCAAGGCCACGCATTTCACCGCGTGTCTTGACCACTCTGGCTCGTAGCTGGGCCTCCAGAAAGTTGGGTAAGGCAATCGAAATCAGGATCAGGATGATGGCGATGACGATGAGTAACTCAATCAAGGTAAAACCCTTAACATACCGCCGAAAATAAATGTGCATTGATATCTTTCCTCCGATGGGGGTGGTTGCAGGAAGGAGCCTGATGGAACCACCAATAGTTGTATTGTAGATGATACTGAAGCGGGTGGGAGGCGTCAATGTGAGATACGCCAAAAAGTGAAAAAAAACCGGTTTACTTGCACAAAAATCCAGAAAAAAAGGTGTCTACTTCACGTCGGCGATGGCATACAACCGGTTCATCGCGGCCACGAAAAGCACCCCGTTTGCCGCAGTTGGGGTCCCCTGGACCGGAGCCTGCATCTCGATTTGTGATAGAACCTTCTTATCCCTCTCTGCCGCGAATACCCAGAAATCCCCGCTGCGCGTGCCGATGTAGACCTTGCCATCCGCTACGAGCGGCGAGCCCCAGATTTCGCCCCCGGTATCGTGCCTCCAACACCCCTGCCCGGTCTGCCTGTCGATGCAGTGGACCATATGTCCGCAATCGCCGATGAAGACCAGGCTGGCGGTAACCGCTGGAGTGGACATGCAATGATTCTTCAGGGGATAGGACCAGACTGACGCGCTTTGAGTGACTGTTCCGGATTGTGATGCATCGATGCATTTGAGCCACACCTCGGTCTTGCCATGCCAGAGATCTCCCCCCGCTTCCACATAGATCCGTCCATCCACGAAGACGGGCATCCCGGTGATGTTGCTGGGACTGACCTTGAGGTTCCCCTTATACTGGTGGACCTTCTCTTTGGGAGCCGCTGGGTCACAGTCAAAACGCCATACCCGTTTCAGGATCGCGGTTTCGTTTGGGGCAATCCCCGGAGCCACTGGCTCAAAGCCATAACAAACTCCATCTCCACCTCCGAAACAGATGAGTCCCCTGCCATTGACCATCCCAAAGGAGGGTGATGACCAGGTACAGTGAACCGTGCGCGGCCCCATGTTCTCGCCATCGACCGCCACAATTCTTCCCGTGGCCTTGTCGAGGACCGCGATCCCCGGAGCTTCCAGGGCGGGGATGTACTTGTGGAGGGCATCTACGCCGTTGGAGGTGCACACATAGAGGAAGCCGTCTTTGATGAGAACCGATCCACTGGTGGCGTCGTGTGGGTGGACTTCGAGCTTATCGATCAAACTGGTCACCCACAGGATGTCACCATCTTGTGGTCCCAGCTCGGTTTCATCGCCAGGCAGGGACAGGTAATGTCCCTCATCCGTGAAGGGTCCATCATTTCCATCCGCCAGGCCATCGAGATCCAGGCACATGACCTCGCAACGGTTGGTGAGCATGTAGATCCGGTCTCCCTCGACCGAAGGGACTGTCGCTAGCCCGGTGTGCGGCCAGTCCTGGTAATCAGTGTATTTGGGGATGGGCAGCTGCCACACCAGGGAACCATCGCGCTCAGAGAGGCATAACAATACCGCGCGGTCGCCTGTCCATTTGGGATCGAGGGGACGGGCGTTGTCAGTTCCCACCAGGACTTTTCCTTGTGAGATGATGGGGGTGGTGTAGGAGTTGTCGCCGAGTTCCACCGACCATTTAATGTTCTCGCCGGTTTCAGGGTTGAAGGTGGAGGGGAGGCCAGTCTCGCTAGAGATCATGTTCCGTGAGTAAAGTTGCCCCCACTGCGGTTGATCCCCTGCCCAAAGGCCCGGAGCGGTGAGAAAGATTATCAGAATGGTCAGAGTAGTGCGGGAGAGCATGAGACCTTGATTTTGACACCTTTCGGCCCGGACTGAAATGGTTATCCTACTGGACATTAAGGGGGAGAGAAGGAATCTGTGTGCCAGTTGGCATGATGCCTGAAGGGAAGGGGAATGCCGCTGTACAGTGGAATACCAGGCCAGATGAGGTGACAAGATGGGTAAGGTTTCCAGGCGTACTTTCTTGAAGACCACGGCCGCTGCTTCGGTTTATGTGGGAGGCAGTGCGTGGGGTTTGTCTGACACCCCGGTGAATGTCCTTATCATCAAATCTGATGAGCACAATCCATTCTTTGGATCTTTCGATCAAGATGGCATTCAAGCCAGGAGAAATGGATACCCCCGGGTGGATACCCCGCATCTCCACCGGTTGGCGCAAGAGGGGGTGGGGTGAGAAGATGTTGACGAATCGGTCACCCCGAATAATCCTTTTGATGAAGATCCAGTTATTATGGAAGGAGGAACCCAGATGAACACTGAATCACTCGTCAAACAGATTGCCGAGCTTCCGCCCATGCTTCAGGCGGAGGTGGCGGACTTTGTTGAGTTCCTCTCGGCCAAAGACAGACAACGATCCGAAGCCACACTTGATCTGGAAGACTTGAAAAATGATCCCGCCATTGGGATGTGGGCTGACCGTGAGGATATGAAAGATGGAATTGAGTGGGTCAGGAAAGTGCGAAGGAGTGAGTGGGCTGGTGG
>CAYRBI010000119.1:5536-19051 GCA_964422415.1 uncultured bacterium | reverse complement strand
CCACCCACAAGCGGTCCTTCTCAACCGGGTAACGGTCATCCAGGCGGATACGCGCATCACTGGGAGGGTTTACGATTCTCACCTCTGAAAGGCCGCGTTCGGGAATATCAGCCCAGAAGGGAATTCTGGGGAGCCAGATGTTGATGAAGATCCCGATCCAGAGGGTAGAAAGCGCCAGAAAATAAGCTGACTCTGCCACTACTGGAGCCGCAAGATAGGCCACTAGCAGACTGGGAAAGAGGAACAGGTCCCAGTCATCATATCCCAGATCCGGATGGAACAGGACAAGAAAGACAAGGGACATCCCCACCATGGCGGCCACCTGAAGGGTCACCGGGTCACGACGGTCCCGCCAGATTTTCCAGCCCGCGAAGGGGAGAGCGATACCCGTTCCCAGCCAGAGGAAGTAGCCCTTGATAGCCAGGTGCTTGAGCGACCAGATGGGGAGGAAGCTCTCATTGGTAGGGCCGGGATTGAGGGCATCATCGATGAGCGTCGCCAGGCTATTCCTTTCCTGTTGATACAAGATCCCGACCATTAGAACAATGACAGGAACAGCCATGATCCATTCCAGCCAGACCCAGCGGTCACGGTGAGTCATGCGGGCATGGAGGAAATAAACACTGACCAACAGAGACGGAAAGAGGAGGACGCCAAACAAGTGAGCGACACAGGTCCCCGCAAAGGCCATGGGAATCGTCCAGTTTGGCCAGCTCCCCTCTCCCACACGCTGAATGGCAAGGATCCAGAGAGCGATCATGGCGGTGGGAAGGGCATAGACCTCGATGGCCCCATAAAAATTCAGGGTGTATCCGGAGAAAAATAAGAGAATCCAGATCAGGTGGGCCTTCTTACGGCCCCTGGTGGCAAGTTTGAGCGCCAGAACACCCCCCGCCCCGGCCAGGCAGGATACCAGCGACATCGCATTCCCCACCGGCCATCCCATTCCCCTGGAAAAGATCTGGTGACTCAACTGGAGCAGAGCCACCGTGAGAGGTTCACGTTTCCAAAACCACTCACCGTGATAGATACTGCGTTCGAGTATCTCCGAGTCTCCACCATAGAGACCATATGGCCGCCAAAACCAAAACCAGGCAAACGCCGCCACGAAGATAGAAAAATTCGTGGCCAACCTCTTACGTTCCGGAGACCATTTGAGCTGAAGGTTCATGATCCCAAGGGATCATACTGTGAAAAGGCTGGATGGAAAGAAGGCGTTCCCTGAAGAAGACGGCGGTGTTGTTTTAACGTAAAACCTTTTTTTTCAAACGGCGGTCGGTACCGAGTTCATCAATGCGCTCGAGGAACTCTTTCGAGGAGGTCTCGATGAGAGTCCGTTCCGCCTGGGGTTTGTGACGAAACATCTGGATGGCGGTCTGCATCCGTGGGTTGTGTTTGAGAAGGTCTTGATGGGTCCCGACAAAGTTCCAGTACAGGAAGTTAAGCGGACAAGCCTTCTCGCCCACCCGTTTGCGCTCGCGGTAGTGGCACCCATGGCAGTAATCGCTCATCTTGTCGGTGTAGTGCGCCGAGGCCGCATAGGGTTTCGAGCCGAGCTGGCCACCATCCGCGTAGAGGGTCATGCCCATGACATTGGGTAGGGCGGCCCACTCCGCCGCGTCGATGTACATTTCCATCATCCAACGGACCAATTCCCTGGGCTCCACCCCAATCAGCAGAGCAAAGTTCCCCACAATCATCAAGCGTTGAATGTGATGCGCATAGGCCTCCCGCTTGGACTGCTCGATCACACATGCCAGGCAATGCAGGTTGGTATCACCAGTTTGCATCATGGCGGGGATCCGCCGGTGGAAGGAGAGATAATTCTCCTCGCGATAGGTGGGCATCCGCATCCAGTAAATTCCATGGAGATACTCGCGCCACCCCATGACCTGACGGATGAAACCCTCGACCGAGTTGATGGGGGCCTCACCCTCGATGTAGGCCTCCTCAACCTTGCGCAACACCTCGGCCGGGTACAGGACTCCAAGGTTCAGATAGGGCGAGAGGTATGAGTGATACATCCGGCTGGACTTGGTCAGCATGGCATCCTGGTACATGCCAAAGAGACGTAGACGGTGTTGCAGGAAGTCCTCGAGCCAACACTCCACAGCTGTCCGGGTCACCGGTAGGCAGAAATCGGAGGTATCTCCCACATATTCCGGGAAGCGCTCCTCCACCAGCCGGATTACCTCGAGCGTGATGTCATCTGGCGGGAAGGTCAGCGAGTCCGGAACCGGCATGTTCCCGGTGGGGGGAACCCGGTTGTCGGCATCGAAATTCCAGCGTCCCCCCAAGGGCTGATCTTCCTGCATGAGGGTTCCGGTTTCACGCCGGCGCTTCCGGTAGAAAGCCTCCATGTTCGGGTCGGGAATGGAGGCATACCAAGCGGCGAAGTCATTCCGGTTCACTAGGAACTGATCATTGGGAATCACTTCGACCGGAAGCCCGGTCTGGGTTACGAGCGACTTAGCCAAGGTGTCGAGATCATACTCAGTAGACTCCATCACCCGCAGCTTCTCGATCCCCGCGCGCTTGACAAAATCCTCCAGGCAAGCTTCCTCTCCACACTCACACAGAATCCCCATCTTCTCATCATCCAGACGATAGTGATGGACCTCAAAGCCAGCATGACGGAGTTCCGCCACAAAGTGCCGGATCAGCGAAAGTACCAATACCATCCGTTTCTTATGGAAATGGAACTTGGTTAAGGTAGGGAGGGATTCAATCACGCACAGGGGGCCGGAGGCGGGGTCAAAACCCTTCATCAGGGCGGTATCGAGATTGAGCTGGGTATGTTGAATCCAGATCCCGAGTGGGTGAGTCTTTTTAGTCTTCCCGTTGCAGCCCTTCTTAGAAACCATGGCGGGTACTTCCCCTCACGCGATACCTGTTATCTTATGCCAGATTTCACTCTTTGACAACAGAGGCGTAGCGTAAATGTGGTCAAACGCAGTAATCTCAAATACGGTCATCTATTAAGGTACACCGATGCCAACATCCGGGTTCCTCCGTTTCACGGGCATACCACTGGCCTCTTTCCAGGCACGCGGGACCTCCCGGGTCGTGGCCTTCTTCACGGAGGAGACCGGGCAGGTTCGGTGCGCGGTCAAGGGAACCTCTAAGAAGAATCAATCCACACCCGCCTCGGTTCCTCTCTTCTCCACCTTCGACCTGTTGGTCACCAAACCTTCGGGGGAAAGAGACCTGTATGAGGTCAAGGAACGAGAAGTGGTGGTTTCACGCAACCATCTCAACCAAGGGCAGCCCATCGCCACCTGGGCCACCGCGTCGGTCTTGGCGGAGGTACTCCTGCGTGGAACGCAAGTGGGTGATCCTCATCCCTATCTCTTCCGGATGTTCGACAAGGCTCTGACCTGCCTGGAAGAGGGAGCGCCCCCAGCCCTTCTGCTGCTGGCTTTTCTGGTGAAGTACCTGGAACACGCCGGATATGGTCTACGCCTGGAGGAGACTGTGGATGGCCAGGCCATCCCGCCACGGATGGAGGTGTTGTTCGATACCGCCTCGGGTGGAGTCTTCCTGCTTCCGGACCAGACACACAGTGGGGAGGACGATGGACATCCTTTCACAAGCCGGTGCTTCCGTCTGGATCCCACTTCCCGTACCACTCTTTTGAAAATCCGCCTTGCAGTGTTCGACCGGTTAGAGGACACTCCTGTTCCGGAAACGATCCTCAAGCGGCTGGTGGATCTCGTCCATGCCTGTCTTGAGCATCACCTGGATATCCGTCTGAAGAGCTTTGACCTGTTTAATCAAGTGATCCGGAAAGAGGAGCGGCCGACATGAGTGACAGGGTGGAGAAGATCGAACGGACCTTCACGAGCGATCTCGAAAGAGCGGTTTTCGAGTTTCCTTTATGCGATACACATGAGCATCTGTACTACGAGAAAGACTGGAACGCGGACACAAGCGATGTGCTGCGTGATTTGCTCAACAACTATGTTCCAGCGGATCTAAAGACCGCTGGGGCTGATCAAAAGGCGATCGACCGCGCACTCGATTCAAAAGACACAGATATCGCGGGACGTCTGGCGGGAGTACTCCCCGCTTTGGAACGCTGCCGTTATACAGGATATGGTGAGGCGGTTTATCTCATTGCCAAATATGTTTATGGCCTGGAGACCCTGACCGCTGATGGTTTGGCAGCCGCGCGTCCCATCCTTGATGGCCTAAAAAAACCGGGGGAGCGGTTGCGCCTTCTGCATGATGTGGCTGGCCTGGAACATGCCCAGGTCGATCACTTCGTGTGGTCCGCTCTGCCGGACTCATCCGGCCCGGACTTCTTCTTCTACGATATTTCCTGGGTGAGCTTCTGCAATGGCGACATCAAACCGGAGAAGCTCCTTGAGGAAACCGGAATCGAGGTCAAGGACCTGAGTTCGCTGGAGGCCGCCTTGACCGCACTGTTTGCCAAGTATGCCCCCTGCGCCATCGCGGTGAAGACTCAGCATGCTTACAACCGGACTCTCGAATGGCATGAGCGTAGCCGGGCCGATGTAGAGATCGCCCTTAACAATGTGTTGAGCCATCCCAAGAATGAGATCTCCGAGGAGGATCATCTTTGCCTGGGAGACTGGTGTTGGGCTAAAGGTGTGGAGTTGGCCACCCAGCATGACATCCCCTTCAAGATTCACACGGGTTATTACGCTGGCACTAACCACATGCGGACCGCGCGCATCAAACCGGGTAATCTGTGCGAGATGCTAATCAAGTATCCCCAGTCCAAGATCCTGCTGATGCACATTGGCTATCCTTACCAAGATGAAATGGTGGCTCTCGCCAAGCATTTCCCCAACATCGTGGTGGACCTATGCTGGGCTTGGTCCATGGATCCCTATAGCAGCAAGGATTTCCTACGCCGGATGCTCCATGCGGTGCCCCTCAACCGGGTCATGGGCTTTGGTGGGGACACCCGTCACCCCACTGGTACCTATGCCTATTCGATCCAGGCCCGGACCTGGCTGGCGCGGACCCTGAGCGAGGAGGTCAGTGATGGCTGCCTCCCGGAAAAGGAGGCTATTGCGGTGGCCAAGCGCTGGATGTATGAAAATCAACTGGAGTACTTCCAGCTTCCTCAGAAACGGGACACAATAAGCCAGTGGAAAGGTGAAAGGTTAGGATAGGTTTGGTGTAATAAATCCATCAACATTTGCGGAGGTGTTGTAATGAGCGCACGGGGACAGACTGTAACCGGTTTCACCCTGATTGAGTTACTGATCGTCATTGCCATCATCCTCATTCTGATTTCAATTGCCTTACCCAATTTTCTGGATGCTCAAGCACGCGCCAAAGTAACCAAATCCGAGGGTGACATGAAGGCCATGGATGATGCCATCATGTCTTACTACTTGGATTGGAAGAAGTTCTTCGGTCCGTGGGAGATCAAACGGCTAACCACTCCAATCCCCTACATCAAGGTCTTACCCATTGATCCTTTTGCCCCCATCAACAGGAATGATTTGGGATACACTTCAGTCCTGTCGGCATATGGCTCACCGATCAGACGGTTTTACATCTACCATGGTCCCCCCACATTCGACACCCACCCCGGCATGGTGCGTCTGGGAATCAAGTGGGTTCTCACGGGCCTTGGCCCGGATTCCGGGTGGTTTGATAGTGAGAACGGTTCAGCTAAGTACCCACGCTACAATCCGACCAACGGATCGCGCAGCCGTGGGAATCTGGAACGGGTGGGACCGGGACAGATTCCCCAGGATAAATACCGGCTCTTGTGGGATGGTTGAGCCCAAGGTGCTCCTTCCTGTGTATGCCTGAAATCGGTTGGTTACAGGTAGAAGTCCCGCTCAAAGAAGCGCATACTTTCTCTATCTATTATGGCTGCTTCCGTCCTCTTCGTCATTCCATCGCTGGACATCAATGGTCCAGCGATGCAGTTGTCTCTGCTGGCCAGGAAACTGACTGGAACCAAGTGGAAACCTCAAATTCTGTGTCTGCAGAATGAGGGAGAACTGGCGGTATCCACCCGGGAGGCTGGGGTACCGGTCGATACCCTGGGAGTCGAAGATCCACTCGCCTTCGGCACCTGCCTCAAGGTCCGGCGTTATTGTAAAAACCATGATGTAGATCTAGTCCACACCTTCCTGCGTGGCATGGACTCGGCGGTAGTACGTGGTGCACGCTCAGCGGGAGTCCAGAGGATCATCCTGAGCCGGCGCGAGATCGAAGAAGACATCGACCCCAAGGAACATCGTCACCGGATTGAGGCCGTCACCCGCAGCGATCTGGTTCTCTGCAACTCTCAAGCGGCCAGAGAATTCGCCTGTCAGGTTGAGGAAGTACCACGAGAACAGATCCGGGTGATCCATAATGGATTTCCGGAGGAGGCGGTTCCTGAACGTCCCGCCCTCATCACCCGTCCCAGGATCAAGAAGTACCTTCAATCCTGTCAAATCCAGGAGGGCGAAAAGGTCCTCGCTTGTATGGCCGACTTTCTTCCAGTCAAGAACCATTTCCGGCTCCTCGACGCGGTCCGGATCCTGCTTTTCGAACGCCTGCTCATCCGTGTGCTCTTCTTTGGCGATGGTCCCCTCTTGGGTGAGGTTGAGAAGTACGCGGGAGATAAGAACCTCTTCCGCGCTGTTGTGTTCATGGGCAAACGGAAGGAACGCCTGCGGATGATCGCGGAGTGCGATGGCTTGGTTCTCTCTTCTTTCCGGGAGAGTTTCCCGAATTCGGTACTCGAGGCTCAGGCGTTGGGCGTTCCAGTGGCCGCCAGCCGTGTGGGCGGCATTCCGGAGATCATCCGGGATGGTGAAAACGGCTGGTTATTCGATCCCAACAATCCCGAGGAGATGGCCGAAATCATCCGTACAATCCTGTATGACCGGGAAAAAGCGATCGAGAGGGTGGTGCGTGGACAAGAACGTGTCAGGACCGATTTTACCGCGAGCCGGATGGTAGAGAGCCATGTCCAACTCTACAACCAATTGACCGGCGAATAAGTGGAAGGAGTAAGGGGGATCTCTTTCACTCCGTGCGGGGTCATTCACAAAAGGCACCAGTGATATTCCTCTTCAATCCGGCGCGAGAAAGGATTCTCGCGCCAGCGTGGAGGACATGCCAAGGGGGAGGACACGCCAGTAGACAAGAGACACCCGCGGAGTAGGGCCCCGCTCAACAATTCCCCGTATCAATGTGCGAATATACGCACCCGAAGTGTTGCGCCAGAAGCCTGAACCGGCGCGCGTGGCGTCCATACACCAGGTTCTGGTGATGCGATCCACCCAAGCGGCTGTACTCAGTAACGACCTCCCGGATGTCCCGTATAAAGGAGAGTTTGAAATTCGGACGGTCCAGCCCAAGCATGGCGGGAAAATCCGCCACACGGCATTCCATGGTGATGAAATGGAAACGTCCTTCTGATGTCGTAGTGAGATCGAAGAGTGTAACCTCCCCCGGTTCCAGGGCGAAGTGAAGGAAAGCGAAGGGGGCGCTCTCGGCCAGGCTGAACTGACGCCGCACCAACCTGGGTTTACGGTCCTTACGCGCCATCCGCCAATTACACTCGGCCATGTGCGAGTTCAACACAGCATTATTCTGAAAATCCATGGTGTACATCTCGGTGAAGGTGACATCATCACACAGACGCCCAGCCATCGCGCCGCCGGCGGTAACAAAAAGATCACCTTCGCCACCATAGGCCATCCCATCTGCCATGAGTTTGATGATACCCAGGAAGGGGATGGTCTCGATTCCAGGGGTTTTCGCGATGGAATCAAAGCTGAGAGTCAGACCAGTCAGCTGGTTTTGTGACACAATCCGGCGTAGCCCCATCTCCAGGCGGAGAGAACGTAGATGGTCCTCCAGGGTCAGCTCCGGATCGACCTCGAAAGAGAGGAGATCCTGCTCGCGGGCCACCTCCAACTCCCAGGCGGGAACCTCACGGGCGGCCCTGGCCAAAAGTGATGGAGCCAAGGAATGGGCCTGCATTCCAAAGACTTTCGCGGCCTCATTCCAATCGAACTCCGCATCCCCCATTCCCGGCATGGCCTCTCCCATCAAGGCCACATGACTCTTCTGGATTTGATGGAAAGCCCGCCAGGCGATGAGTTCATCCATCAACTCCGCGCGGGTAGCGGGTTGACTCACCAACCCCGTAACGATCCCAAAGGGCCTTCCCGCACGAACCAGCACACAAGTGATATCCTGCACCCCCTGCATGCCATGATTGTGCAGTAGATCGTCATCACAGAATTCCGCGGTAACCTCCTCAATCACCTGGGTGTTGAGAAACACCAGAGGCAGAGGGGTTTCTATGAGGGGTTGAACCACCGACAGGCTGTTGGTGTATCCCAGGCTCATCACCAGGACCGCATCAACCCCCGCCGACTCAGCCTCACGCAGAAACGCCGCAGTCTCCTCTGGTGTAGTTCCGGTGCCGGTGAGCGCCACCTGGAGATCAGGCTGAAGGGGAGCCAGTGTCCGTGCGGCGATCTCGAGCACCTGGCTGCGGTAGCCCGGATAAGCGGTGTCGTAAAGGGCCAGATATGTCCCCAGCACGGCGATCCGTGGTGACGGGTTGAGGAGGTGTTTCATCATGCGAGCGGTTCCTTCCTATGCTTTATCGAGTCCAAGTTTCTCCCCGAACACCTCCAGCGCATTCAACCTGAAGATGCGGTAGCGGTCCTCTTTGGAAAGCCTCGATTTGAGCACAGGACCGAGGAGATAGCGTGGTTCAATCCAATTCGAGTCAGTTCCATATAGAATACGGTCAATGCCCATCTGAGAGGTCAGCCATTCTATCTGCCCAAGGGTGAAACTGTCGCCGGAGATATCCACCCAGCAGTTACGGCATTTCTTCACCACCGCCACCGCCATTTGCTTGCCCTCCTCGCCCCCTCCCGCATGACCGAGGATGAGACGCAAATTCGGGTGGCTTTCAAGGACCGGTCCGAAACGGTCTGGGGTCGAGAGATTCTGTGTGGGCTTGGCGGGATCGGGGTTCCAACTATGTGTCAGTACCACCAGACGGTTTTCATCCGCATAGTCCCACAGGTCCCGGTAGCGTGGATCCTCGGGGGCGGCCGCGTGCATGGCGGGATGAATCTTGATCCCCACGAAACCGGGCTCGAATTGGTGCTTCTGGATCAGGCCGAGAGTGACATCCGGCCAGTTCGGATCGAAGACTGTGTAGGCCCTCAGCCGGGTGGGATACTTGTCTAAGGCCTGGCGAGCCTCCTGATATCCCAGCTCGAATTGCCTGGCTAACAGCGGCATGGAGATGACCACCGAGAGCTGGGTCTGGGTGGAGTCCATCAAAGTCACAAAGTCTTCGACTGTAAAAAAGCGTGCACGGAATCCTTGAGTCAATCCGATATGGGTATGGACATCGATGATGAAGGGTGTATTCACGCGAAGTAGCCTCCCTTCCCCACCCCATCTATCAGACGGAGGACATTCTCCCGCGCGATCAAACATCGTTCCCTACTGGAGATCTGTCCGCAAGCCAGCAGAGACAATCCGGCGGCGGGATCATCCACTGGCTGGTTGGAGGCAAAGAGAATCCGTTCCACACCCAATCGTTCCACCATCAGTTCCAGTCCACCACATAAGAACTGGTTGTGAGTGGTCACCAACAGGTTGGGCACCGTCTCCAACCAGGGGAGACACCCGCGTACATTGAGAAACTCATGGTGTCCCACCCCTTCGACCAGCACTGCCAGGCGCGGGTAACCCTTGGCCAGGTTGGCGATCTCGTCCCAGCTGGTTTGGCCGATGGGAATAAACAGGGGGATACCGAGGGCTTGCAGCATATCCAGTATCTTCGGAACACCCGGAACACGGAGTGTGTAACGGTGATCCTTCGGAAGCAGCCGTGCGGCTTTCATACGGCGGGCCAGATAACCCTCCACCGAGCGGGCCAGGTCCGTGTATTCCCCCGTCCCTTCTGGCAGGAGTGTCATGATGCCATAACACCCAGGAAGGTCCGCGAGTGCCTCTCCAAGCGCCTCATTCCCATCGGTGGCATCATGGAAGACAGACATGGTGTGCGAAACCAAGGCCCCTTGGATGCCTTGCGACTTGAGGGCAGCGATCAGCTCGGCTGGTGTGGTATAAGCACTCCTTCCACTGGCTGGATACCCCAGCCAGACCGAGGCATCGAAGGGCCGCATCTCCCCCACCATCGCATCGAACCATCGCTCCAGATTGTGTATGTGGTTCTCCATGGTTTCCTTTCGTTAACAAACCCGGGGAAAGTTTACCTCCCCACCCCAACCGCGTATCACTGAAGCCGGAAGGGAGTCTCACCCCCCACCCCACTCTCCCCCGCAAGGGGGGAGGGAACAAACACACGCTAAAGCGTGAACAACAAACGACTCCCTCCCCTCCTGCGGGAGAGTATTTCTTTCGCTACCCTCCCCCCTGCCGGGGGAGGGGGGGTCAGGGTACCGCCGTCCTTTTCTCCTCCCATATATTCCCGTCAGATGGCTCATAAACCTCCACCGGCCATGAATTCCTCACCACCTCGCGGATATCCGCGAACGCCCCCAATTCCCCTCTCCCCACCGCTTGCGATAGAACATTCCCCACCACCGTGGCCTCGGTGGGTCCGACGAAGACTGGGAGCCCGGTGGCATTGGCGGTAAGTTGGTTCAGAAGGCGGTTACGCGCCCCGCCGCCCACGATCACCACCCGCTCGATCTTCCTCTCAGCCATTCGCGCCAGGTTACGGATTGACCTTTCATAGAAGAGCGCGAGGCTCTCCAGAATGCTGCGCACCCACCCGCCTGTGTTCTCCGGGAGTTGTTGCCCTGTAGCATGACACCATTCGGTAAGTCCCGCCCGGAACGGCTTGGTCTGTGAAAACACCGGAGCCCGAGGATCAAACAGAGCGCACGGACCGGAGAACTTCGTAGCTTGTTCGACAAGGTCCTCGATGGCTCCCGCCTGTTCCTCACGCCTGAACCGTTCCAGCAGCCAGAGCCCCATCACCCCCTGCATGAAACACCACCCGGGACCAGGAATCCCATAGGTCCCACAGCCACTCTGACAGGCTTCGGGTAGTGTGACCGGCTCATCCACTAGGATTCCGAGCATGGACCAGGTTCCAGAGCTGATGATGAGATCCGAGGGAGAGGAAACCGGAGCAGCAGCCACCGCCGAGGCGGTGTCATGGCCCGCTGGAAGCACAACTTCCCAGGTGGGCAGACCGAGGTGTTGAGCCAGGATGGATCTCAGAGGACCCACCCGGCTCCCGGTGGCCTGGATGGACGGAAAGATCCTGGGGGGAAGTCCGAAACAGTTCATCAATTCCAGATCCCATTCCCGGCTTTGCCAGGAGGTCAGTTGCGAGGTTGAGGCAATGCAAAACTCGGTGGCCGCCTCGCCGGTGAGATAGTGATGAACCAGATTGGGCATGAACAACAAGGTTCCCACCCGGTTGAGAAAACCAGGAGCCATGTCCCTGGTCGTGAGGAGTTGGCACAGGGTGGAGATGGAGACACAGGGGGTGGCGGTACGCACGTAGACCTCTTCCTTGGGCAACACGGATTCGATCCGTGCAAGGGCCCCAGTGGTACGAGGATCCTGATAAGAATACGGGAGTTGCATGAGTACGCCGGAGGGATCCAGAAAACCATAATCGAGACCCCAAGTGTCGCAACCAACACTTACCACATAGGACGATTCAGCAGCAGCCTTTTGAAGCGCGGACTCGATTTCCAGGCAAAGGAGTGGGAAATCCCAACAGAGAGAACCCTTGGACTCGATGGGGTGGTTCGGGAAACGGTGAATCTCGTGCAGTTGCAGGCGGTCTCCATCGAATCCCCCCAGGCAGGCCCTTCCGCTGGTGGCTCCCAAGTCGAGGGCAAGGTATTCCTGTTTCACCTTCATGGTCTTCAGTCCTCATCCGCCAGGACCAGGTTTATTCTATGGACCGTCCCAGTCAGCGCTACATCAACCGGAACGGGATCCTCCTCGGCCATGACCGCCTCCATCATGTACGAAAGTTCCTGGAGGATGGTGGGCCAGCGTGGGTGATAGGGTGGCGCGGCGGCATTCTCGGCCTGCTCGATCACGGCGGTGCGGTTGCGAGGGGGTTTGGGATTGCCCAGGAAGTCCTCCGAGCGGGCAATGGTGGCCATCGAGGGCAATGAGTCTCCCCCCTGAGCGCGTATACGTTGAACCTCTGACCCCGAAAGGAACTTGATGAGCTCCCAGGCTTCTTGGGGATGCTGGGTGCGTGAGTTCATGGCATACCCCGCCCCATTCAGATAACCGCCTGGACGGATTCCCCCTGGTTGGACCGCCACATCCCAGCGGAAGGGGGCCTTCTGATAAGCAATCGACAGAACCAGATCGGCGATGATCATCGAGGCCCGTTCCATGGGGAAGAGATCATACACCCCGGTACCTTGCCCGCCTCTCCCCCCGCCGGAGGTCCCGCCGGCGGATAGCCCGAAAGCCCCCATCTCGCTGGGGGTTGGCGCGGCGTGGTGGACATACACCAGGTCGCGTGCCAGTTGGCAGGCCTGGTGAGACTCCGGTGTGTCCAGGGTACAACGTGTCCCATCGGGAGAGAGGATCTCCACTCCATACTGCCACATCAGATCGAGGGGGTTGGTGAGAACCAAGGCGTAGCGGTCCATCCGTCCATCGCCATCCAGGTCACGGCTGAGCTTTTTCGCGGCCTCGATCACCGTGTCCCAGGTCCAGGTCTGGTCCGGATAAGGGAGCCCCACTTGATCGAAGTGATCCTGGTTATAGAACAGAACCAACGATCCACAGCTCTTGGGGAGAGCATACACCTCTTCCTTGTATGAGAAGGCATGAATGATCCCGGGGAAGAAGGCCTCGATGTGAAAAGTGGAATCCGCTTGAATAAACTCAGTCAGGGGACGGAACACGGCTTTGTCTGAGAAGCTATAGAAGGATCCGACATCGATCCAGGTGACATCCGGCGCGACACGTCCCGCCATCTCGGTCTTGAGCTTCTCCAGATAGCCCCCGCTGCTGGGGGTGCGTAGATCGACATGGATAGCCGGGTGGCTCTGCTCAAACATCGCTACGATGTGTCTGTAGACATTGACCTGCTCAGGACTACCGAAACTGCCGAAGGAAATCTGGGTCACACCCTCCGGCGTCACACTGGCGGGGGGTAGGAACAACCACGCCACCAGCGCGGCGGCACACACCAGGGCTAGGATACCTTTGACTAGAGAACCCATGGCGCACTCACCCCTTCAACCCCGAAAGGACAATGCTGGAGACAAAAAACCGTTGCCCCAGAAAGAAAAAGAGCAAACACGGAGCCATCACCACCAACGAGGCCGCCATCATTAAATTCCAATCAGTTGAATACTGACCTTGGAAGGAGGCCAGCCCCAGGGAAAGAGTGAAGTGCTTTTCCGAAGAGAGGTAGATCAAGGGGCCCATGAGATCATTCCAGCGTCCCAGAAAGGAGAAGAAGGCCACCGTAGCCAGCACCGGTTTGCTGAGAGGGAGAAGAATGCGGGTATAGATCTGGAAACGTGA
>CAYRBI010000119.1:0-5436 GCA_964422415.1 uncultured bacterium | reverse complement strand
GGGCGGATGGTGAGTGCACGGCCATAGTTTTCCCAATGGAACTGGCTCAAATCCCACTGGCTGGGCGACCAGGGATTCACATTCAGGAGGACCGAATGCTCCGGTTTGAACGAGACCAAGAGCATCCACAGGAAGGGAGTCAGGAAAAGCATCGCTCCCACCACCAAAATCATAAACTCGAGCATACGGGGGATTTTGCTCATGGATTCTCCTCCGCTGAGTAATGGACCCACATGCGGGAGGAGTACATGACCAGCATGGTGAGAGCCAGGATGACCCAGAACAAGATCCATGCCAGCGCGGAAGCATACCCGGCCTGGAAGTCGACAAAAGCTTTCTGCCAGATATAGAGAACATAGAAGAGGGTGGCATCTCTTGGCCCTCCGCCCGTCATGATGAAGCCTTGGGTAAACACCTGGAGCGATCCGATGATGCCGATGATCAGATTGAACAGGATCATAGGAGTCAGAAAGGGCAAGGTCACATGTAGAAAGCGTTGGAACCGCCCCGCGCCATCGATCATGGCAGCCTCATGGAACTCATGGGGGATCGATTGCAGACCCGCGAGGAAGACCAGGCAGGAAGGGCCCACTCCCCACAAGGCCATGATGATCAGGGCGCGCAACGCCCAGCGTTGACTGAAAAGCCACTTGGGCATGTCCCCCGGTCCCAAACCCATGAGTTCATAGAAGGGATGAAGCAGTTTATTGATTATCCCAAACTCAGGATTCAGCAATCCCATCCACAACACCGCCACCGCCACTCCCGAAACCACCGAGGGGAGGTAATAGACAGTACGGAACACATCCATGCCTCTGAAGCGCTGGTTGAGGAGCAAAGCTAAGAACATCGCCAACGCGAGACAGAGCGGAACACTTCCCATGGCATACAGGAAGGTCACCTTGAGGCTGTGCCAGAAGCGTGGGTCCCCGGTAGCGATCTTGATGTAGTTCGCCATTCCCACAAACTCCGGCTCCGGGCTGATCAGGTCCCAACGGCACAAGCTGAGAAAAAGGGAGTAGCCGATGGGGAATGCCAGGAAGAGAATGAAACCCACAAACCAAGGAGCGAGGAAGAGATAGGCTTCCCAATTGGCACGTGACCAGAACCTGGGTGTAGAATAAGAGTTCATGACAATTCGTGACAGATCGATTGATAATTCTGCGCGATTATGATCTAATTCGTCGCCACGTCAACCACCGTTCATACCCAAAGGGGGAAGATGACAGTGAATCTCTCCGAGCTCAAGCACGAATTTTCGAATCCCGGCAATGCCTACCGGATGGCGCCTTTGTTCCGGATCAACGATGAGATCGACCGCGAGGAACTCCGTTGGCAGGTGGCCTCGCTCAAGCAGCAGGGTTGCGGTGGCGTATTTGCTATCAGTGAGGTGTTCGAGGAGGGAGCCCCGGCCAAGTTCCTCTCCGAGTGGTGGTGGAAGGTAGTGGACTGGCTGGCGGATGCCTGCATCGAGCAGGGGTTGGATTTCTGGGTCTATGATGATGAGGACTGGCCGAGTGGCTCCATTGGTGGGCAGCTCATGAAGGACCATCCGGAAAGGGCCTGGAAGTATCTGCATGTGCACGAGCAGCAATACACGGGTCCCACCCAGGTCCGGATGAATATGGAGGACCTCACCCCTAAATCCCCTCTCCCACAGGGAGAGGGGACTTCACAGGGAGAGGGGACTTGTGGCTCCCCCTTCGCCCTGAGGGAGAAGGGGGCTGGGGGGATGAGGTCTGAAGTCGTGGGGGCGCTGGCCTTCCAACGCAAGGGTGGCGCCATCCTCCGCGAGTCCATCCAAGACCTCACCGAGCGGACTAAGAATGGCGAATTGGTGTGGGAGGTCCCCGAGGGAGAATGGACCCTCGCGGTCTACACCGCACGCCCCGGCAAGGGATTCTTTATCGACACCTATGGCGACCTGATGAGCCATGAGGCCATGGCGGCCTTTGTCGAACTGGTCTACAAAGGACACTGGGACCGTCTCAAGGACAAGCCAGGTCTGACCTTCAAGGGGTTCTTCACCGATGAGCCCGCGATGTCCATGTCTCTGATCGAGTGGGGAGAGCGCTTCGATTGGTTTCCCTCCATGCCCTTCACCCCGGAACTGCCAGAAAAGTTCAAGAAGATGCATGGTTATGATTGGTTCACGCATCTTCCCTTACTTTATGACTCATCGGATCCAGAGTCATTGCGATTCAAGTGCCATCACTGGGAGACCTGTTGCCAGCTCTACACGGAAAATTACTTCGGACAGATCTACCGCTTTTGCGAGGAACATGGAGTTAAGTCCTCCGGGCACCTGGTAGTCGAGGAGTCATTCCCCAATCACCTGGCTCAACAGGGCGGAAACCTGCCCACTCATTTCCGGAATATGCACATCCCCGGCATTGACTGGATTCATCCCTTCGAGAATCCCCTGCCGGCCACCACACCCAAGTACGCCACTTCGATGGCCCATCTCAAGGGGCGTGAACGCACCTGGTGCGAGACCTTCGCGGCCTCGGGTTGGGGGCTGACCTTCCAGGAGATGCGCTCGATTGTGAATTGGGAACATGTCAACGGCATCAATATGCAGATCCCCATCTGCTACAAGTATTCCTTGCGCGGGCCCAAACGGACCAAGTTCTACAACCCCGGCTTGAGTTACCAGCAACCCTACTGGGATCATTTCCGTGGCTTCGCGGATTACGAGGCGCGGTTGTGTACCCTGGTGGCGGGGGGCGGGCATACCGCTCAGATCGCTCTGGCCTATCCGAGCGTGGAGATGTGGAGCCACTGCTGGGATCTGCCACTGCTCAAGGGACGCAGCGATGAGTATAACCTTCTGGGAGACCTTCTACGTGGCGCGGGGTATGACTTCGACATCCTCGATGACCAGGCCATCTTGAAAGAAGCTCAGGTCCAGCGGGGAAGGCTCGCCACCGCCAACGAGGAGTTCGAGGTACTCCTCTTCCCACGTGCTGATGCGGTCAAACGAGCCACGATCGAGCGCGCCCTCGAACTAGTGCGCTCCGGCGGTAAGGTGCTCTTCACCGGGTGCCTGCCAAAGCATTCCTATGAGGATGGAAGCAACGATCCTCAGCTAGCGGAGCTCCTCCCGGAGCTGCTGGGCAAGATCTGCTTCAGTAAAGAGGAGACCCGTGAAGGCTACTGGCGCAAGACCGGGGAGGGATTGGCGGGCTTCGCACCGGAGGTAGATGAGGCCGTAGCATTTCTACAGGGTGTGCTTCCGCCTGACCCACACATCCCGGCGGGTATGAAGGGACTCACCGCCTACCACCGGGTGATTGAAGACCACCACCTGTATCTGCTCTTCAACAACACCGCCACCAAGCAGAGTGGAACCCTCACCCTGGCCGTGACAGGGCATCCCGAGCGCTGGAGTCCGGAGACAGGAACGGTCTCTGCGTTGACCGACTATACCCTCACCCAGCGTGGCACCCAGGTCACGCTCACTTTCCAGCCCTATGAGATCATCCCGGTGATGCTCTGCCCCGATCCCTCCACCGCACCACTCCACCAGAGGGGGAGTGTGTTGAAGGAGATCCCCCTTCCCGGCCCCTTCGCCTTCCATGTGGAAGAGACACAGAAACGCCCGTATGTATCCTGGAACTTCACCCAAGAGGCAGATGGCTGGAAATCCATGGCTCCACCTATGCATATCCCCAAGGAGATCCCCATTGGCGATTGGTGTCAGTATGGACTGGCCACCTTCTCCGGCTTGGGACATTACGCAACAGATTTCACGCTCGATGAAATCCCAGAGGACTCCAAGGTCATCCTCGCGTTGGGACGGGTGGCGGTCAGCGCGGAGGTGATCGTCAATGGCAAGCCGGCGGGATTATCTTTCTTCGAACCCTACGAGGTGGACATCAGCGCTCAAGTGAAGCCCGGGAGCAACCATCTGGAGGTAGTGGTGGCGAATACACTCTCGAACTACTACTCCCAGTTCGCGGAGCTCGCGGGGCAACCACTCAACAGCGGCGGTGATAAACCGGAACGGCGTGTAAGCGGGTTGATCGGGCCGGTGGTGGTGAGGGTGATGAAGTAAGAAATCTTTACGGCAAGTAACCGTGGCACACAATCGCTTCGGCGACTCGTTTGACGGAGAGTTCCAGAGCTGAGGTGCGCATGTCGATGTGATTGGCTTGCGCGTTTTCATGCACCGCTTGGAAGCGCGACTCCATGCGCTTTTGGAGCCGTGACTCAACCTCCTCGAGGGTCATCTGCTCACGTTGAGTTTCCTGGGTGTACTCCAGATAAGACACAAACACTCCGCCAGCATTACAGAGGATATCGGGGATGACAAACACCCCTTTCCTTTGAAGCACCGCATCCGCCTCCGGCGTGGTAGGGCCATTCGCGCCCTCAGCGATGAGGCGTGCCCGGATCGACTCGGCATTCTCCTGGGTGATCTGGTTGGCCGAGGCGGCGGGGACAAGAATGTCACAGTCGAGGCCGAAGAATTCCCCGGCGGTGATCGTTCCACCTCCCGGAAAAGAAGACACTTCACCACCCCCACTCACATGTTCATTGAGTCCATCGATATCTAACCCAGACGGGTTACAAGTGACGCCCTGGATATCGGCCACCGCCACCACCTTGGCGCCCATCCGGAAAAGTTCATTCGCCGCAACCGAGCCGACATTGCCAAAGCCCTGCACCGCGATCCGGGATTGCTTGAGATCCAAACCCAACAGTTGCGTGGCCAGACGCACAGTCACCGCGACTCCCTTCCCGGTTGCCTCTCGCCGTCCCGGGATACCCCCCAGGAGGACCGGCTTGCCGGTTACAAAACAGCCGCGTGTCACCGAGATCCCAGCGGAGTAGGAGATGCAGTCGCGGATATGCCCCATGTCGCGTTCATTGGTGCCCATGTCCGGCGCGGGGACATACACCTCGGGGCCCATGTGACGGATCGCTGAACGGGCGAAACTACGGATCAAGATCTCTTTGTCCTGTGGAGAGAGGTTGCGTGGCTCGGCGGCGATCCCAGACTTGCCACCTCCGAAGGGCACGCCAATCAGCGAGGTCTTCCAGGTCATCTCCATGGCCAGCGCGGAGACATCATCGAGGGTCACGGTCTCCGACATGCGGATCCCCCCCTTGGAGGGTCCCAAGGCACGGTTGTGATGGACAATATAGGCTGAGAACTGATGCACATGTCCATCGGAGAGGAGCGTGTTGAGGGTCAACTCGATCCGTTCTTTGGGACGGGCCAGGCGCTCGATGAGATCCGGATCCATCCGGCACCTTTCCGCCACGCGGCGGAAGTTTTGGAGGGTGTGTTGGTAAAGGCTGCCGACGGCCATGACTCACCTTTCCGAAGATGGAATGATCCTGGCTGAGACTGAGACGATCGAACGAGAAGAGAAACCTCCCCCCCACCCCCACCCTCCCCCGCCAGGGGGGAGGGAGTTGTTTGTTGTT
>CAYRBI010000118.1:1974-19116 GCA_964422415.1 uncultured bacterium | reverse complement strand
CTACAATCCCAATTCCGCCTCCACCTTCGGTGTCTTTTATTATGAGTCAATTCGCACCTCGACATGAGTTTGCGAGTCCTGTTGTCAGCTGTGGGATGAGTGTTATATTCTACCTTAGCTGCATCTTGCAGCCACATTCCAATGGAGGAATACCATGAAAAGTGTACGACTCATGACAGTGGTGTCGCTGATGGTGATCCTGACGCTGGGCCTGGTCATCGGCTGTGGCAGTTCTGAACCCGCCAAAACAGCGCCGAAGGCCCCAGCCGCTCCTGCTGCCGCGCCGAAGGCTCCGGCCGCTCCGGCTCCCGCTCCGGCTGCCCCAGCTGCTCCGGCTCCCGCTCCGGCCGCTCCGGCCGCCGCTCCGGCTGCTCCAGCCGCTCCGGCTCCCGCTCCGGCTGCTCCGGCTCCCGCTCCGGATGCCGCCCCGGCCAACAAGTAAGTTAGAAAATGCCCCCTCGTGGGCAGGACTTCCGGGGATGAGGCCAGTAACGGCCTCATCCCCGGAGATGGTTCTTTCGTTGTATTGGTGAATCAGTAAAAGAAATATCACCAAGTTATCCCCTTTCGCTGGATACCAACGAGAGTGATGTAGGTATGTCCGGTCCTCTCCATCCCCCCCCTTTCAATACTGCTGGAACCCTCCAAAAATCAGTTGGAATGAGGTTTCTTGTGACTAGAACTTCACCTTTCATACAGGTCTTTCCTCTAATCCTCCTTTTCTCCTTTCTGATGGATTCGCAACCTGCTTGGACTCACCTCGACCGGATGAAAGACATCGATCATTTGACTCTCATCGATTCCGCCTCGAGTTTCCTCAACATCCAGGTAGTCCTGCATTTCCATGAGCTCCCTTCCCTGCAAGTACGCAAAGGACGGATGGATATGGACAGTAATGGAACCATCACCACCATCGAAATTGACCAGTTCCGCTCCGCGCTTGAGCGAAAACTTCTCAACCATTTTTCCTTGACAGTAGATAGAAAATCAGTTCCGCTGGTCATCCTCTACCGTCCCGAGGTTGACCTATTGGAGAATGACAAAGTCCAGCAGGCTCCCCACCTTCTCAAGTTTTTTTTCACGGCCTCTTTCCCCATGGGGACCACGGAGACATCTCTTTTCCGGTTCGAAGACCGCAGTTTCACCTCGAACCCTGGTCAATCGCGTATAGAGATCCGGGAAATATGTGAAGACCACAGCAGGAGGATCTACGAAACCTCCACCAGCCGTTCAGTGTTCTTTTCTTTGCCATCCATCCAGAGAAACGTGGGAAGCCAGTATCACCATCCCGCAACCAAAGACATTCAGGAGAGGAACCATGAAATCTCGAGATAATAAGTGTGTGGCTGTTGTCCTATTCATCCTCTTTGTTTGGCCGCTCTGGATCGCGCCCCATGCAGCCTTGGGTGAGGAGGAAGTCACACTCGAACAGATCGAGCAATCGCGTACCACGCTTTCCGCGGTGGGACGATTATTTCAAGCCATCCTTCCCAACGAAGACGGAATGAGAATCGAGTCGGTAATCCGGGATCTCGGAACTGATCTAGAGGAGATCCGGAGTATTCAGGCCAAGCCAACCGCAAGCCCCACAGACAAAGAAAGCCTTGCAGCCCAATACAAACAGTGCCACAAGGCATTGAAACGGTTCTCGGATACAACCCTTAGTCTCCCCGGCCTTGTTAAAGTTGCCACCCAAGAGGAACGGACCAATACATTCGCTATCACCCCAGGAAGGTCCCTCCTGGGAGTCCTCTGGTGTAAGGGAGATGAGAAGGCACTCCCCACTCTCGAACGGATTCTGGTGGATCCCGGGACCTCTGATACTTTGACTGGTACCTGGACAGGGGCTGGCCACCACTTCTGTTTCATTGAATTCAACGGTTTAGCCATGGGAGAACACCGCTACCGGCTCGAGTTCAAGGGAACACATTCGTGCTCCCAAAGCGTGGTGGTACGTGTAATCAAATCCAATACACTCAAGGTCCAAGTGACCGAGGGGACAGCGGGTACAGTCATCCCCTGCATGATCACCCTCACCTCACTCACCGACCAGACTAACAAGGTCCCTCAAGAAGCTTTGGATTTTGACGCCCATTTTGATAGTGGACCACAACGACGCAAACTCCTCCGTATGAGAGCTCCTTACTGGGGTGAACTCACCACCTGCTGTGTGGAGGGTACCGCTACCTTCGAAGTCTACCCAGGCAAATGGAGGCTCTCGGTGGCCAAAGGGATTGAGTACACCCCCTGGATAGAGGAATTCGAACTCGGAGAAGACACAAACACAGAGAAGACCGTGACGCTGAAACGTTGGGTGGACTCCGCCTCATTGGGATGGTACTCGGGGGATGGGCATGTGCACACCTTCCAACAGACCGATGAACAACACCAGCGCATCATGACCTGGGCCAAGGCCAACGATATTCATGTCGTCAACACCATGAAAATGGGTGACATCAACAGGACCTACTTCGAAAATGCTGGTTTCGGAAAGGATTTCCGTTACCAAAACGGCGACACGGTCCTGGTGCCTGGACAGGAGTGCCCCCGTACCGATGAACTAGGCCACACACAGGCTCTCAATCTCGCCAACGCGATGGTCCGGGACACAGACCACTATTATCTCTATGACCTGATGTTCGATGGAGCCCATGCCCAGGGAGCTATCACGGGCTATTGTCATGTGGGCAGTCAAAGTTTCAATGTCAACCGGGGCATGAGTTTGAACATCCCACGCGGCGAGGTGGACTTCCTGGAGCTTCTGCAGTTCTCTCAAATGGACACAGATCTTTGGTATGACTTCCTTAACCTCGGTTTCAAGGCGGCTGTGTTCGCTGGAAGTGATGTCCCCTGGGGAGGGTCGATAGGCGAGGTGCGTGTTTACGCTTACCTCGGAGAGAGCGGATTCGACACGGACAACTGGTTCAAGGCGGTAAAGAATGGGCGGACCTTCGTATCTAATGGTCCGATGCTGGATTTCAAAGTAAATGGGGCCCTGCCTGGAGAGACAATTGATCTATCAATGGCCACAAACGTGTCTGTCCAGGCCAAAGCTTGGGGAGACTCAACGATTGGCCGTCCAGAAATCCTGCAAGTGGTTGTGGAAGGCGAGGTTATACATACCGCCACTGCCACGGATTCCACCTCTCCTCTGGAGATGAGCTTCGATCTGCCGGTCACATGCGGAGTCTGGATCGCGGCACGGGCTTATGCCACTAATGGCTCAGTGGCTCATACCACACCCATCTATGTCACTGTCAATGGAGATGGATTCGTCAAGAAGACAGAATTGACCAGCCTCCTTGCGAAACGCAAGCAAAGCCTCCAGGAAATCGTGGACCTGGTGGCCTCGGAGAAGGTCTCAAATCCCACAGGACCGATTGCGGTACAAGGAGAGGCCCTTCTCGAACGAGTGGGTATCGCAAACAACCTTTATGACAAGATCAAATCAGCAACCGCGGGAGTCGAGCTCTTTAACCAATACTAGGATTACTCGTTTTGAATTTACCATTCGAGATTCAACCTTAAGGTTGCCCCACCGCGCCACGGGAGAGGTTCTTCAACTCCTCGTCGATCCGTTGCGCTTCCTTTGAATTTCTATTTTTTATAAAAATATCCCGCGCCTCTTCCAGGTACTTCCGGGACAATTCCCGGTCGAAGAGGTGTTCTGTGTAGATTCGAGCCAGGTTGAGTTGGGCCAGGGGATAAGTGGGGATCTGACCATCCTTCAATGCCAAGAACTTTTTATAGAAAACCACCGCTTGATTGAAGTCTCCCGCATCCTCGAGTAACGCCGCCAAGCGTAGGATGGAATCCTCCAGGTCTGGGTTTGGCTCCGAGGGGGCGGTCTCTGACCAGTGGATATCCGCCAAGTACTCGGCGCGGGCATCCTCAAGGCGTTGACTGCCCTGGTAAATCCGCCCCAGCAGGTAATGAAGTCCTGGCCGGTCGTTGTCCAGGGTCTTGATGAAGTTGAGCAGCGGTTCGGCGGCCAGGGAGTTCCCCTTCTCGATGTGGGCACGGGCCTCGAGTAGATACAGACCAGGCTCATCGCTGAGCATGTGGGCACGCCGGAGGGTGGTGATGGCCGCGTTGGGATCCTTGCGCGAGTGGAGTTGGATATGAGCCAGGTAGTAGTAGTAATCTCCCGCTCCGGGAACCCACCGGACCGCGCGTTGAATGGTTGTAGCGGCCTTCTCAATGTCACCCCCTGGAATCTTCCCCTCCAACACTGATTTCGCCATGAACACTTCACGCAAGGAAACATACCTGACCGTGGCTTCACGGCAGAACCAGATCGACAGGGGTAGAAAGATCAGCACGGTTATCCACGAAATGGCTCTGTTCTTTGCCCGTCCCGTACTGACAGAGAGTTGGACAGGCGCCAGACTCGCCCCTAACAGGAGAGCCAGCAGGAAAACTTGGGAGGGGCGGTGGAACGGTAGATCGAAGAGACTTCCCCCCAGCGCAGCCCAGAATCCAGAGAGCAGGCCCATCCTCACCCAGCGGTCCCGGCGGCTGGGAGTGTGGTCAATGGCATTTAATGCGCTGACCTGACTCCACGCCAGGAAGAGCAGGACTGAGGCCAGCCCCATAATCCCCCACTCCACCAGGATTTGCAGATACTCATTGTGGAGATGATTCGCACGGAGTGATTGGAGCCGCGCCACTCTTCCCATGAAGAGATCCGCATCCTCTCCTTGGAGCATCTTCCGGAGTGTCTCAAGGAACTGGATTTTGAATTGTCCCGCTCCGATACCAGTCCAGGGATGCGGCTCCCACATCGAAAATCCGCATTCGGCCAACAGAGCCCGTACCGCTATCGAATCCCCCTTCAGCGACAGAGTTTCAAGCCAGTGGTGAAGGAAAGATCCCTCCTCCGGACCAGCCGATTGATCGGCCAGCATCCATCCCACTAACAGGACGAACACAATCAACAAGATCAATGCTCCAGACACCCAACGGCAGTTTCCGGACATGGGAGAACTCATCTTTGCTTCATGCCACCGGTCCCGCCACACAAGAAACAGGAAATGGGCACCCCCAACACTCAGTGCGAGGACCGCGCCTTTTGACCGGGCCGCCAGGATCGCCAGCGCCGCCGCTGATAGAACACCCACCCCCAATGAGCCGGTGACCCGGCGCGAAGTGCTCAACACCCATCCCAACACAGGAAAAAAGGCGATGGCGAGATACCCCGCAACAAAGTTCGGATTGCCGATGGTCCCGTAAATCTTTTCCCGGAGTTCCTGCCCCAGGAGATCAATCTCTCCAGCGAAGGAGAGGGGATTCAGGCGGAGGCCTGTCTGGTTCTGAAGAATCTCCAGAAAAACGATGCTCACCTCAGCGGCCAAGGCCAACAGGATGGTAGCGCTGAGAAGCCTCCGTAAACGTACGGCCCGGAAGACATTCCAGGCGGAGGCCACCAACACCAACCAGGCCGCCGCGGGAGTGAGCACATACAGAGTATACAGATTCTCATACTCCCCCGCTTGATCAAATCCACCTGAAGCATTTTTACAGAACCGGAACATCAGCAGGCCTACCAGTGGGAGTAGCGCGGTGAGTTGGACAGGTATCCCAATTGGCTCATTTCCCATCATGCATCCACGCACCCCCTGGAGAGATCCCAGCAGCCCCGAGATTCCCGCCAGGAAAAGAAGGACAGCAATTTTGGGTTCACGGAATCCCTGAACCGCGAGTGGATCAATAAAGAGGAGGGTCAGGAAGACTCCCGCGATCAGCCCTGTACTCAGGCCGGCATGGAGCAGATGGGTGGACTTTGACACAGAGGCAAGCTCCGGGTGGTGTTCTTAATATGGCAAGAAATGCCAAGGGGTGGGGGAAATCTTCCTTCCACCCACCCCTCTGTGGTTTCGATATCTCTCGCGAGAGAAGGACTTAGTCCTGAGTCTCGCGGATCACTTCGCTAATGGAAGTGATCCCCAAAACAATCTTCTTCCAGCCATCCTCACGGAGGGTCAACATGCCCTCCTCGCGTGCTTGTTGGAAGATCACCGAACTCGGAGCCCGCGCCAGCACCAGGTCACGCACCACATTGGAGAGCACAAAGACCTCGAAAAGCCCGATACGTCCTTTGTAGCCTGAGTAGTTGCATTCATCACACCCAGCGCCCTTGTAGAAGGTCACTCCCTTGACTTCCTCGGGACTGATGCCGAGATCGTAGAACTCCTCATCAGTGGGGGTGTAGGCTTGTTTACAGCGCTTACAGATGGTTCGCACCAGACGTTGAGCCACCACGGCCTCGATGGATGAGGTGATCAGGAATGGCTCCACCCCCATGTCCGTGAGACGGGTGACCGCCGAGGGAGCATCATTGGTATGCAGAGTGGAGAGCACCAAGTGACCGGTGAGTGAGGCCTCAATCGCGATCGAGGCAGTTTCCACGTCACGGATTTCACCGACCATGATGACATCCGGGTCTTGACGTAAAATGGACCGGAGACAGGAAGCAAAGGTCAGACCGACATCAGGATTGATGTTAACCTGAACAATTCCCTTAAATTCGTACTCAACCGGGTTCTCAACCGTGATGACCTTGAGTTCCGGGTTGTAGATGCGGGTCAAAGCGCCATACAGGGTTGTAGTTTTACCGGAACCGGTCGGACCGGTTACCAGGAGAATCCCATTCGGGCGCTTGATGATCTTCTCGAGTATCTTCAGGTTCTCGGGAGTAAGGCCGGATTGCTCCAAGCCCACCACCGCGTTCTGACGGTCCAGGATACGCATCACGATGCTTTCGCCGTTCACGGTTGGCAGCGAGGAGACACGCATATCCACCTCGCGGTTGGCCACGTTCAAGCGGATACGTCCATCCTGCGGGAGACGGTACTCCGAGATGTCCATGTTCGACATAACCTTGATTCTGGACACGATGGCATTCCAGAGGTTCATCGGAGGCGGTTTGGTTTCATGCAACGCACCGTCCACACGGTAACGGATCCGGAAGGAGTTCTGATAGGGTTCGAGATGAAGGTCGGAGGCACGGTCCTTGACCGCTTGTAAGAGAATCAGGTTAACCAGACGGATGATCGGTGGATCCTTGGCCAACCGTTCAAGGTTGCTGATATCGTTCTCATTAACCTGGAAGTTGAGATTCTCTTCCCCAATTCCCTCCAGGATTTTTTCAATGCTGGTATCGACCTTGCCGTAGTATTCATCGATCAGATCGAGTACATCGCTGGGACGTGCCACCGCGCCACGCACCGGATGACGAACGAGGATTTCAATGTCATCCAGCACACGCCAGTCGTTGGGGTTGCTCATGGCCACCACCAACGTGCCGTTCTCCATCTTAATCGGGAAGACGCCATAAAGCCGTGCTGCCTCCGATGGGAAGGAAACTACGAGACTGGGATCAATCTCGTAGTCCCTCATACGGATGAACTCCATGTCGTACTTCTGCGCCATCTCGACCAAGCCGTCTTCTTCGGCGGTATGGCTGACCGCCTGAGCAAGCCCCGAGGCGAGAGATTGAGCCGCCTCGGACTGATCGACCATGACACCCCCCTCACGGGGTGTCTTCCCCCGTACCCGTGCCGCGGATTCATCCTGCAGCGGAGCGGCATCGGGGGTTCCGATCAGCCCTGCAGACTCAAGGAGGGCATCCAGGTTGAGGTCTTTGCGGGGCTTGTGGGCCTCGGGATCTGATGGTTTTGCCATTCTGTTCCTCCAGCTCGAGATCAATCGAGCATTCGTTGACGAAGCTCTTCGGGATTCGCGGCCCGGGAAAGCGCGATCTCACCCGTGATCTTCTTCTGGTTATAAAGATTAAGTAACGACTGATCCATACTGATCATACCGAGCTTGGTTCCGGTCTGAATCGAACTCAGGATACGGTTCGTTTTACGCTCACGGATCAGGTTGGCGATAGCCGGGGTCATGATCATGATTTCATACGCGGCCACACGCCCCTTGCCGCTGGCGTGGGGCAGCAGCTGTTGCGAAATCACGGCCGCCATGGTGACGGAGAGCTGCATGCGCACCTGTTCCTGCTGCGTGACCGGGAAGGCATCCACGATACGGTTGATGGTCTGGGCGGCGCTGTTGGTGTGCAGGGTGGCGAACACCAAGTGGCCTGTTTCCGAGGCGGTGATGGCCGCTTCCATGGTTTCCAAGTCGCGCATCTCGCCCACCAGGACGACGTCCGGGTCTTGGCGGAGAGACTGCCGTAGAGCATGTGCAAACGAGGGCGTATCAATGTTGAGCTCCCGGTGCGTAACAATGGAGCGCTTGTGAGGATGGTAATACTCAATCGGATCTTCAATCGTGATGATGTGATGATCCATGCCGGCATTGATGTAGTCGATCATGGAAGCCAGGGTGGTGGTCTTTCCGCTGCCTGTCGGTCCCACAATCAAGATCAGGCCACGTGGACGCACCATCAACTCCTTGATCGCACCCACCGGCAATCCCAGCTGTTCAAAGGTCAAGATGCGGAAGGGGATCAGACGCATCACGATGCCAATGTTGCCACGGGACCGCAGGACGCTGACCCTGAACCGGGCTAGGTTACCGAAAGCGTAACCAAAGTCACAGGAACCGATTTGCTGAACCTCCTCGCGGTAGCGGTCAGGCGTGATGGCCTCCATCAAGCTGACGGCATCCTCGGGAGACAGCGGCTCGCTGGAGAGGTTCTCCAAGCGGCCATCGACGCGGATGGTGGGGGGACGTCCCACCGAAACATGAAGGTCGGAGGCGTCGCGCTCCACTACCATACGTAATAAGTCATTGATTTCCAGGGCCATAGCACACCAATCAGGTCGGATTATTAGAGGTACTCGGAGTGGCTCAGTCCTACAGATCTTAACACACCCATACAAAAGCTAGTTTGACAACGCCAGAGTGTCAAGGGAATCTCAGTCACGGCTCATTCCGGGGCCAGTTGTTCTCTCCAGGAGCGCAATAGGCTCCGGACCAGCTGCGGAAGGCTGAAGAAGATCGGAATTTCATGGGCAAGGCGGAAATCAGTAACCATCAGACGTTCAAGTTCCTCCCCGCGGATCTCGATGAAGGCCGGATCCCAAACCCCCACCTTCAGGTCCCGGGCCGCCTTCTGGGTGCACAATGAAAGAGGTGGGAAGCCAATCAGACAGCAACATACAGTGTCCACCGCCACCATATCAGTTCCGGCGGCCAAACACTTGAGCGGGAATGGAGTTCCCCGCGCTGGTCCTTGCCCTTCCATGGCGACAATCGCATCCACCACTGTCAAGCGGGGAGAGAGAAGAAAGGCATTCGCCACCAGCATGTGACTAAACCACTCACGATCGCCACCAGAGACAAAGTGACGGCAAGCTTTCCTCTTGCCGGGAACACAACCGTATAAATTTTTCACACCAAAGGAGAGGGTCGCCTGACGGTGAGCCTTGAACTTGGGCAGGTTGATGATCCCATCCGCCTCGATGGCATCGGCGGAAATCGGAAGCCGGTATTCCTGTCCCCCCAGCCGGACCTTCTGGCTACGTGGCCGGGCAAGATTTTTCACTGGGATACCGTAACGCTCCGCGGCCTCCAAGAGTCCCATCTTGCGGGACACGGCCCGTGCGGTCCCAAAGGCGGGACTGTCTCCGATGAAGGGATGGCCACCGGCTTCCTGAACCAGCCTTCCAATCGTTACCACCACATCTGGATGGGTACAGGCGGGAACACCTGGTGAAACAGCGGTCACCAGGTTGGGTTTCAGGAGGATCCGCTCTCCAGGTGAGACGAAAGTTTGGATCCCTCCCAGCGGAGCCAGACATGACCGTACACCCTCCAACACAGCATCCGGATCGTAAGACTCACACTTGGCCAAGGAGACTTGCGCGGGGGTCATCCAGGTCCGCCCCTCATGATTCCTCCTGGTGCGGGGGGATTTGAATCTGAATGGATTCAGTGGCCGCGGAACGAGGCCGTGGAATCTCTGGTCCCTGGTAATGATCAGGATCTGTCAGGAAACGATGTATTTCCCCCATGATCAAGTTGATATCCAGTCCATATGAGGCAGCACCAGCGGCCAAAGACTCGTTTCCACTCGCGGCACAACCACTGCAACTGCCCAGCTGGACTCCCGCAAGAACCTCTTTCATACGAGGATGGATGGCCAGAATATCAGCGATTGACATCTCCGGTGAAATCGTAAGTTCCCCCGCACGCCGCTTAATTTCAAAGTCCAGGCGGCGGATCTGCTGACGCAGCTCCTCCATCATGGTCCGTGTCTCACTCCCCCAGCTGTAGAGCCGGTCACTCATCTGGCTGGCTCTCCGTTGAGCCGCCTTGGCCGCACTCGACGCCAGAAAGGAATGAAATCCCACCGCCGCCAACAGAATCCACATCAAGACAGTCCCCAAGATCGTCTTCCCTTCTCTCGCAATCTACTCTCCCACTTGGCAGCGTGTTCGAACCTCGCGCCGCCGCTTCCTTATCGATCCTACCGGTCCTTGAGGGGGAGCGTCAATCGCTCCAACCACTATCACCCCCCAAAGTTGACACTCTGGATTGAAAACCCTAACGTTCTATATCAGAAAGATTCCGGGAAAAACCCGGTCTGGTGCCTTGACCCTACGAACAAAGGAACATCAACCACGATGAAGATTGTCAAATTTATGCCAGTCCTGGGAGCCCTGCTACTGTGCTTTCAGGCAATCTCGCAGGTAGAACCCAAATGGTCAGCGGAACGTAACGTCCTACCAGAGGGATTTGGCGCCAGCGAGGCCAAGGTGGTGATCCTTTCCGATGGAAGCATCAATGTCACCTTCAAGGGGGGTGAAGAAAGTGACCCGCAATTAGGAGGGATCTACTGCACCCGGAGTACCGATCAGGGATACTCCTGGTCCAAACCCCAGCTGGCGGTTGAGTTGAGCAGTGTCCAGTCCGTGACCCATGAACTACTCAGCGATGGCGACAACCTTCTCATTTTCGCCACGATGAACCGCATGTCCCGTTATGAGGTTCAGCAATTCGTCTCAGTGAATAAGGGGCAGAGTTGGGAACCCTCGGAGGTTGTTTTCAGCAATGCGGATCCCATCCGCGGCATGACGGCATGGCAGATGGGTGGACGGATGTATCTGGTCGTATTGGCGGAGAGGCCCCGCCCCGAGGGGGAAGCCGAGTACAACTTCTGGCTGGCGCGGGGACGTTCCAGCGGAGCTTACTGGGAACCAGCGGTTCAAATCGCGCGTTTCCATGCCACCCGGATCACACCCCTCCGAATGATCCCGGGTGATCCTTGGCCCTCCTTTGTCTGGCTTCAAGATAGTATCGATAACCAATCTCTCGAGACCCGGGTGCCAGATGGAATGACCTGGAGTATCCGCCGTCTGGCCGAACCCCCGGTGATTCCCGCAACCGCTCTCACGGATCGTGGCATCGCCTACCGTGTCCAGACCACCGCGAACCGGCAGCTCCTCTTTAACCGCACTGACGATGAGGCGCCCACCACCGAGATTGTTTCGACAATCCCCCGGGAGCTGACCACCCCGAATCTCACCATCGCCTGGCAGGGAAAGGACAACTACACCCTCTCCAGTGAACTGCATTACCAGCTCCAGCTGGACCAAGCAGAGCCGGTCAAGATCAAGAACGCCACAAGCCAGGAACTGACCGGATTAGTAAATGGCCCCCATATCCTTTTATTAGCCGCTCTGGATGAAGCCAATAACAAACAGACTCCCTCGACCACCAAGCGGCTCATGGTGAAGGTCCCCCCCATCCCCACCTTCACCTCTCCGAAAAACTCGGATCTTCTCAACCTGGGAGATCTCAATGCCACCTGGGAAGCCAGCCAGAATTGTGGCGAAGGAGCGACAGTGGCCTTCAGTCTGAAAGTCGATGAGGGTGAATGGTCCCCCTTTGAACAGGTTGCCAGTAAGCCGGTCACCGGCCTCAAGGACGGCGAACACGTACTCCTGCTTCAAGCCAAGGACGCGCAAAGCAATCTCTCCGCGGAACCCGTAAGTGTCCGATTCGAGGTGGATAGCACACCACCGCAATGTACCGCCCAAGAACTGCCACGGGATTGGGATACCATCGCCGCCGAACTCGATTTCGAACAGGAACCCGAGTATAAGGTCGAGTTCCAAGTCACTGGAAATGACAACCGGACCTCGCCCGATGAGCTCGACTTCCGCTTTACCATCGATCAAGACCCCGCCAGTGACTGGCGGAGCGTGGGTCAAAAAGCGGTCATCACCGGTCTGGCCGATGGAACTCATCAAGTGGCTTTCGAAGCCCGGGATGAGGCGCAAAACATCCAAAAAGAACCGTTTGTCCTCCAGCTCGACTACAATACTCCTCCCAATACCCGGGTCTGGATCGATGAATCCGGGCAAACACCGGTCTATCGCTTTGACGCCAAAGACAAGAACAGCCGTCCACGGGATTTCCGGTTCCGTTGGAAGGTGGATGAGCAGGCATGGACTGACTGGACTGAGGCCGTTACCCTCTCGATTCCGGATCTCCTCGCCCAAACCGGGCATGGACAACACACCTTGTTTGTCCAGGCACGGGATGCCGCCGGGAATGTGGATCCCTCTCCAGCCCGCCTTACCGTGGATGTAGACAAAGAGGCCCCACCCGCTCCACGTAGTGTGGTTGTGAATTCCCGTGATGATGGTGGCGAGATCCAAATCAACTGGGATCCGGTTCCCGAACAGAATGTCCTTTACCGTATTTACCGTTCGGAATCCAAACAATTCACCAAAGACGCTTTCGCCGTTGAAATCGACATTGAAAAAGCACGTGGTTTTGACCATCCCAAACGGCTCAAGAACAATGTGACCTATTATTATTTCGTCACCGCGGTCGACCGCGCGAATAATGAAAGCGCCCCAGTCGTTTCCGAGCCGCAGCAGATACTTGGTGAAAGCGAGCTCAACCTGAAACGCTTCAATGATTACAAGGCCGATATCGAAACCAAATTCCGCTCAGAGGAATATGATACCATTCTCAAGCTGGTGGCGGAGATCCCCGGTGTCCTGGTAGAGAATCCCGACCGGGCTCCCTATCCTTCCTTCTGGAAGGCGGTCGCACAAGCCAAGAAGACTCTCCGGGATGAGCCGAATAGCACGGAGGGACTGAAGTCCTCACACACTGCCATCGAGGACTTCATGAACCAGTATGGCACCTCCCAACTGGGCACCGAGGCGAAAGAGACGCTGGATCAGGTAAAATCCCGCATTCTCTGGCTTCAAACGGTCAAGTTTGGTGAGTATGGCGCTATCGGGCTGGTGGTCCTGGTTTTCCTGTTCCTGCTCTTCCGCTGGAACAAGAAGAGGCAGATTCCCGAGATGCCTCTCATCCAAGCCGCCGAAGCCACGGAGGGGGTTACGCCCTCCAAAGAGGCACTCAAGGATCCCACAGTACTGCGGAGATGGGCCGAGGTTCAGGCCGAACCAGCCAACGCTGAGAACTGGAGCCGTCTGGCCTTCGCTTTCCACAACATTCAGGAGATCGAAAATGCGATCCAGGCCCTGTATAAGGCCATGGAGATCGAGCCCAACAACACACGCTTCCACTTCCAGATGGGACATTTCCAGAAGGAAGCGGGCAAGAACAAAGAGGCTGTCCGTCACTTTGAACGGTATCTGCAGTTGAATCCTGAATCCAAGAAGAGCGTGGAGGAGGTTAAAGAACTACTCGCCAAGCTCAAGCAGGAAATGGGAGCCTAAAGACAATCCCGGGTGGGCCAGTCCCTTCGACAGGGCTGGCTCACCCTCTCCGTAAGGACATCGACGCACGGGTTTCGCGGTCGATATCTTTCTCCTTGAGGGCTTGACGCTTATCGTAGAGTTTCTTCCCCTGGCACAGGCCCAGTTCCACCTTAACCTTCCCCTCCTTCCAATAGAGACGGAGAGGGATCAATGTCAGCCCCTTCTGTTGGACCTTCACGAACAGCTTGTCGATCTCATGGTGGTGAAGCAGGAGGGGACGGGTTCTTTCGGGATCATGGTTCCAGATCCCGGCTGGTTTATAGTGACTGATGTGCATGTTACAGAGACGCACCTGGCCATCCTCGACCGAGGCGTAACTGTCCTTCAGATTGCACTGCCCTTCCCGCAATGACTTCACCTCGCTGCCTAAAAGCACGATGCCCGCCTCGATCTTGTCAAGCACGGTGTAGTCATGGAAAGCCTTGCGATTACGTGCGATGTCCCGTTCGGTCATGATACTGGAAGTGTATTGCAAGCGGGGGCGGGTGAACAGCATGGGATTCCAGAAGAACCCCTCGGAGAGCCCCTGGATTCCTGGGGGAACAGGAATCCAGGGGAAACGAACGAGTTTATTTAGTCTAGCCGCATCACCCGGATATTCCGGAATTGCAGCTTGGAGCCATGGTTCTGAAGTCCCAGGCCGCCACGCTTGGGGCGGTGGCACAATTCACGATAGGTGTCCACATCGGCATCCGTGAGGATCTTGCCATTGACACTGGTCCGGATGCGTGACCCCCGGCAATAAACCTCCATGCTGTTCCATTCCTCGCCGGCGTCATGAATCGGGTCCGTAGCGGCGGCAACCACCGCGTAGATCGAACCGGTGTGTTGCGTGGGTTTGATATCTTTATATTCAACGGCGTGGTGGTCGAGGATCTGGATCTCGATCCCCTCGAAGGCGCTGAAGACCTTGGGCTGGCGGATGAAGACACCGCTGTTACCAGCAGGCGGGAGACGGTATTCGAGACGCAGAATGAAATCGCCATAATCCTCCTTGAGCTTTATTTCCTTGCCCTTGCCCGCGAACTCAAGAATGCCATCCTTCAGACTCCAGCCATCGGGAGTCCCCCCCCCCACTGCCTCCCATTTACTCAGATCCGATTCCAGAAGGTTCACAAATCCCTCCTCGGCTGGAAGCTGGTCCACCTGGTAGACCGCACCAGAGGCGATGGTGCCCTCGATAGGTTCACCCATGGGTGTGACTCCATCCTCGGCGAAGAACTCATAGTGCCCCTTGATTGGGTTGAGTTGGTTTTCCTTGGGCACCGGGATGAGCTGCCGGTCCGGGCCTAGCGAAGCCACCGGTTCATACCGTTTCCCATCTTCGGCAACAAAGACCACTTTGGTTTGGAGCCAACGTCCATAAATACGGTTGAGATTGAGATATTTGACCTCACCCGCACCATACAGCACCCCCAGGACACGATTCCCGCGCACCACCCAACCCAGGGCCACAATGTAGCGGTCCCCGGGACCGAGGTTAGTGGCCAGAACCTTCTCGGAACCGAACTTCATCCCATCATTGGACAGGCTGTACCACAGGTGATCGCCATTGGAATGAAGCCCCATGAGGTACCAGAGCTTATCTCCCACCACGAGTTTCTTAACATCATTCACCATGTGGGGGACATCCAGCGCGGAGCCCTCGAAGGTGAAGTTCTTTCCATCCGGACTGGAGGCGCGGTAGACATGCCCCCAATCTTTGAAGTTGCCAAAGTAGAGATGGTACTGACCATCCTCCTTAAGCAACACATTCACTCCATTCATATCAGCGGGAGCGAAGGCCTCATACCCCTGCATGGTCATCAAATCGGAGGGTTGGGCTTCATAGGGCGCGGGGGAGCCATTCCAGTTCACACCATCGGGACTGGTGAAAAAAATGGGTTTGTTCTGCCCAACCGAATCAGGGTATGCGGTGCACACCAGGTCAAAGCCAGCGCCATTGGAAATGGCGTTGACGTTACATACATGGACAAAAGATCCATGCTCGATCACGGTTTGACGGTCAGCGAAATCCAGGAAATTAGCGGTCAATGCGCTGTAGATGCGGTCATTGCCACTGTTGACGCCATCCCAAGCACCGTAGAACAACCGCCAACCCGCTGGTGTTTCAACCGCTGAAGGGGCATAGATATTACGGAACACACCCGAGAGACGTGGAGCCAATAACGGAGAGCGCTGATCGGGCAGTAGATTGAGCGTTCCCTTCTCCCACATCTCCGGCGCAAACACACCCGCCGCCACACCAGATATCTCTGCATAGCCCAATTCCGCTTGTCCAGGCACCTGATGAAGCCCCAACTTCATCTCTGTTCCCGCCATGACATCACTTCCGAGCCAGATCCCAGCCCAAAACAAGACGGCAAACAATCCCATAAAATTTCGCAACATGGAAAGTGGACCTCCTAACAGATATGCAAGAAAATGTGCGTACAGAACCAGAAAGATCATAAGACAATCCCCTCCTGGCGGCAAACCTTTCGGGCCATCACCCATGAAAAAGAGTGGGACACACATTCTCTCCCTACCCCATGAAAGGTGGGTATTTGTTAGTGAAAGGGCTATCAGCTGGCCGCTTTCGAGATTACCCTAACGGTCCGTGGAATATGATGTGGTATGCATGAGACAGTGGATTTCCGCTTTCGCGGGAATGATTGGTATGGAGAAGGACCAAATCCAGGAGATGCATGATGACGGAAACGGCCATGGAGAATCTCTACACCGAACGGCTACTCCGGTACACCACCGCACTGAAGAACGGGAAACCGGATCGAGTCCCCATCCGTCCCTTCGCGGCGGAGTTCACCGCCAAGTACTCAGGCTACACCTGCGCCGAGGTCACACATGACTTCGAACTCGCTTTCGCGGCGGCACGGAAGTGCGCGAAGGATTTTGGCTGGGATGCCACGGTCGGCAACATGGTCTATGTCTGGACCGGCCTGACCCAATCCCTCGGACTGAAGTATTACGCGGTCCCCGGTATTGATGTTTCCCCGGACACCGGTTTCCAGTATCTGGAACCTTCCGAGAACAAAGCCTACATGGAAGCCGATGAGTATGATGATCTCATCGCGGATCCTACGGGATTCCTGTTTGGAACCTGGCTACCGCGAGTCTCCAACGAGATGGTCCCACTCGGCCAGCCAAACACCTACCGCAACAACCTCGCACTCATGAAAAGCGGGATGGCGATGCTCAGGTACTTCTATGGTTTTGGACGGCAGGGAGAACTGCTCAAAAAAGAGTGTGGCATCGTGTCAGCCATCTCCGGCATCCTTAAGGCACCCTTTGATATCCTAGCCGATAAGTTGCGCGGGTATGTGGGATTGGTGATGGACCTGATCGAAAGGCCCGAGAAGGTTCTGGCCGCCTGCCAGGCGCTCATGCCACACCTGTTGCATGTAGCCCTCTCCGGCGCGGATCCGGAGAA